>CALEHF010000362.1 GCA_937876125.1 uncultured bacterium
CTCAGCCGACTTCACTTCGACCTTCACTGTCTTCACGGGGAGTCGTTCGCACCAAATCGAGAGCTGGTACTCGCCGGGAGGGACTCCTGCGATGGTGAAGGACCCGTCTTTCGCGACGCGAGTGTAGTACGGCGAAGGAGCGACGAAGATCACCCCGTTCATCGACTCGTGAATCGAGCAGTAGAGCTTCACGACGCCCGTGTGCTCGAACTTGACTGAGCGACTCGTTCCCTGTCGATAGAGCCCGAGGTCGAATGCATTCGGTTTCGAGTACGAGAAGACGTTGTGGTAGATCTTGTCGTCGTTCGGCATCTCGACCGTTTGCCCCCTGGTGACCACGAGGAAGTCAGGATGGAAGCGCGCGTTCTTCTGCTGGATCCTCGGGGACTTCGCGGGAAGCTCGAAGAGGGGGGGCTTCCCTAGGCACTCGAGATATGCGACGACCGGGCCGAGGTGGGCTAGCTCGACGGTGGCGGTCTCGAGCCCGACGATGACGGTTCCCGTCATCGATCCGGGGTCGGCAGCCGGCGTTTCTGGTGCGTTCCCGAATTGAGCGAGCATCGAGAGCGAGATCAGAATGGGCAACGCGATCATGGGGGCTCCGTCGTTCTCCGCGGGTGCGATCCTTCGCGACTCGTGTGTAGTGCCAGAACAACGCTTCTAGAAGCTGATGCCGAGCTCGATGCTGAAGTAGTCGGTGTCATTTGCCGCGTGGCGAATGGCAGGTGTTACGCCGGAGACGACATTGTTTTGGTAGACGGTGTATTCGGCTCGCAGGGCGACCTGCTCGCCGAGGTGCCAGCCCACCACAGCGGAGTAGGCTTCGGTAGAGCTCAAGTTGTAGCCGAGGGATCCAAGGAGTCGTACGTCGCTGAAGTATCCCTCTTCGTCGTGATACGTCCCGATTCCACTCGCTCGGACTCCGGCGTAGAACGGAGTGAAAGACGGGGAGATGCGTTCTCCCTGGATCACGTACTCGGCGATCCAGTACGTCACGCGACGGTCAAACGATCGAGAACCGCTCGAGTCGATCTCGACCACCCCGTAGGCGAGCCAGATCTGTTGGAATGCATCCGGGCGCATCACGATGTCCGCGCCGAACAAGCTGACTCCGTCGAGTTGGTTCGGACCGTCGGCGACCGCACTCCCCCCATCGAAGTTGGGGACCGAAGTCAGGCTGCCGAACGAGAATGGGATCATCTCTCCCAGCCAGAGCGCACTTCTGCCGCCCGAACTGGTCGACCCCACCTCGTTTGCGAGCAATCCCGTGGCACTGACATGCAGCCAGTCGGCGGGATCGGCATAGACCTTGAGAGTGTACTGGGGCTCTTGATTGGTGTTTCCGTTGAAGGACGTCGACCCATCCGAGATCGAAGCGACATATCCCCAATCGGCAGCCGCTGCGTTTCCGAAAAAACGCACGCCTTCATCCCAGTACCACGGTCCTCCGACCGTGTTGGAAATGAACGCCTTCTCGCCGTAGCCGCGGCTATAGCGCAGGTAGCTCTCACCGAGGGGGAGCTGGAATCGACCTGCTTGGAGGTGCAGCCAGTCGCTGTCGAGAATACCTCGGGCTTCGAGGTAGGTTTCGCCCAGCAACCCGGAGGGGAGGTCCGGCCCGAACGTGGAGCGGCGGACTGCGTTCAGTTCGAGCGAGAAGCCGAAATCGCGCACGATCAGCGTCTCCCCGAGTTGCACATCCGAGCCGAGACTCGTGTCGATGAAGAGCCGCACGTCCTTCACATTGAAGGAACGTTCACCCTCGAAGCTGTCGGTCTCTGCGTCGATGAATCCGATGTTCGCGCTCCCCGAAATGCGGAACTGTTCGAGCCACTCGGGCAGACCCGTGGTCGAGTTGGTGTTCCCGGAGCCGGCTTCGAGAGTGAGGATCCGCTCCTCGAGCCGTTCGATGCGCTGATCGGTCTCAGCTTGAGCTCCGAGCGGCTGGGGTAGGCAAGCAATCGCTAGGGTCGCGAGAGCAAACCAGCGGAATGTGAAGGTAAGGGCGAGCTTGCTTTTCATGGTGCAACCAACAATGCATTCTCGGAAGGGGTGACTGTCGCTCGGAGCTGGACCTCTTGAACCTGGCCTTCAACAATGTCGACGGCTCGCATCGTCGGTGGGTAGCGGTGATGCCACGCGTGAAGTCGAGCGGGTCCGGGAGTCTGGTCGCTGAGGGTCCAACGGCCGTCTTCGGTGCAGATGGCGAAGGCGCCCGGGCTGACAAAGACGAGCGCGGTCTGAGGCGCGGCTCCCAAGATGTGGAGTTCCATTTCGCCAGGTTGTGACGCAAGGATCTCGAGCGTCCCGCCAGGCTCGAGTTTTTCGAGGTGGCCTAGCCGAGGGGCGGAGACGATCTGAGAGGTGGTGGTGTGATTCGTCACAGCCACCGTACCCGCGACCCCGAGGACCCCAGACTCCGGAGACAGTCGCACTCCTGTTCGGGTAGAACGGATCTCGATCGGCAACGGGTCGCTCACGGGGGCGCGATCGCTGAGGTAGACGACCGCGAAGCCGGGGTAGTCGTGATCCACGGGACGAACATCGCGCAGACGCGGATCTCCGTATTGGCTCGGTCCGGGAGCGGGTGACTGGAAGCCCTCTGGAGGGGCGAGTACCAGCTGGCCCCACAAGCTGCCGAGGCCCGGACCTGGCTCGATCGGGCGAGAAGCGCAGCCGGAGAGCAAGATGGCTCCGACGGCGGCCGAGAGTCCAATCTGCGTCCACTTGTAAAACTGCAACGGTCATCCTTTCAAGGATGTGCGCACTACTGACAGCCCGTGGAGATAGGATCGGAATTCGCCCCCTTCCAGCTGAAGGCGATTCGCATTCACGGGCATTTGAACGGGGCTGTTTTGGCTTCTGGTGTCGAGAGGCCTCGAAGCAAGCCCTCTAGAAAAGAGGCTCTGTTGGCGGAGAAGCGACCATTCCGGAGTCTCGATACGACCGCGGTGCACGCGGGGGATCCCGTCCCACGGATCTGCGGCGCGACCGTGCCCCCGATCTTCCAAGCGACGGTTTTCGAGCATCGGGGGGAACCGGGGGACTACCACTCCATTGTTTATCCCCGCCTCAACAATCTGCCGAATCACAACGCGGTCGGGGGGAAGGTCGCTGCGCTCGAAGGGGCGGAGCGGGCGATCCCGACGGCGAGCGGTATGGCGGCGATTTCCACGGTGCTCTTGTCGGTGCTTGCCGATGGGGGGCACCTCTTGATCCAAGATCAGCTCTACGGCGGCACGCATATGTTCGTGACGGCGCACCTCGAGCGGTACGGCATTACCTACGACTGGATTCGGCCCGACAACTTCGATGACTGGCACACGCTGGTGCGCCCCGAGACCAAGGCGATCTACGTCGAGGCGATGACCAATCCCCTGACGCGCGTGATCGACCTCGATCGGGTGACGCGATTCGCCCGCGAGCACGGGCTCAAATCACTGATCGATGCGACCTTCGTTTCGCCGGTGTTGTATCGTCCGCTCGAGGCAGGATTCGATGTCGTCATGCACAGCGCGACGAAGTACCTGAATGGCCACTCCGACTTGGTCGCGGGGGTGATCGCAGGGTCGGAGAGTGCGCTTCAGCCGATCTCGAAGTTACTGAACGAGCTCGGCGGTATGCTCGACCCCCATGCGTGCTTCTTGCTCCATCGCGGCTTGAAGACGCTTCCCCTCCGCATGCGTCAGCACTGCGCGAACGCTCAGGCGCTCGCGGAGGCGCTCGAGGCGAACCCGCGTGTACAAGCGGTCCACTATCCCGGACTCGAGAGTCATCCCGATCACGAAATCGCGAAGCGCTGCTTCGACGGGATGAGCGGAATGCTCGCCTTCGAGCTGACGGGGGGGACTGAGGCCGCGCGCAATTTCATCGATCGGGTGGAGATTCCAGCGTCGGGACCGAGCCTCGGTGGGGTGGAGACGCTGGTGACGCGCCCGGCGACCACGTCCCACGCGGGGTTGACCCCCGCGGAGCGGGCGGCGGCGGGGGTGACCGATGGGCTGGTGCGCGTGTCGGTGGGGATCGAAGGGGTCGAGGATCTGATCGAAGACTTTGAGCGAGCGATCGGGGCGGTCTGAGAGAGCAGGCACTCGCGCCACTAAATCAGAGGGCACGACAGACCGCACTGATTGCTGGGGTACCCCGAATCGTGACCTCTGATTTAGCCCTCAGTGGCCCGCACTCGAATCCGCACCCCATCCTCGATCGCGTCAGGCGGGTGCACGATGATCTCCTCCCCTTCGCGAACTCCCTCGAGGATCTCTGCCTGGAGTCCATTGCGATGGCCGATGCGCACCGGCGTCTCGACTGCACGGCCGGTCTCGAAGCGAAAGACCGCCCACGAGCCGTCTCCGGAGCTCCCACGAAACAGTGCACCTTCCGGGAGGACGAGGACGCTCTCCGCACTCCATGTCACCACCCGCACTTCGACCCGAAAGCCATCGCCGAGACCGGTATTCACAGAGTTGGTCGCGAGACCTGCGTCATCGAGGTCGAGGATCACGTCTACGCGCTGCTCCTCCACTCCGAGCGCGGAGACTTTGGTAACTCCGCTCGGTTCGACGCGCCGTACGCGGGCGGAGAGAGTGGCTCCCCCCCACCCTTCGAGACGCGCGGGCATCCCCGATCTGATCTGCACCGCGTCGGAGGTCAAGTAATCGGCGACGATCTCGAGATCGCGGAGATCGCCGAGCTCGACCAACGCGACTCCCGCCGCCACCGGCCCTTCGGTTTCCCGCATCACTTGAAGAACGCGACCGTCGATCGGAGAGCGCACCTCGACCGGTGTGTTCGTCTCTAGTGCGCTCGTCTCTATATCGTCGCCCCCGGTGGCCACGACTTGTTTGGCAAAGGTCGCCCTCGCTCCGCGCAATTCCTGCTCGGCAACCAGTGTGGCGGCCACCACGCGCCGAGCTTCCCCTTCGAGTCCACGTAGAGTTCGCTCGGCGAGGTCGCGCTGGCTGACCGGCGCGTCGCCAGACGCCACCAGTTCTCGCGCTCGGATGTACTCCAAATCCGCGAGGCGACGCTGCTCCTCCGCCTGCTCGACGCGCGCCTCCGCTTCTCCGAGCGCCGCTTCTGCCGCACCGATGCGCGCTCGCGTTTCTTCGACCGTGCGCGCATCGAGCAGTCCGGCCGCCGGCGGGTCAATCGTCGCAATCACCGTTTTTCCCGCAACGACAAGATCTCCTGCCTCGAGGGTGACTCGGCGCAAGTTGCCCGCCAACGGGGTGAGAACCGGATACCGCTCGCGCACCCGGGTTCGCCCCTCTTCTTCGAGGGTCTCTTCCAGCGCTTTGCGACTCACCGCGACTGTCTGGACGCGGATCGCCTTCGGCCGGAATGAAGACGCCACCAACGCAACCACCACGATCGCTCCGACGATCAGCCACTTCTTCATCGCCTGCTCCGGTTCCGCTCGCACTTCGTTCGAGTTCAAGGCCTGAGACTACGACTCACAAGCACTTTTCCGCTACTCACGCGTCTTCAGCACCGAGACGAGATCGAGCTTGTCGAGGTGCCGTCGTACCCAAAGCCCGACCAGCGTGGTTGCGACCACAATGGTCAACACCGCCCCCCCGAAGGTGCTCGCGTCGATGACAACGGGGAGTCGATACAGCTCCGAGTCAAAACTCGTGATGAGAATCCACGAGAGCGCGGCTCCGAGCCCGAGGCCGAGCGGGATGCCGAGTCCCGTGAGCAAACCGATCTCCCCGAGCAAGATCGCAGAGATCTCTCTCCTCCGGTAGCCGAGCACCCGCAGGCTCGCGAGCTCACGACTGCGCTCCGACAAGATGATGCGAGCGTTGTTGTAGACCACGCCGAGAGCGATCACGAGGGAGAAAGTGTACGTAAAGATGCTCATCACACTGAAGCTCTTCTTCGCCGTCTCTTCGAAGCTACGGATGCTATCCGAGCGCCGAGAAATGCCTGCAATCGCTGGGGTTTCTTTGAGCAGTGCGTTCAAGTCTTCGTCGCGAGCGGGGTCGAGTGCGACAAGCGCCCCCGTCAACGCCGCGCCTTCCCCGAGGAGGCGGTTCATCGCGTCGAGTTCGAGATACGCGCCCATTCCGAAGTAGGTGGCAATCGTTTCGGCGACCACAATCTCTCGGACTGCGCGATCTCCTTCGAGGACCTCGACGCGCAGGCGGTCGCCGATCTCGACGCCGAGGACCTGTGCGAGCTTCTCGGAGATGAGCAGCCCCTCTTTGGGAATCTCGACCGGCCGCAGGGAGGTGTCGAGAAGCTGGCCCAGGGTGCGCCCGTGCGGAACTCCCTCGAGGTTGATCCGTCGCTCGCGGTGCTCGTGACGCAGCCGAACGGCAACGTTTCGAAAGGGTTCGACGGTGAGCACGCCGGGAAGGTGCTCGATTTCGACCGCAGCGCGGGTGCGCGATCGCGGCTGGATCAGTTGTACGGTCGCATCTTCGCGGTGAACCCGCTGGTATTCCGTGTCCATCCCAAAATCCATGGAGTCCATCATCGAGTTGCCGGTGACGAGCAGTGACGTGCCGCACGCGATACCGATCACCGATAGCGCCGATTTCATCGGTTGTCGGGCTACGCTTCGGAGAACCATGCGCGCGGCGACCGGGAGGCGCCGACCGATACCGAGTCGCTCCCAGAACGCGAAGGTGAACTGGGTCGGGGTCGGCGGGCGCATCGCTTCGGCGGGAGGCACCCTGATCGCGCGCTGGATCGCCCGAAATGTACCGGCGATCGCGGCGAGCCCGGCGATCAACGCGGCATTTCGGATGTGTTCCGGTGCGACTTCGAGATGGAGATCGGGGAAGACATAGAACTGACTGTAGAGGGAGACCATCGCAGACGCTGCCGCCCGTCCCCCCAAGGTCCCGAAGAAGGTGGCCATGACAACGATCAGCGCGACCAGTTCGAGGAAGTGCACCGCGATCTGCCGATTGCGGTATCCAAACGCCTTGAGGACTGCAATCGCCTCGCGTTGTTGGGCGAGGAGCCGGGTGAGGAACACGTTGAGGAGAAACGCCGCGACTCCCAAGAAGATCATCGGGATGAACGTTCCCATTTTTTCGAGCTGCTGAAACTCAGATTCGAGGTACCAGTTGGAGAATTGATCGGTGCGCGTATAAGCGCCGAGGCCCCCGTACGGCTCGAGGATGGAATCGAACGCAGTGATCACAGACCGGGGGGTCGCGCCGCGTTCGAGGGTGGCGACGACATCGTTGAACGCCCCGCCGAGGTCGAACGCGTGGGCGAGCGCGGGGCGCCGCAACCACACCAATCCGTACAGGCGGTTGTCGGGAACCAAGCTCCCTGGCTTCACGACATAGACGAACTCGGGGGACATGCCCACTCCGACGATGCGCAGGGTGCGATAGCGGCCGTGGATGAGTGCACTGAAAGTACTCCCGACTTCGAGTGCGTTTGCCGCGGCGAACACTCCGCTGACGACGACCTCGTTTTCTCGCCCAGGTTCGGGTAGGCGCCCCGCCTCCAAGAAGATCTGATTCTGCTCGGGGGCCCCCGTATCAGGGAGAGAGATGAGGCGGGCGGTGACGAGTTCGGTTACGCCGGGGACATCGAGAATGACGGTCGCGACGATGCGAGTCTCGACGCTCTCGACTCCGGGTACGGCGGCGAGTCGGCGGGCGAGGCGGTCCGGTGCGCGGACGAGGGAGGAGAAAATCTCGCTGAAGTTGTACGTCTCGTAGTAGCGCGCTCGTGCCCCTTGGAGCGAACTGAGCACACTTCGGTTGGTTACCCAAGTGGAGATCCCGCTCGCGATGACGAGACCGATTGCAAACAAGGGCCCCCGGTTCCCCCACAGTTCACGGAGCAGTTTGCGGTGGAGCGCGCTGAGACCCTTTCGCCGGTTCGTCCCCTTCTTCTGTAGGTTCGGTTCTCCCTTTACCACGAAAGCTCCTCGGGTCGCTTCCGATGAGGATTGCTTCTCACCTCCGCGACGCGTCCATCCGCGATTTGCACGACTCGATCGGACATGTCGGCGATCGAGCGGTTGTGCGTGATCACTACCGTGGCCGTGCCGGTCTCGCGGTGGATCCGCTCGATCGCTTCGAGCACCGTGATCCCGGTTTGAATGTCGAGCGCCCCGGTTGGCTCGTCGCAGAGGAGAATTTGGGGGCGTTTCGCGATGGCCCGGGCGATCGCAACGCGCTGTTGTTCCCCGCCGGAAAGTTGTCTCTGAAACTGATCGAGCCGCTCGGTGCGACCGTCCAGCGCGAGCGCGT
>CALEHF010000363.1 GCA_937876125.1 uncultured bacterium
CTGCGGGAGATTACCGGGTGCCTCGGTAGCGGCGAGCAGAACCGTGTCGAGCTGCCGGTGGACTTCCAGAACGGTGAACTCTTCATCCTCCATGAGGATGAGCGGCGTGTACGGAGACACCGAAGCCACCTAGACGACTCCCCACTGGAATGTCTCGAGGCCAGGAAGCACCGGAGGAGGCTGCGACTCTACCTGATAGAACTCAGCGCCCAGCGCGAGAAGGCCGGGTGAACGAGTGACCTCCGCACTTCCAGAGAAGTACGCGACGGGAGGCGACCAAAGGCTGGGATCTGGGTACTCAGCCTGAATCGTCATGGAGAACCCCGTGATCTCGGCGTCATTCGGTCCGTTGAACTGTCGGAGAGTTACGGGCAAGACGGTATCCCACAAGCCTGATTGAGCATCCATGGACCAAGAGCTCGGCGTGTTCTGGAGGGTGCCGTCTCCGGTGTCGTAGAACACCGTGAGGTTCTCGGAGATTGCACCCACAGCCTGCGCCAACAAGGGAGTGGGGGTCGCCAGCAGAACGAGAATGACGATCTTCAAGCTTCTCCGGGCATGCATCTGTGTTCTCTCCTAGCACTAAACGAAGGCTTCCGACGCAAGAGCAGGGAGTTCTCGCAGGTCTCGGTCTCTTGAAGGGGTTGTCCCGATCCCCGTTGAACTGAACACGAAAAGAGGCGGCCTCGGATAACTTGGTTGGTGACCAAACCACCACGTTTCCGAAAGGACCGCCCGTGTCGAAGAAGTACTCCAATCCTCCCTCTCAGTCCAAGACTTTCGGCGATTCTCTCTCCACTCCCACCGTCTCCGGGGACCACCTCCAGCTCTCCCTCCCCATCGCGGAGATCCTCGCGGCTGGCCGTGAGAACCTCGAGGCTGCGATCGGGCAGATCGGACTCCTCGTGATGCACGGGCTCATCCAGGACGAGGTCACTCAGCTCGTCGGTGGGCGCCATGAGCGCTCCGAGGATCGTTCCGCGTACCGCTGGGGCCAGGAACGCGGGTTCATCACCTTCGCGGGACAGAAACTCCCTCTCGAACGGCCTCGCGTGCGTTCGGTGGACGGGAAGGAAGTCCCCCTCGAACGCTACGGCCTCTTCCAGTCTGATTGTCGCCTCGAGGACTCCGTCGTTGGGCGGGTCCTCAGCCGCGTCTCGATGCGCGACTACGAGGGAACCGTCGACGAGCTCAGTGACGGCTACGGGATCAAGAAGAGCTCGGTCAGTCGTCACTGGAAGTCCGCGAGCAGCAAGGAGCTCGAGAAGCTCATGCAGCGCTCCCTCGATGATCTCGACCTCTTCTGCATCATGATCGACGGGATCCATCTCGACCAACACACGATCATCGCCGCTCTGGGCTTCGCAACAGACGGAACGAAGCACATGCTCGGTCTGTGGCAGGGTGCGACCGAGAACTCGACGGTGACCACAGCTCTGCTGACCGACCTCAGAGATCGTGGCCTGCGAACGGACCAGCACACCATCTTTGTCCTCGACGGATCGAAGGCTCTCTCGAAGGGAGTCGTCGACGTCTTTGGTGAGCACGCGGTGATCCAGCGCTGTCAGCAGCACAAGAGAGAGAACGTGCTCTCGTACCTGCCGAAGAGCGTGCACGGCATCGTTCGTCAGAAGCTGAAGGTGGCCTGGGGGCTGACTTGCTACCACGAGGCGAAGAAGAGCCTCCTCAGGACGGTCGAGTACCTCGAAGCGATCAGTCATTCCGCGGCGAACAGTCTTCGAGAGGGCCTCGAAGAGACTCTCACGTTGCATCGCTTGAAGGCATCTCCCGGCCTCCGCCGAGTCCTCTCGACGACGAACTCGATCGAGAGTTGCTTCTCGCGATCGCGTGATCTGCTGAGGAACGTGAAGCGGTGGAAGAACGAAGACATGGCAGCTCGCTGGGCGGGAGCCGTGTTCCTCGAAGCAGAGAAGAAGTTCCGGAAAATACGCGGCTTCCGGGAGATCCCGTTGCTGCTCTCTGTGCTGAGGGAGGAGGTGGAAGCTCAAAGCTCAGTGGCGTAGCATGTCGTCATATCCGAGCCGCCTCTTTTCAACGGAGAGAGGGACGACCCCTCTTCTTCGATCGTCGGAGTCGAGCGTGGAATCAACCCGAAATAGTTTTGAGTGAGGCACGGAGGATCGGTTCCGTCAACTCCGTTGCATTGGCGAGCATCATCTCAAGGGCGCCCCTAGCTTCCGGAGTGCCGAGGTCGACGAGTAACGCGGCGACTTTCCGGACCACCGTCGGGGAATCACACAGTGCTGCGGCCAGGACGATATCGTCGCGACCGTCGAAGTCGGCTACTTCGCACGCGGCGAGGATGTTCATGATTCCAGCGTTGTTGCCCGTGACGACGGTATCCAATGAGAAGTCCACCCAGCTTCGCAGTAATGAACCTTCCCCGAGACCTGCGAGCGCAAACGCGCATCCCCAACTCTGTGGTGGAGAAAGCGAATCGTGGAGATCTTCGAGTTTGCCACGATACTCGGACTCTGGATGCGATTTCAGAAAACCAAGGATGTATTCAGCGGCGATCAATTGGATCGGACCCGGGCGTCGAGAACGCAGGTCGGACAGAGCAGACCGGACTCGCGCATCGTCATCGGGTGCGAGTTCGCGCAGCAAGAGCGTCCCCAGCGCCACGACGTTTTCGTCGGGAGACTGCTCCGAAAGTTGCAGCGCCTTGATCGTGCCTTCGAGGTTGTTCAGGTTCGGGTCGATCCGAAAAACTGAGCGGAGCGCGGACATGTAGACGACCTTCGCTGGCGCGGGAAGGGCCAATTCTTGTTCCAGCTCCTTCAGCCGACTTCGTGCGGCGCGCAGCTCTCCCTCGAGATTCGACACGGGGCTCAACTGCGTTGACGCTTGAAGGCGCTCGGCTTTCTTCGCGCGCGCCTCGGCCGCGGCGAGTAAGGCGCGAAGTTCCGCAAGCTCTGTGTTCTCGGACAATCTCTCCGGCTGCGGACCGGGCCCGATCGCCCAGCCGATCGAAAGGCCAATCAGAATGCCTACAACGACAGCGAGAGATTTCCCGAGACTCATGGGCTGGGAACGCATGATCCCCCAGTGAGATCAATTCTCGCCCAGTAGTGACACCACTTGAAGGGCACGCCATCGATCACTATGGTTCTTGTCTCACAGTCGAAGTCATCACTGTTCACCGTGGTGCCGGTGCAAACACAACCTGTCCCACAAAGAGCGTCGGCGAGGACCATGGCATCAAGCAGCGCTTCCGCACGAACTCGGTCGATCAGATCGGGATCACAAGGATCAGGACAATCCCCCCACGTCGTCGAAATAGTTCCGTAGGTTGCCTCGGCATTTCCTCCACAGCCACCTGTGGGGGATGCGCCCCAGAGGCACGACGTGACGGCGAAGGAAACGACTGCAATGACGAGTAACATTGATCGAGTCATACCCAACCCTTTCCCGTAGTAGCTCCTCAAGCTTGATGACGCTGTCGCGACGATACTAACCCATCCAGGAGAAGCCGGAAGCAGATTCAATGACTCTCAGCCCACCATATTCACGAGCCCTCCGAGCTGGCTTTCGGTCTGCCGCTCCTGAGCACGCCATTTCAGCACTCTCGGGCATTCCGCCCTTGCCGCGGCGTTGGTGCATGACTCGCTCCAGGTCGGAAGTACTGTAAAATTCAGGGTTTGCGCGCCATCCCAGAGGAGCAGAGTATGCCCGCCGCGAAATCCAGCCTCGTCCATCCACGTTTCAAGAGGGAGTACCGCGTCACGAACTGGCGCGAGTATGAGCGAGGGCTCCGGGCGCGGGGCGACGTGACGGTCTGGTTCAGTCGGGACGCGATCGCCAATTGGCTCTCGAAATCCACGCGAGGGCCCGGCGGACCGCGCATCTATTCCGACCTCGCGATCGAAACGTCACTCACCCTCCGGTCCGTCTTCGGATTGCCTCTCCGACAGACCGAAGGCTTCGTCGGCTCAATGCTGGGGCTACTGGGACACGACAACCTTCCCGTGCCCGATCACACCACGCTGTCACGCCGCGCGCAGTCGCTCGACGTCACTATAACTTCAGAATGCTTCATGACTTGGTAGATTCGGGCGCCTGCCGGTCACATCGGCTGGCCTCTTTCCGCTCTGAGGGGTGACTCCAACCCCCCCGACGAAAGGGCCTGGTCATGAACTCGATCCGGCAATCCCCGGTCGCCCCTCGGGGCGCCCGCCCGCTCCTCCTTCTCCGTCTCGTCCTCCTCTTCACTGCCGTGCTCGTCTCCGCCGCCTCGGTCGACGCGAGCGAGCCCCGCTTCATCCGGGGGGACTTCGATTTCGACGACGCTCTGACGATCGGCGATGTCATCGCCACGCTCGGCTACCTCTTCCAGGGGCAGCCCGCGTTCTGTGTCGCGGCCGGGGATCTCGATGACGACGGTCAGGTGTCGATCAGCGATCCGATCTACCTGCTGATCCACCTCTTCGACGGAGGGGCGCCTCCGGCCGCGCCCTATCCTGGCTGTGGGGTGGATCCGACCCCGGACACCCTGGGGTGCGCCGCGTTCTCTCGCTGCGAGGTGATCGCTCCAGCGCCACCCCTCGAGCCGAGTTTCGGTTTCGATGCGGAGGACCGCGCCGCGGGGGTCTTGCTCCACTCCGGAGAACTCGTCGTCGAGCGTACCGATCTCGTGCTCCACGGCCGTCATTTGGGGTTCTCCCTCACGCGAACCTACCGGAGTGCGAACGAAAGTGATGGTCCGCTCGGGTACGGGTGGGATGCCAACATCTTCCGGCGACTCGAGGTCGTCTCCGCGACCAGCCTGATCCTCCACGACGGGAGTGGGCGCACGGATACGTTCACGCTCGATGGTGGCTTCTTCGAACCTCCTCCCGGACGGTTCGAGCGGATCCGCGCCGTGGGATCGCAGTACGAAGAGCGGGATCCCCACGGGACGATCCACCGCTACGACGGGGCCGGCCGCCTGATCGCGGTCGAGCATCGCACAGGCAGCGCTCTCGCGTACCTGTACGACCCGGAAGATCGCCTGACGCAAGTGATCGACGAGTTCGGCCGTGAGCTCGATCTCTCCTACGACGCCCTCGATCGTCTGGTCGCGGTCACCGACTTCAGCGGTCGAGTGGTGGCCTATGATTTCGATGTCGATGGCAATCTCATCGAGCACCGGTCTCCGCTGGTCGTCGGCACCCCGCACGGGAACGACTTCCCCTCGGGGAAGCGGGAGCAGTACCGCTACGACTTCGGGAACGCGGAAGTGCGCTTGGCCCACGACCTGGTCGAACTCGTGCGCCCGAACGAAGTCGAGGATGGGAGTGGCACTCCGAGTCTGGTGGTCAGCTACGGGGACCAGCCGTGCACGTTCGATCGCGTCATCAGCCTCTCCCTCGGCGGCACCAACGCGAGTGGCATCGCCGCCGGGGGGACCTTCTCCTACGAGTACGATGATGCTCCGAGCCACCCGCCCCCGGGTGCGACGAGCCGGACGCGGGTGATCGATCGGCGAGGGAACACGACCGACTCCTTCCACGACGCCTCGGGTCACGTCCTGCGAGTCGTCGAGAATCCGACGACGCCCTCCTCGATCACGACCGACTACGAAGTCGATGTCGACGGGCACCGGGTGCGTGAGATCCTGCCCCTCGGCAACGAGATCGTGTGGGTGTACGACTCCCTCAATCCCGACCGGTTCCAGCGAAACAACCGGGTCTCCGTCACCCGAATCCCCGATCCGGTGCGGGGCGGCGCTCCTCCTGCACTCACGATCACGACCGAGTACGAGCCTCTCTTCAATCGAGTGCGGACGCGAGTCACCGCGGAGGGGAACGATCCCACCTATCTCCCGCAGAACGGCGGGGTGCACTCCGCGGATCGTTATACGGCCCGGAGCGTCTACGACTGGCAGGAGGAGAACCTCCCGCCCCCCGCGGCACTCGACTGGGGAATCGTGATCCCCCCTGGTCTCCTCGGGCTCGGGGACGTGAACTTCGACGGGCGGACCGATCAGAGGGTCGGGTCGCGCATCCGCCTCGAGGAGCCGACGGTCCTTCTCCCCGCGGGGTCGATCCAAGCGCTCGCGGAGGGGGACACGAGCCAGGAGCGTATCACCCTCGATCGGTACGACGACTTCGGGAATCTGACCGAGCGGGAGGACCCGCGCGGCAACATCGACGTCCTCGCCTACTTCCCCGAGAACGACCCGGATGGCGATGGATCAGGGCTGATCCCGGGGCGGGATCCGGTGACCGGTGGGCTCCGGAAGCAACGGATCCGGGATGCGTTCGTGGGGCCGCGTCGCCTCGATGTCTCCCCCCCGGTCGCCGCGCTCGAGAGCTATCAACGAGATGTCCGCGGCAACATCGTGACGGAGACCGATGCGCGCGGATTCGTGACGCGATCCACCTATGACGCGCTCGATCACCGGATCGTGAGCGAAGATCCTCCGCTGGCGGGACTCTCGACGGGGTTCCAGGAGTTCACCTCCTTCGATGCGAACGGCAACCGTATCCGCCTCGATGTCGAGGACTGGCGTCCCGATACGACGGGAACCCCGACCTTCCAGGGGATCTTCACGCACACCTGGAGCTACGACATTCTCGACAACCCGCTCGATCGGACGATCGATGCGACGCGCGATCCCGCGATCCCCGCTTCTCCCGAGTCGGAATCGCTGGTGACGGAGTTTCGCTACGACGCGAACGAGAACCGGGTGCTCGTCCGCTCCCCGGTCGCGGTCGACGGTGGGGACCCCGCTGCGGTGACGGAGTTCGTCTACGACGAGCGCGACCTTCTCGTCTCCACCACGCGCGGTCTCGGGAGCCCCGCTGCGTCGACGACTCTGTTCGTCTACGACGACAACCGGAACCTCTTGCGACAGATCGACGCCGCGGACAGCGACGGAGATCTTCAACCGGAGGAGACCTTGACGCTCTACGACGGCTACGACCGTCCGATCGGTCGGGTCGACAAGGTCGGAACGGTGCACACGATGGAGTTCGATCCTCGTGATCGCGTGGTTCGCGAGGAAGCGATCGGAGTCGTCGACGGGACGAGCAGCACTCCGGTCCTCCTGTCCTCGACGGCGCATCTCTACGACGAGGCGGGGCGTGAGATCGGGACCGACTTCGAGCTGTTCGTCCCGGGGGGGAGCTTCCCGATCCTGCCGGTCCTCCCGGGGGAAGGAGCTCTCATCCCGGGGGATGGTGCGCTCAACCTCCGTTTCGAGTACGACGCGAACGACCGTACGACTGTCCGGACCGAGGATGATGGGGCGAGCTTCCAACTCGAGTACGACGGACTCGATCGACTGGTGCGCCAGTCCGACCCGATCACGGATCTCGGCTCGGGTGAGCCCGCCGGACAGGAGTACGGCTACGATGCAGCCGGCAACGTCACGGAGGTGCGGATTCACTACGTGAGCCCCGATGGCGTGCACCCACCGACGGAGACGTCGACCCTGTACGTGTACGACCCGCTCGATCGGGTGACGCGAGTCACCGACCCCGAAGGGAAGACCACGCGCTTCACCTACGACAGCCGCGACAACGTCACGCGCGTCACGGACCCTCGGGGGCCCTCGATCCCGGATCCGCTCGGACTGTTCACGGCGGGTCCGATCAACGGGGCTGGGAACGCGACGGAGTTCTTCCACGACGGCGCGAACCGGGAGTGGCTGCGGATCCACGAACTCCACGTGGGGGGAGAGGGGGGGGCGCCGATCGACCTCACCAATCCCGCGATCCCGACCGGCAAAGTCATGCTCGGCACCGAGTACGATGGCAACGACCGTGTGGTGCGACGCGTCGATGGCAACGGTCACGCCGTCACGACGAGCTACGACCCCCTCGACCGGCCGATCTTGCGCAGCTACGCCGATGGGACGACCCGTGTTTGGACTTGGGACCCGGATGATCACGTCACCGGCCTGGTCGACGAGAACGGCACGATCCACTCCTTGACCTACGACGGAGGAGATCGCCTCATCGCCCACGAAGTCGTGGTTCCTCCGACCCTCCTCCCCGGGACCGCGGTCCCCGCCTTCACCGGATCGACGACGATGACGTGGGAGTACGATGGTCTCGGTCGACCGACCCGTTCGGTCAACGACAACGAGCCCTCCGACCTCGACGATGACGGTGTGGTCGAGACCTTCTACGATTCGCTCTCCCGGATCATCGAGGAGCGAGAGAACGGAGCCCCGGTCGGGTCTCTCCACGTCGCCGATCGTCGCGCCGCCCTCCACTACCCCGATGGGGCGACGGTGATCACGTTCGATCGCGATCCGCTCGATCGGATGGCTTCGCTCGAGCTCCCCGGTGGCTTCCGGATCGACCGCAGGTACTCGGGAGCGTGTCCCACGCCGATCGAACAGACGACAGTGCTGCTCGGAGCGCCTCCGGGACCTCCGGTCCTCTCGACCACGACGACCCTCGATTCGAACGAGAACGTGAGTGGCGCGTCGACGGTCAGCCCGGCTGGGCCGATCCAGACCCACTCCGCCGCGCGGAACCGGAATCAGCAGATCACGAGTCTCTCCGCCGCGCACACGCCGTTCCCGGGGGGAGGGGTGTACGCAGATCACACCATCGAGCGGAACTCGCTCGGGCAGGTGACGCATCTCGACAAGCTGATCGGCGCGGGGGCGCCGTCCCTCACGACGCGAGAGCGACGCCACGGGGCGGCGCAGGAGCTCCTCGACCAGGTGGAGAACGGGACCCCGGTCCAGAGCCCCACGTACGACGCGACCTACGGGCGGAACGATGGACCGAACGCGGCGTCCGGGGCGCAGGAGCGCCTCTCCGATGCCGACCACCTCTATCAGTGGAACGGATTCGGCAAGCTCGAGACCATCCTCGATCGCCTCGACCCCAGTGTGGTGATCGCGAGCTACGACTACGATGCGGTGCTCGAGATCGACGGGGGGCGTCGCATTACTTGCACGTCTCCCGCTGGCGGGGGAGGAGGTGGAGGGGGGGCCGAGCAGGTGTTCCTGTACGATCGGGCGGAGGAGATCCAGGAGAACCGGGGTCCCGGCGGGGGCGCTCCGTCGGTGCCGGTGCGCCAGCTCTTCCGTGGGGATCTCGGTGCAGGCGACATCGCGGCGTTCCGCGGGGATCCGAACCAGGATGGCGCCTGGGACTTCCTCTTCTTCACGCTTCGCGATGCGACCGGCAGCATCGTCCAACTCGTCGACCTGAACGGTGTGCCCCGCGAGGCGTGCGTGCCCGACTTCCCCGGTCGCCCGCTCTGGTTCGACCCGCTCTCCCAGAATCCGCGCCCCGAGAGCAACTTCGACTTCCCGTTCACGACCTACGGAGCGCGCTACCACGCCGGCACGGGCCTTTTCTGGATCGAAGGTCGCGACTTCGACCCCGACGATGGCAGTTTCCTCGCGAGCGACGCAGGGCTCTACGACGATCTGTCGAACCACGGGAACGGGAACGCCTTCGTCGGGAATCGCTTCCTCGAAGGGGCGGATCGCGGTGAGTGCCGTGGCGACGGCGAGTCGGAGTCGGGGGAAGCGGAGACCGACGGCGGTGGCTCCGTCGATCCGATCGTGGATGCGGGCAAGTTCAAGGACTGGGCGAAGGACAAGGCGATCGAGAAGGCGAAGGAGAAGGTCGAGGGAGCGATCAAGGACAAGATCCAGGATGCGATCCGGAAGAAGGTCCAGGACAAGCTCGAGCGAAAGGCCGAGGAGGCGGCACTCCGGGCGGCCGAAGCACGCGCGGCGCGCGCTGCCTCTCGACGGCTCGCAGCGACGGCGGCCCGAGAGGCCGCGGCGCGGGCCACGGCGGGCAGGGTCGCCGCGAAGATTCTCAGCAAGGCGAACGCCGTGGGGGCAGTGGTCGAAGCGGGGCAACTCGGCTACGAGGCCGGCACCGCGATTCGCGACAACGTTCAGGTGACCGGCTCCGACGGGAAGAAGGAGTCCCTCGGGAACGCGATGGACAAGGCGGGGGTGGAGATCGCCGAGAAGCACGGCGGTGGGGTGACCGGCTTCGTGAAGGGGTGCGGGAGCTGGTGGTACCGGCGGATCGTCGGTCGTTGATCGATCGCACGGTCGAGAAAGACGGTTTCGAAACGTCGTGGGCGGTCCGGGGGGGCCGCTCGCGACGTTCTTCTCTTCGCCTCGCGGACCCTTGCGGAAAGCGGGCGCCCCGATCAGGGGGCGGACGCGCGAGCCTCGAGGAGCTCCCGGATTCGACGCAGGGCTCGCTGCAGGTTCACGACCTGGCGATCGCTGGTCGTACGATCGCGCAGCTCCTCGATGGGCGGGATCAACTCGACGAGTCGGCCGAGCTTCCCCATGACGCCGATCGCGGTGTCGAGCACCTGGGGGTCGCTCCCCTGATCGATCGCCAGACCATCGAAGACGAGTGTCGCTGCCAAGGTCGGGTCGAGTTCCCGGGGATGCACTCGGAAGTAGTCGTTGCACTGGCTGCACTCCGGGTTCGAGCCGGAGTGGTAGTGGGCGAGGCTCAACATTGCTCGCGCGTTCCGGGGGTCCACCGAGAGCACGCGGCGGTACCAGTCCCGAGCCTCGGCGTGATGCTCGAGCGTGTCCTCGACGAGTGCGATCGAGAAGAGTGTGGCTGCGTTCTGCGGGTCGATCTCGAGGAGTTGCTCGAGGAGCTCGAGGGCCTCGAGGTGGAACCCGTTACTGGTGAGGCCGACCGCGAGGGTGCGCAGCGCGGACTGCTCCCGGGCCTCGCTCAGGCGGTACGCTTCCTTGGCGGCGGTCAGCGCCTCTTCGAATTGCTTCGTGGTGTAACAGATCCGCGCTCGCAAGAGCCACGAGGCGGCATCCTCCGGAGCGAGCTGGGTCGCGCGGCGGGCGGGCCCGATCGAGAGGGTGTCATCCTTCGATTCGTGGAGAATCCGCGCGAGTTCGTACTGAGCCCGCGCGGAGGCCGGGGCGAGGCGCGCGGCCGCGGTGAACTCTCGGAGAGCGATGGCGCTCTCGTTCACGAATCGGGCCAAGCGACCGAGTTCGAAGGAGGGGAGAGCCCACCCCGGGAAGTTGCGCGTCGCACGCTCGAGCACTTCGATCCCCGCCGGGTCCCTCTTCTTCCGGAGCTCGATCCCCGAGTAGAGTTGTCGCCATTCGGGAGCCTCCGGAAGATGGGCGGGATCGTTCTCGAAGAGAGCGGTGAAGAACCGGCTCGCAGGTGCCTCGGGGTGGAGATCGCTCAAGCCCTCGACATGGTTCGCGAAGCGAGCTTCGTCGCGATCGAGATACGCATTCGTGGCGCCGAGACGGTGAGCCTCGAAGGCTCGTTCTCGCGACGCCGATCTCTCGGTGATCCCGAGTGTCGTTGCAATGCCGATCAGGACCACGGCCGCCGCGAGGGTGAGGCGGGTGGTGCGTCGGTGCTGGCGACCGAAGTCGGCGACTCGCTCTGCGGGGCTCGGGGGGGCCGCGAGGACTCGCTCTCCCCGAGACCAGGCTTCGAGGTCTCGCACCAGCGCCGATGCACTCGCGTACCGTCGGGTCGGGGAGTAGGCGAGGAGGCGGTAGAGGATCTTCCGGAGTGGCCTCGGAATGCGAGCCGTCCTCGGGCCGAGGGGACTCGCGCTCCCTTCGGCGACTTCCCGCAGCGAGGTCAGGCTCTTCACATCTCCGTGGGGCGGCTCCAAGGTCAGGAGCTCGTGGAGGATCGCGCCGAGTCCGTACAGATCGGCGCGGACATCGACTCGCTCGCCGCGCGCCTGTTCGGGCGCCATGTACGACAGGGTGCCGAGCACATCGCCCGTGTGGGTCAGGGTGGCGAAGCGTTCATCGGTGGCGAGCCCGAAGTCGACCAGGACGGCCTCCCCGCTCTCGGTCACGACGATGTTCTCCGGTTTCAGGTCTCTGTGGAGGAGCCCCGCCGCGTGCAACTCGACGAGGGCGTGCGCCAGTTGCGTGGCGAGCGCGACCGCACCCCGCACGGAGTCCGCGCAGTCGGGATGCCAGCGGGGGAGCGGATCGCCCCGTTCCTTCGCCCCCCGGATCTCCGCGAGTCGCTCGGCGAGCGAGCGACCCGGGACCCGATCCATGGTGAGGTAGGGCTGCCCCTCGTGGAAGCCGACTTCGCGCACGGCGACGATGTGGGGGTGTGCGATCCGACGGAGGGCTTCCCCCTCGCGCCGGAACCGCTCCCGAGCGCGGGGGTCGAGGAGCGAGACCGGGTTGAGCAACTTGAGGGCGCACGCTTCCCCCGTCTCGCTCGTCGCCGCGTACACCGTGCCCAGCCCCCCGCGCCCGAGCGCGCCTTCGAGTGCATAAGTCCCGAACGTCGGAGCGGGTCACCGGTAGGAAGTCTCGACTCAAGAGCTGGTGAAATCAAGAGTTGAGTGGGCC
>CALEHF010000364.1 GCA_937876125.1 uncultured bacterium
CACCATGGCAAACGGTGCACGCGGCGTCGAAGATCGGCTGGATGGCGGCAAAAGCGACGGCAACGACGCAGGCCGGATCGCCGACGCAGTCGGAGTCGGCGCAGTCCACATCCCCATCGGCGTCGTCGTCGACCGCGTTCGTACAGTCCTCGACCAGAGGGACGCACAGGCTGAACGACGCACACGTGAGAGCATCTGCGGTCGGATCAGCGCCACAAGACGGGTTTGGGGCCGCGGGGGGCGAACTGCCTCCGAAGAGGAAGCCGAGGACGTAAATCGCGTCTCCGATGTCGTTGCCGCCATCGTCGTTTGCGTCACAGGAGTCCTCGCAGAGCACAGGCCCGCCGGCACTGAAGAGCACCGTGAGGTAGAAGATCGGGTCACTGACGTCGATGTTTCCGTCCACGTTGCAGTCACCACGTACGAAATCGGATTGGGCGGTCGCTGGCATGGCGAGCGCGAGCAGGGCGACTCCGACGAGTGCGGTTAGTTTTAGAATCCGCATCGATCACCTTTCGGTTGGCTCCGATCGCGTTCTTCGCGATCGGGGGGGCGGGGGGCAGCACAGACTCCAAAGAAGCCTCGGTCGCACTCGACCGATGACTTGGCAAGGTTCGGACCCGCGTGCGTCTCGAGTGGGAAGTTTTCCCCCTCGATCGACCAAGAGCGACGGGTGCTACTGGGAGAGAGTCGATCATATCCACCAAAACCGGCGGCGAGCGCCTTGTTGGGCAACCGCCGTGACTTTGGTGACGTCAGTTCCTCAATGCGCGAGATCTAGCCCAAACGAACGATGGAAGAGTAACACCGCCCTCTGGGGCGGGAAAGAGCATGGGACGGGAAATTCAAAGGACCGTGCCCCTCCACTTATCCACAGCACTTCTTGTGCTTCTTGCCGCTCCCACAGGGGCACGGATCATTACGCCCGACTTTCGCTTCCTCGTTCTGGATCGGCTCCTGACCCCGGATCTTCCCGTCGTGGAAGAACCACTGCCCGTCCCGTCGGCGGAAGGTCGCGAGCTCGTGGTGGTGGACCTCTTCCCCTGACTCCTTCACCCGGTAATGCGCCTCGAACTCGACCGTGCCCTCGCTGTCCTCTGGGCCGCCGTTCTCCGTGCCGATGACCCGCAACCCGAGCCATTCCGAGCCCTTGGACCACTCTGAGAGCTCTTTCTCGTTCACCCCGGATCGCTTCGACGGGTCGAGAGAGGCGAGCAGGAAGGCGGTCTCCCCTGCGGCAAAGGCGGAATAGCGGCTCCGCATGAGGGATTCCGGGTTCTCTGGCCAACGCACTTTCCGGTGAAAATCTTGACAGCAGGCTCCGTAAGTAGCCTCGCTCCCACAGGGGCATGCCGAATTGTTATCAATCAAGTGACTCTCCAAACCCGTCCACCGAGTTGACAAGTGTGACGAAAGTTCCGTTCGTGGCACGGCCGCAATCGCCAGATTTCCCGATTCCCGCACGTAGCTCGCGGTTCCGAATCCACGAGCGTGGACTTAGCTGACTCTCTGTCTGACCCGATGGAGTGAACAATCGACAAAAGAAGTAAGTCCCATCACTAGCCGCTAGTTAGCTCGCCGGTATATTTGAAGCTCGCTGTGCGTTGTCCGGAAGTACGGGCCCGTCTCGTGCATCTAGCGTCCAGTGTATGGAACCGTCCGGGGCTACTGAGCCATCCCACCGGGCTGTCTGAGAACTGTAATCGCCTTACCTGACCACTTTTTCTAACCCGCGGGCCCCACCCGTGGGTTCGGGCTGCTTGTCCGTGTCGACCCGGGGACGCCTGGAGGTGTGAAGCCATGACATCACGCAATTGTCTCGTACTCGTACTGCTCGTCTGCGCTGGATTTATCCTGGCAACGAGCAATCTGAGCGCACAATGTGTGCCTTCTGGACCAGCTGAAGACTGTAACGCCAACGGCGTTAAAGACAGCTGTGACATTGCAAACGCAACGAGCGAGGACTGCAACCTCGACGGCATTCCCGACGAGTGTGAACCGGTCGGAGAGGCGATTTTCGCGACTCCACCGAACTCAGCTGACTTCGGCCACTCGGTCGCGGTGGATGGCGATATCGCCGTCGTCGGTGACCCGAGCTTCGACAACGGGGGCTTGTCCGCCGCCCACAGTGGCGCAGCGTACGTGTACCGCCGCGTCGGCACCCTATGGGTGCTCGACGCGACGCTAGCGCCGAGCATTCCCGCCGCTAACCTCGCCTTTGGAGAATCGGTCGCAGTCCGGGGCGACGTTGTCGTCGTCGGAGCGCCGGGCGCAGGAGGTATCCTCGAGCCGAGCCGCGGAGCGGTCTACGTCTTCCGCAAGACCGGGCCGTCCTACTTCCTCGAGCAAATCCTGTCCGCCACCGACGCGGCCAACTTCGATGAGTTTGGCATTTCGGTCGCCATCGATGAAGGCCTGATCCTCGCCGGTGCCTGGAAGAACAGCAACACCGGCATTGGAAGTGGATCTGCCTACGCATTCAGCGAGCAGGGCCTCAGCGGCTGGGTGCAAGAAATCAAGCTCTTCCCGTCGGTCCCGGTCAGCAATGCCCGTTTCGGAGGTGCGATTGCGATCGAGAACGGCTTCGTTGCCATCGGCGCCCAGAGCGATAACCAGGGTGTGCCTTCCGATGAGGGCGCGGTCTACACGTACAGCCGCTTCCTCGGCATCTGGACCTTCCACCAGAAGCTCGCCGCGCCGGTTCTCGAGAGCAACAGCGACTTCGGCCGCACCGTCGCTTTCGACGACTCCGCCAGCCGACTGATCGTCGGCGCGCCGCGCGCTGCGGCTCAGGACGGTCGGGCGTACGTCTACGACCGCACCGGCAGTTCCTTTGCCAACACGCTGACCCTTGCGGGGGATCCGTCGGCGAACGACCTATTCGGATACGCCGTCGGCTTTGCCGATGACTTCATGCTCGTCACCGCGCATCGCCGAAACGGCGATCAAGGTGCAGCGTACGTTTACGATGCCGACGGAGTTCTGCTCCCCGGGCAGCCGATCGTGGGCAGCCTCGCGTCCAACGCCAACAACAGCGTCTTTGGCTTCTCGGGTGCGTCGGATGGCCGTTACGGAATCGTCGGTGCGCCAGGCGACAACAATGTCTACGCCTACCGCATTGTTCCGTTCCCCGACTGCAACTCGGACGGTTTGGACGACGTCTGCCAAATCACCGACGGGACTGTCGAGGACTGTAATCTCAACGGCATTCCTGATAGCTGTGACATCGCGGACGGCACCTCGAGCGACTGCAACCTCAACACCATTCCAGACAGCTGCGAGCTGGCCGACGGGTCGGCTCTCGACTGTAACTTGAACGGTGTGCTCGATGAGTGCGACCTCGTCAGCGGAATCCCCGACTGCAACCTCAACGGCATTCCTGACGACTGCGAAGCGGATTGCAACGAGAATGGCATTCCGGACCAGTGCGACCTCGCGCTCGGAACGAGCGGGGACTGCAACACGAACAATATCCCCGACGAGTGCGACATTGCGTTCGGATTCGCCGAGGACTGTAACCTGAACGGCGTCCCGGACTCCTGCGATCTCGCCACGGGGACCAGCGACGACTGCAACGAGAACTCGATTCCCGACGATTGTGATATCGCGGCCAATCCGGCTCTCGACTGCGACCTGAACGGTGATCTCGATTCATGCGAGATCGCCGCTGACCCCAGCCTCGACTGCAACCTCACCGGATCGCTCGACTCGTGCGATATCGCGTCCGCTCTGAGCGAGGACTGCAACCTGAACGGGACCCCGGACGAGTGCGAACTCTCCGCCGGCACCGCGTTCGACTGCAACGGCAACAGCATTCTCGACGAGTGTGACATTGCGTCTGGCACGAGCCAGGACTGTAACGCCAACACGATCCCCGACGAGTGCGATATTGCCACCGAGCTCAGCCTCGACTGCAACACGAACGGGATCCCCGACGAATGCGAAGTGAATGCGGATCCGATCGATCCGACGATCACGGGCAACCCGGGCAACTTGACGATGACGGCGGAAGCCGGAACCTGCCAAGCAGTGGTTTCCTGGCCGATGCTCGAGGCGACCGACAACTGCGGGATCGCGAGCTTCACCGGGACCCAGGCGCCCGGCTCCTCGTTCCCGGTCGGGGTGACCACCGTCACCTACACCGCGATCGACGTCTCCGGAAACCAGACGACCACCTCGTTCCTGGTCACCGTGACCGACGACGAGAACCCGACGATCGACCAGCAGCTCGGGAACCAAGTGCTCGACAGTGAGCCGGGTTTGTGCAGCGCTGCCGCCGAGTGGATCGCCCCGACTGCCAGCGACAACTGTGGCATTGCGTCCCTGACTTCTGACCACAATTCGGGAGATCAGTTCGACGTCGGGACCACGACCGTCACCTACACTGCGACCGACCTGAGCGACAACACCGTCACGATGAGCTTCACCGTCACGGTGAACGACATTGAAGACCCGGTGCTCTCCGGTGTGCCCACGGGAATCACCCAGACCGCCGACGCGAGCCTTTGCTCCGCCGTGGTGCTCTGGGACGAGCCGACCGCCTCCGACAACTGCACGATCGTCAATGTGACGACGACGCACGCGCCGGGTGCGACCTTCCCGGTCGGAACCACGACCGTCACCTACACGGCAACCGATAGCCACTCGAACTCGATCACGCAAAGCTTCGACGTGACCGTGACCGACGACGAGCTTCCGCTGATCGCCGGCACTCCGGCGGATCAGGACCTCAACACCGACGCTGACGCGTGCGGTGCGGTGGTGAGCTGGGCCGTGACCGCGACCGACAACTGCTCGGTGCCTGCGCCGGTCGAGAGCCACACTTCGGGAAGCCTCTTCCCGGTCGGCTCGACCCTCGTGACCTTCACCGCGACCGACGTGAACGGAAACATCGCGACGACCTCCTTCACGATCACCGTGACCGACAACCAGGCGCCGACGATCGTCGGCACCCCGGCCGACCAAACCCTCTCGAACGATCTCGACGAGTGCGGTGCGGTTGTGACCTGGGCCGCCAGCGCGACCGACAACTGCACGCTCCTGAGCTTCGTGGAGAGCCACGCTTCGGGCACGCTCTTCCCGGTGGGCGCGACGACCGTGACCTTCACCGCGACCGACGAGAACCTAAACGTCAGCACGCACACCTTCACGATCACCGTGGTGGATGCTCAGGCACCTGCGCTCCAGCTTCCGGCCAACCTGGATCTCGCGAACGACGCAGGCCAGTGCGGCGCCTTGGTCGACTACCTCGCCGAGCTGACCGACAACTGCCTGGGTGCAATCCTGGTGCAGGACGCCGGGCTCCCGAGCGGCTCGCTCTTCCCGCTCGGAACCACGACCAACACCTTCACGGCGACTGACCTCGCCGGCAACGCGACGACGGCGAGCTTCACGGTCACCGTGACCGACACCGAGCTCCCGGTGATCACGACCCCGGCGGACATTGCCATCAACACTGATCTCGATCAGTGCGGCGCGGTGGCGACCTTCGAAGCGACCGTGGCGGACAACTGCCCGGGCGCGACGGTCACTGCCGATCAAACCTCGGGTGCCGAGTTCCCGGTCGGAACGACGACTGTGAACCTGACCGCGA
>CALEHF010000365.1 GCA_937876125.1 uncultured bacterium
GGGTCTCGGGGGTGGGGTCGTTCTCGCCGGTGACCGCGTAGCAGACCCCGTTGCCGTCGATGGTCATCCCGACGAAAGTGTGCCCGGTTCCTCCGATGACCGTGACGAGACCGGTATCGACGTTGACGAGTCCGAGGATGGATTCTGAGATCGCCCCCAGATCGACCAGAGCATAGAGCTGGTCTTCGATCCAATGGCCCGCGAGGGCGTGGGTTCCGGTGACGACCCCGCCGGTGATGGTCAGGGGCAATTGAGAGATGAGATCGCCGTGGCTGGAATCGATCTCGATGAGGTCAATGCTCCCCTCCGTGAGGGCAAAGATCCGCGAACCACAAATCGATGCCTCTAGGGAGGGAGAGAACGATAGGGGGAGGAGCCCGACGAGGAGGGCTGCCATCATGATCGAAGAACGCGACATGAGATCCTCCGGTTCTGTGAGGTAGGGGACCAGCTGCAGCCGGATTATCGTAGTGGCTCTCTCGCTCGGGTGCGAGTGCCGGGACGGGGGGTTGGGGGGGCAGGATGCGGGCCGGATGCGGCGGGGGACAGAGGCACTACCGAGCGTCGAACAGTATCCAGGCCGCTTGTCCGCCACTCGCGATCGTCGAGAGCAGAATTCTTCCCGGCGTCGGGGAGACCGCCGAGGGGTGCGGGCGCACGGTCATCTTTGGATCCCGCTCCAAAAATCCCGCGCTGCCACACAAAGGCGTGCCCTCCGCCGCCAAGCACGCGGCCGCCAGCAATCCTCCTCCGCCGAGACCGGTCGTGCCGATCGGCGCGAAAACCGGCGGGTGCGGCTTGTCTTCGTAGAGGGCCTCGATCCAATTCGCCTCTTGGGCGTCTCCTTCGATCGATCCCCGCGCACCAGAGATGATCCCATCGATCGTGCGGGGATCGATTCCATCGGCGCGCAGTCGAATTCCGAGCTCGGCCCCGAGAGCGCGGGCGCCCGTGCCGAAGCCGTAGGGGGACGCCGAGGAATCGAACGTTCGGAATTCTGCACCGACGCGGCTGCGAGGGCGAGCCTGACGATCGAGCGCGACGCACTCTCGCTCGAGCACGATCGCCGTCGCTCCCTCTGCGAGCACCGCGCCGCGGCGGAACCGATCGAACGGGCGTGCGACCGGCGCGGACCCTCCCACGCCACTCGCGAGCGCCCGCAAACGGCGGTGCACGCGGAGAATCTTCGGCGTCACACTATCCACTTCGATCACGATGGCGCGGTCGGTGCGCCCTTCGTGGATCGCGCTCGCCGCTTCCGCGAGCGCGACGAGTCCGCTCACCTCACGTAAGGAAACCGTCCCCCCGATCTTCAGAGTGCCAGTCGCGGCGAGCCAGCGGTGCCAAGTCTCTTGGTTTCCAACGTCGCCTTGGGCGAGACGACTGCTGGGGAAGCCGAGGGAGGAAGCGATCCAGAGGCTTCCGCCGACGTTCTCTTCCGAGAGTCCCGCTTCCCGCCGGGCGAGGCGGGCGGCCTCACGGGCGAGGGATTCGGTGCGGCCCACGGGATCGAGGCTCGAGCGGTTGCGGGTTTTGATCTTCCCGAACGGTTCGATCTGCTCGACCCAGCCCGCGAAGTCGACCGTCTCTCCCGTGGTCCTGCCGTCTCTTAGTGGGGGGGATGTGGTGAAGCGGCGTGTCGGAACGGGAGTGCACTCACGGAGAGCGCGGGCGAGAATGGCGCGTCCTGGACCTTGGGGGCCGACGCGACCGAGCCCGGTGATGACGACCTCACGAAACATGGAGCCCCGATTCAAGGTCTGGATCGGGCTTGGAGCGGGAGCGATGGAGGGAAAGGAATAGAGAAAGCCTGCGAAGAAGCAAAGTCGAGGGGTGCAGCCACGCCGGTTGCTTCGAGAGTCGCGATGCGGGCACTTCGATCGGTCGAGTGTCCACTGGGGTCTTCGGAAGGGGTGCGGATCCGTGGCGGGCGGAACCCCCTCGTCGATCCCCGATCGTTCCGAGGCTCTCCGTTGGTCGACGACTCGTAGGTCGACAGCTGGATCGATGGAACCTCGGTTCTCGTGCCACCTGCAGAAGCGCCTCCCCCCGAGACTTTGCTTTCGCGTAGTTTAGCCGAGAAGACTGCCCGCAGTCGAGTGGGTGGCTTGTCGCGTCGTGCCTCCCCGGCGTATTATCGGGTCAGGGGAGCGAGCGCGTCTCTCTTGGCACTGATCTGGCTGCTCCGTCGTTCCCCATTCGAGCCTGAACCCCGTTCAGAGGTGTTTCAGCCACGGAGTTTCAGCTAGCGATCTCAGTTTCTGGAGGCCCATGTCTGCCGCGAGCTCCACATCGACGCCCCATGGGGAGATTCCAACTCTGGGGAGCCGCCTGTCGGTCTTCTTGTGTCGTGGTCCGTTCCCCCGCCATCGTGCTTTCTACCGTTCTCTCGTTCTCGGAATCGCTCTGCTCGGAGTTTGTGTGAGCGGGTGTGGAGGCCTCGGAATGGTGGAGCCCGATCCGGTTGAGGTCGCGAGCTCTCCCGAGCGCACAAAGAGTGCAATCTCCGACGCGTTTCGCCGCGAGGGGTGGGTCACGGAGAAGACTGTGGGTGACGAGGTCTACGCGCGCTCCGCAATTGAGTCGATCCCGGTCCACGTGCGCGTCACGACGAGCGAGACGATGATCGAGGTGGAGTGGCTTGAAGATGCCGCTCCCACCGGTCTGGCCAGGGAGCAGGTTAGCAGACACAGGCGGCGGGTCCGTCGCAGCCTCCGCGATCTCCAAGAGCGCATCGAGTATCTGATCGAGAGCGCCGATCTCACCGCGGAGTAACTCCGCTGCCATCGGCCCCTGCGCTCGCCCCGAGTATTCCCCCGCGCGCTCGCCCCAAGTCCAGCTCTGGGTGTGCTTCCCGAGATCTATTCTGAATCGAGCCCGACCCCTTCCGTTGGCCGGAACCGGGTCCGACGTTCGCGTCGTTCCCCCGTCGGTGAGCAGCGCTCCTGGGTCGTCACTCTTCGGGCTGAACTCTTCGGGCTGAATCGCCCTACCGTCACGGAAGGAATCTCACATGAATCGTTTCCGCCTCTCGTTCTCGTCTCTCGCCATCGGTTCGCTACTCGGTATCACCCTCGTCGCCGCCGGCCCCGCCATCGCGGACACCGCCTCCCAGCTCGTGCGGGGAGGAGCCGCGGCAGGAAAGGTTGCTGAGCCGCGTTTCATCTACACGGAGAACAACGGACCGATCGGCTTCATCGAAGTAGAACGCAGCCTCGTGAAGCTCCCGCTCGACTACGGCGAGCCGTTCGCGGTCACCTCGATCTCCGGTAACCAGTCGGTTTGGTATCGCCACCCCGAGCTCGGGGTTCGCAACGTCATCATTCAAGGCGATCGAACGCTCATTCACTTGCTCAAGATGGAGACGATCAAGAAGTCCGAAGCCCCGACCAGCGGAACGCGCTGAAACGACTCGTAACCTGCTCATCCTTCCCTCGGCCGAGCCTCGACGACCCCACTCGTCGTCCCGGCTCGGCCGGTTCCCATCTCTCCCCTCGCCTTTCTCAGCTGCCCTTTCTCAGCTGCCCTTTCTCAGCTGCCGATGTATTGGTTTGCGGAAGCGCGGCGACCAAAGTCTTGTCGAGCGCATTCATGCGCAGTGACGCACTCCCGGCCCGCGCCCTGAGAAAGGAAATCCCATGAAGCCGATCCTCCTCATCTGTTGCATCGTCCTCGCGGCGAGCGCCGTCGTCATCGGGGTCCCCCCCGCAGCAGCCGAACTCACCGTCGCTGGCGGGGAAACTGTACATGCACCCCGCCTGCCGAAGAACCACGAGGAAGTCCGGCAAGCGATCTTCTTCGCGGTGCTCGAAGGGCTCTACAACGATGGGGTCGATACCGAAACCGCGAAACTGCTCTCAGCCGTCGACAAAGAGACCGGCGCGCCGCGCTACTTCGTCTACTCCTGCCCGATCTGCATGCCGGCGCTCGACGCCGTGCGGCTGTACGCGGGTCGCCCCGGGTTCTACGGGTCGAAGTCAGGCAAAGACACGTTCGGAAAGGGGCTCTCCGAAGTCACGCGAGCGCAACTGGCGATGGATGATCCCCAGGTGCGCATCGCCACCTTCCAAGCATTGATCCTCGGTTGGATGCACGAGTACATGGAGAACATGCGTTTGACTCCCGATGAGCACGAGCACTGGGCGCGGTGGCTCTCCGATCTCCGCGAGAAGGGGAATGCACGGCTCGAGCAGTACCTCGAAGAAGGCGGCCCCTATGCCGAGGTGTACCGTGGTTGGGAGAAGTGCCCGGCGTGCGAAGGATCGAATGGTGCGATGGGGAACTGACCCGTTACGGGGGGCTCGGTGGTGAAGAAAGGGGCTCGCGATGGGGAAGCTTCTAGGGCTTCTTCTTCTGATGACGCTTTCGTCGACGATCGGATGCATTGCGTCGTCTTCGACTACGGACCCTCCAGTTCTTGTCTCGCCGATCCCGGACTCACCGAGCCCCGAACTGCCGAGCCCGCTCCCGCATCGCCGCTACGGCGGGGGGGGACACCACGTCCGAGGGGAGTGGATCGTCTTCGGCGGGAACGCACCGGGCGAAGACTCTGCGCGCGAGACTCTCCGCTTCGATCCCCTAACGAGAGAGTGGCAACCGCTCGCGTCGCTCCACCAGCGGCACAACTTCGTGGGGTCGGTCGTGATCGACGAAGAGATCTATGCAGTCGGGCCGGCGATCGAGCGCTACGACCGCGCCAACAATCGCTGGGAAGCGCTCTACGTCGGTAACGGCCTTCCGCGCTCGCACGTCTTCGCCGCTGCTCTCGAAGGCGAGATTTTCGTACTCGGCGGTTTCCCCATCGAACGTGCCCACCTACAGGTCTTTGGCGTCGCGACGCGAGTTCTTCGTGACGGCCCTCCCCTGCCCGATTTCCAACCCGGCGATCACTTCGTCATCACTGCGACTCTCGCGGGCGGGGTGCACGCCGTCGGTGGACTCGATCACGAAACCACTCAACCGGAAACCCGACACTGGCGTCTGCAAGATGAGACTTGGATCGAACGGGCGCCGCACCCGACCGGTGTGAGCGGGAAGTTCACAGCCTGGTGCGTCCATCGTGATCGCCTGTACGTCTTCGAGGAGAGCGGTCATGTGTACGATCCCGAGACCAACCGCTGGACGAAGCTCGCCGCGCCCCCGAGGTCTCGGGTGCTGCCGGTGACGATCGGGGTGGGGAACACCCTCGTGATGCTGGGAGGGCTCGAACCCGTCGAGCGGAAGAACGAGGCCTGGGTGTACGAGATCAACGAAGATCGTTGGCGACCGTTGTTCGCTGAGGAGGGTCAAAGCGAAGCTCGATGATCGTCCGAGCGAGCTTTGGTGCGGCGGGCCCAATTGGGATAGGATGGTCATCCCACCGAGAACCGCAGCCCATCCATGGAGACCTGATGCCTTCTTCTTTGCTCTGCAAATGGAATGTCTGCAAACGGAATGCACGCGTCAGGTGGCTCGGCGCGAGGCGCCTCGCGTCGTGGCCTGTCATCTTCTGCTCCATCTCTTACGGCCTCTTCTTTTCCGTCACTTCGCTCGGCGCGCAGGCGGGAGGGGGAGGGAGCTATGGCGGCGGAGGAGGCGGTGGGTTTGGCGGAGGG
>CALEHF010000366.1 GCA_937876125.1 uncultured bacterium
ATCACTTCGGGCTCGCGGGGGGTGCGATACGAAGTTTCCGCAAGTGCACTGTCCCACGTCGCGATGGCGCCGCCCTTGTCGAGGGTGATCGATTGGCGTCGACACGCCCAACTCGACATCAACACCGAAACCGTCCAGCGGTCCTTCGGCACCTCGGAGACACTGAGATGCGCCGCCAGGATGGTGGTGCGACCGCCGAGTCCTTGCGGGCCGACTCCCAGTTGGCTGGCGTCCAGAGTGATCTTCTCTTCGACTTTGGTCAGAGCGCGTTGAGGGTTCTTCGACCCTACGGGGCGCAGGATCTGGTCGGCGGCATGGGCGAATCCTTCGATGGGGTCCGCCCCGATGTGAACACCGACGATCCCGGGGCCTCCCGAGCGTCCCTGCGTCTCGTGGATGGCGTGAACCGCCACCCGCCCTGCTCCCTCGATGGTGGGCTCTCCCGGCGCGATCGGAGATGGAATCGTCGCAACCGAGGCGATGCCCACCTCTCCCGGTCCGCGCATCCAAAGATGGACCCGAATGCCGCCGTCAGATTCGCGAAAACGGACGGTGGGAATGACCCCGAAATCCTGGCCCCGTCTAGGCTTGCCGCTCGGCAGGTCGATCATTGGGGTCCGAATCCACCCCTCCGCTGCCGCGGCATGCGCGGCGGACCGCGCCGCAGCTTCGAATGCCGGGCGATCGAGATCCACTGGGCCGTCGACGGTGAAGTGGAGGGCTACCGGGTCGCTTCCGAGGATTGTTTTGGTCAAGCGGGCGCGATCGATCGCCTGTCCAATCTCCTCGAGGGCAGCGTGCCCGTTGGTGCCGGCTTCCTCTACCTTCGTTGCCTGTACGATCGCCTTATCGACGTCCGCGGGGATGTCCCACGTCGTACGCTCGATGAGGGAGAGGAGAGATTTTTCGAGAGTATCTGCGGAGAGGTCCGGGCTCTTCGAGGGTGGCACGGAGTCTTTCCTCCGTTCCCAGAGGGGGTGCTGAAGAGAAGTGGCGGAAGTGGCCAGAAAATACCACCTTGCCCCCGGAGGATCCACAAATCCCGCTGGAATCGAGACTTTTCTCGATGAGAGGGGTTTCGAAGGGGATACGAGGCGCTTCAAGACCTGCGCGGGAGTGGCTTTCCCCTGGATCTCCGGCCCATCTCGCGGTTGGATGCCCAACGACTGTCGGCTCCGGTCGTATCACCGGCCTGGAGCGGCTCGAGGGACTGCTCATCCCACCTCGGCTCGCCGGGGCTGTTTCGGCTAATGTGTCCGAAATCGGGCGGTGTCCCTCAGACTGTCGGGCTCCATATGTTCCTACTGCCTCCTTTTCACCTCTCGAAAGGTACTCGATGCACCGTCACGCCACCTCCCACCCGCTGGGGTCGTCGTTCCGGGGTTCGGTTCCTCAGTTCACCCCCCTGATCGCGCTCCTCGGCGCCATCGCCCTCCACTGGGCGACGAGTTCGAGCGCGACCGCACAGGAAGTTCCATCCTTTGATCGCACTGCGATCGAGCCCGCAGTCGAGCGGCTTCTCGACGCGTACGCCGGGGTCCGAGTGCACCGCGACAGCGTGGGAGGGACGATCTTCTACGGTGCTCCGATGCAGACAGCGAGCGATCCTGACCTTGCCGTCGAAGGTTGGTGGGCTGCGCATTCCGCAGCCTTCGGAGTCACGGGTGAGGACCGGCAACTTCAGTTCGTGACCCCATTTGCCGATGGCCGTGGGACTGTCTACGCGTATCGCCTCACCAACGGACCGATCGAGGTCGAGGGGGGCGTCGCGCGGTTGATCGTTCGAGTGAACCCCACGACCGGCGCGAGCGAAGTGACCTATGCCGCCGCCCGAACCGCGTTCCCTCCCGTGTCCGGCTTCCCGGTCGTGACGGTCCCCACAGCCTCCGCTCGCGCCACCGCCATCTTGACCCTGCCCGATCCTGCTCTCACCTGGCAGGACCCGGCCCTCGTCATCACTCCGGGGACGATGGATGAACTGACAGAAGTCGAGATTCCGGCCCGCCTTGCGTGGCATGTCAGCGCCCACCGTACCGACGCGTCCACGGTCGAAGCGTGGACCGTGATCATCGACCCGACGACCGGCAATCTCATCGAGGTCCGTGACGAAATCGTCGGTGTGGATATCACGGGCGAAGTCACCGGCATGGTGTCACCGGCGCCGCGTCCCGATGTCGGAACGAATCAGCCGGTGCTGCTGCCGATCGGAGGGGCGCGGACACGAACGATTCCCGGCTTGATCTTGTACTCCGAGGTCGACGGCTCGTTCCTGCTCCCGAACGCCGGGACCGCAGCGATCACGGTCGAGTCGAACCTCGACGGGAAGTGGATTTCGATCACCGATTTCGCGGGGGTTGCGGAGATGTCGTTCACGACATCCGCCACGCCACCGGGACCGGTGGAGTTCTTCTACAATCCGAGCGGTAACGAATTCCTGCAGGCTCAGCTCAATGGATTCCACTTCGGGATCTTGAGCCACGACTTTTTCCGCGATCGCACGACCGGCATCCCGGGACTCGACGTTTCGCTTCCGTGCAACGTGAACATCAACGATGTCTGTAACGCAGGCTTCGATCCGATCGGACAATCGATCAACTTCTTTCGCGCCGGATCGGGGTGTGCGAACACCGCCTTTTCGAACGTCATCTCCCACGAGTACGGGCACTTCATCGTGAACCGGCTCGGGCTGG
>CALEHF010000367.1 GCA_937876125.1 uncultured bacterium
GTCCTCGTCATCGACCACGAGCACTTTTCGTGGAGAGCACGGGACCGGCTCCGCGCGTGGGCGTGAGACTCGAACCTTCGCTGGCGGGGAATTCTCCACGTACGGAAGGTACACGGTGAAGCTCGTCCCCTTCCCCGGCACGGTCTGCACATCGATCGTACCATCATGCCGCCGAAGGATTCCTTGCACACCGGAGAGCCCGAGCCCCCGCCCCGTCGACTTCGTCGTGTAGAACGGCTCGAAGATCCGCGCGCGCACTTTCGAACTCATTCCGGTCCCTGAATCGGTCACCGTGAGGGTCGAGTACCGGCCGGCGGGGCATCGCGTGCCGCTGTTCGACTCCGTCGGGAGGGGGTGAGCAACGTCGAAAACCTGTGACGCGACTTTCACCGTCCCCGAGCCTCCCATCGCATCGGCGGCGTTGGTGATGAGGTTCATCAAGACCTGTGCGAGCTGGGTGGGATCGCCGACAGTCGTCACGGGCTCTCCCAACGACTCGACCTGAATCGAAACTCCCTTGCCGACGACGGTGCGCAAGAGGTCTCGCATTTCCAAGGCGAGGACCCCGAGGTCGATTCCCTGGCTAGAGACCGCTCCCTTGCCGGAGTAGTCGAGGAGTTGCGAGGTAAGACCACTCGCCTGGAGAGTCGCGGATTCGATTTCGGCCAGAGCCTCCTCGACCGACTCTCCCGCCAGGAGCGCGTCTCGCGAGATCGCCACGTTGTTGCGAATCGTGGTGAGCCAGTTGTTGAAGTCGTGTGCGACTCCGCTGGTGATCAGTCCGAGACTCTCGAGGCGTTGCGTTTCGCGCAACCGCTCTTCCATCGCGGTCCGCTCGAGCTCCATCAACTTCTGTAGAGTGATCTCTTGGATGGAGGCGACCATCCGTACGGGGACTCCTTTTCGATCGTAGGTCACTACGCTGCCTCGCTCGAGAACCCAGCGGTAGCGCCCGTCGGCATGCGCGATCCGATGCTCGAGGGAGTACTCGAGAGTCTGTCCCCGTCTGTGCTCGACGATCGCCCGCCGGCGGGCCTGGGCGTCATCGGGGTGCACCCACGAATCGAGCATCTTCTGGCCGTCTTCGGGAGCGACGCCCGAGCGACCGAAGGTGCGCAACCACGATGGTGATAGGGTCAGCCTCCCCGAGAGAAGATCCCAGTCCCACCACCCGTCGGAGACCACTCCCAAGGTGAGACGGAAGCGCTCCTCGTCGGTGCGAAGCGTATTCTCTTCCACCCTCTGGCGAGCGCGCTCCGTGGCGATCGAGTACGCGATCGCAAGTAGGATGCTGGCCATCGCTCCGAGGAGCCAGATGCCCCACACCGAGCTGGTCCCGATCGACTCCAGATACGGAGGGGTCGGGAAGTACTGGAGTTCCCACTTCCGTCCCGCCCACTCCTGTGGCCTCCGCGCGATCGGCTCGCCGGCCAAGGGCAACAGGCTGGCAGGATCAGCCCGATGGATGTGCACCGGCTCTCGGATTCCGTCCGTGAGATCGGAGACCACAATGTCGAAGTGAGAGGGCACCGATGCGAGTCTGCGATCGAACAGCTCTCCTACTTTGATCACTCCGACGACCACACCGAGGCAGGCATCGCGACGTTCGTGAACGGCACCCACCCACCCGGTCCGACGAAAAATGGGGAACACAACGAGGAAACGCCCCCCCTCCCCGGGGCTCTGCACGAGGTCGAGGAGGGGTGGAGTGGCGATCATGGACATCGTTTCGATGCACCGATCGATGGCTTCCCGACGCACGAGTTCGCTCGCAGTGTCGAGACCAATCGCAACGGAGTTTCTTTCGATCGGTTCGATGAACCGAACGACATAGGAATCCGCGGTGGAGTTCGAGCCACTCGAGTTCTCAGAGACGGAATGAATTCGAAAATCGGGATCGAACGTCGAGCGGATCTCCGCCTCGAAGGCCTCTCGCCCCTCACCTGTAACTCGGGGATTCCAACTGACCGCGCTGACTGAACTCTCATGCAGCATGACGCTCGCAGCGAATTCGCTGAACGTCTCGCTAGAGAGCACCGGGTGCCCTTGAATCATTGCAGCGAGAAACTCGACGACAGCCTCGGGGTGCCTGAGATCGGCCGCAAACCGTTGCTGCCGCTGATCGACGTCAGCTCTGATCCGCGCAGCTCTCGAACGCGCGCGCTCATCCTCGATCGTCGATGCGAAGACGGCGGTCACTGCGAGGCCGAGGAGCAGGATCAAGACTATCGAACGTGAACCACCTTTCACTTCACTCCTCCATGCGCGGGCTAG
>CALEHF010000368.1 GCA_937876125.1 uncultured bacterium
GACCGCCGAGCGAGGGCGGTAGCGCGGTGTCCCGAGAGCGGGAGCGGCGGGAGAGTGGGTCGGAGGCGGCAACGGCGGGCGCGGAATCCCCTCGAGGAGTGTGGGGGATCGCTCGCCCGCCGGAGGGAGCGCAGCTCAGGATGTCGGGAGTGTGGGGGGGCGCAAGGGGGGACCGGGGGAGAGTGAGCTCGAAGGGGGAGGGGGGCGTCCGGCGACGGTCGATAGTGGGAGGGCCCGCGTCGGGATGGAGGCCAGCGACTTCTACCAGTGGGTACTGAGCCAGTCGCCTCGTATGTGCTTCGTGTTCCTCAGGCCGGAGCTTTGCTTGCAGCTTCCTTCCCACCTCACCTCGCGGTGACGCGGTTGCTGTTCAGCTAGAGGTTCCCACCATGAGTGCGGTTCCTTGCGCTGCCTATGGCGGCACCTGCCCCTGAGCACGCCAGTCTATTTCCGTCACCGGCGTCGGAAGCGGCTTCCCACCAGAGTTGACCCAGTGGGTTTGGAAGGAGTCGAAGTTCAACGAGGGAAAGACGGGATAGAAGTACGTCACCGACCACTGGGGATGCTCGAGGTCGGTCATTGGGCTCTGTCGGCGCGGGCGAGCGAGGAACGGTGAGCGAACAAGGAACAGGGGGCGGAGAAATGGAGTTTCTCCGCCCCCTGCCACAGGATGTGCCCTCAGAACGTTGCTACCCGCCTGGTGGTCCAGTGGGCAGATCGAGCCTTACGGGCACGCGGTGAACGTGTCACAGCCGAGCGACGCATTGGTATCCGGGCCACAACCATCCGTGACGTTCGGAGACGGGAGCGGCACGGCCGGCGATCCGAATAGCGAACCGAGCAACGAGATCGCATCCGCGATGTTGATGCCTGCGTCGTTGTTGGTGTCGGCCGCATCGAGACAGACGAGAACGTTCGGCGGGTTCGTACCCGGGAATAGATTCCCGAGCAGGTAGATCGCGTCGGCAATGTTCACGGCGCCATCATCGTTCGTGTCGCCACGGAAGAGTTGACCTGTCGGAGGAAGAGTCGCGTCAAGGACGCCGAGGTAGGCCTGCGCGAGCAGGTCGCGATCGGCGGGATCGATCGAGAAACCACCAAACTCGAAGGAGCTCACGATCATACGGCTCCCGCCGGTGTGCTCGGTCGCGATGCCTGTGATGTAGTCGGCCTCGATCAGAACAGGGTCATCGTCGTTGTTGCGCCAGATGGGTTCGGCGGAGGTGACGCTGATATCGGCGGCGGCAACCTCGAGCTGGTCGGTCCAGTCGCTGCCTCCTGTGTCCTGAGTGTAGGCGGCTGCCGAGAACGAGCTGAGATCGAGCCCGATGCCGGTCGCGTTCTGACCATCCATCGCGGTGAACGAGTCGTTGCCGTCCGCGGCGATGTCGACGCCGTCGAAGTCATCGAATGGGCTCGCCACAGGCACGAAGCCCCAATGGTCGCCGCTCTCGAAGTAGATGTTTCCTGCGCCCGATGTGAGGTAGTTGGTGAGCATGCTCAGCTCGCCGAAAGTGAGCCGGTAGTCGGCACCGAACGAGCCCCCCATCACCCACACGACTGAGTACGAGGACAGATCCAAGCAGGGGTAGAGGTCGAAGTCGGGAACTGCGAAGAGGGCCGGCGTCCGGCCGGCGTTCGAGAGCGCGAGGGACAGCGCGAGGCCGGAGTCGATCGTGCCCGTGCCGCCGAGGGTCTCGAGGTTGAGGATGAGGTCGGTTCCTGCAGCGGGAGGAGAAGCGACCGTCACGGAACAGGTGTCTTCGATCGGAATCCCCGTGACCGAGCAGATTCCCGTCACGGTATACACATTGGCGCCCGCCGCCGGGTTGAAGTACTCGACGTTGTCGGTTCCGGCCGCGACGCTCGTGACCAAAATTCCGTTCTCGAGGATGTCGTAGCCCGTACTCGCGAGCGGGTTGTTGAACCAAGTGAGGAAGACGGAGTCGGCGACGCAGTCGTACGTGCAGGTGACCGCACCGAGATCGCCGCAAGGATCACAGGAGACCTCGAAGGTTCCGACACCGAGGTTGCCGTTCCAACCGCCGACCTGGATCAGGTATTCCTGGCCGGAAGTGACCTGCAGGAACACTTCAGACTGCAGACCGCCACAGCCGAGATCGCTGCAGCCGAGCTCCGTGCCGAGCGCCGGCGCGCAACTGGTGCCGAGGTAAACCGCGAGGACGGTATCGTAGACACTGCCACAGGTGCGGAAGTACGCTTCGCCATCGCAATCGGCGGTCCAGGTGTACCAAATGTCGTTGCTGGTCGTGACTCCACAACTCGGAGCAGGGCCGTCGACGGTGGCGAGGGTGGTGTCGTAGGGGGTCGGCACGTTCGAGAGGATCACCTCGGCGTTACCGCAGTTGTCGTTCGGAACGACGGTCCCAACGCCGACCGAGCAGCAGACTTCGAGCGAACTGAAACCGCCGCCGTCATCGCCGACAATGCAGACGTCGAGCTGACCAGAAGCGCCGGCCGCGTTGTAGCTGGTCGAGACCGCGGTTCCGGGGAGTACGATCGTGTCGGTCGCCGCGCCGGAAATCTGGACGGTGATGTTTCCCGTGTAACCGCCGGCCTGGCTCGCGGGCAGGTCCCACGTGATGTTCACCTGATCGGCGATCCCCGCATCGAGGGCGCAGACCGGGTTCTCGAGAGAGTCGAGCAGGACCGTCGCGGTGATCTCGCCAGCTCCGATGGCGCCTTGCCAGCCCATCACCTGGACCAGGTACGTGGCCCCCGCGGTGACCGGGACGAACACCTCCGAGAGCACTCCACCGCAACCGAGGTCGCCGCAACCGATCTCGTTGAGCGGATCCGCGGGGCAGGTCGGGCCGGCGGCGTAGACGGCAACGACGGAGTCGTAGCTGGTCGTGCCACAGGTGTTGAAGTAGCCGATGCCGTTGATCGGCGCGGTGTAGGTGTACCAGACGTCGTTGCTCGGTCCCGACGCACAGGCCGGCACGGGACCATCGAGGGTCGCAGTGACGGTGGTGTAGGACTCGGCGACTCCAGTGGTCAGGGCGATGGCATCGACACAGTCGTTGTTCGGGGCCGCGCCGCTGACGCAACTTGCATTCAAAGTGCCGGTCCCGGTTGCTCCGCCCCAGCCTCCCACCTTGAGGAGGTAGGACGCTCCAGCGACGCAGGGGAAGCTGATCTCGGACTGGACGCCGCCGCAGCCCAAGTCGCTGCAGGCGATCTCATCCGCGACGGTGGGGGTACACGCGGTTCCGGCGGCGAAGGCGATCAGCATCGTATCGAACGCACTTCCGCACGTATCGATGAGCGCGGTCCCGGTACAGTCGGCGGTCCACGTGTACCAAATGTCGGGCCCCGCTCCGGAACCATTGCAGCTGCCGACCGCGCCGTCCTGGGTTGCGGCAAGGGTCGAGAATGCTTCGGGGGTGCCCGAGACGATCGGGATCGCCGACGCGCAGTCATCGTTCGGGAGCCCCGCGGGGATACAGGCGGCATTAATGGCGCTCGCTCCGACCGCTCCCGCCCAACCGCTCACGTTGATCAGGTAGGTCTCTCCCAAGATGCAGGGAAAGCTGATGGTCGAGTTACCGCCGCAACCGAAGTCGTCGCAGGCGATCTCATCGAGGGCGGTCACCGGGCAGGTGATCGCCGCGCCGTACGCAGTCATCACGGTGTCGTAACCACCACCGCAGGTGTCGACGACGGCGGTACCGTCGCAGCTCGCGGTCCACGAGAACCAGATGTCGGCGTAGACTCCGCCGCCATCATTGCAGCCTTGACCGGGGCCGTCGGGAGTGTCGAGCGTGGTGTCGAACGCAGTGGTGCTGCCGGTGGTGATCGCGATCGCGTTCGCGCAGGCGTCGTTTGCGGATTGTCCTGCTGCAACTCCTATGAAGAGTGGGCAGAACAAGATGACCAGGACAAAGAGTCGCTGCATGACCGTTCCTCCTTCGAGCCTTGGGGGAGAGACGCGCCGGCCCACTCAGGGTCTGCGTGGGACAGTGAGCCTCCCCC
>CALEHF010000369.1 GCA_937876125.1 uncultured bacterium
GGGTGGAGTCAAGGTCGTGAAGACGATCGAAGAACTCGAGCAGGCGGCGGGGTCGATCCTCGGAATGCAGCTCGTCACCCACCAAACCGGACCCGAGGGCCAATTGGTTCGGAAGATCATCGTCGAGGAGGGATGCGACATCGCGGATGAGCTCTACCTCGGGATGGTGATCGATCGCGCCCAAGAGTGCCCGGTGATCATGGCGAGCGCTGAGGGCGGCATGGACATCGAAGAGGTCGCCGCGAAGACCCCCGAGAAGATTCACTTCCTCGCGTTCGATCCAGAGGTCGGAATTGACGCTGCGCAGGGAGCTGCTCTCGGTGAGAAGATCGGACTCACAGGCAGTACCGCCAATGAGTTCGGAGTTCTGGTGGTCGCGCTCGCGAAGGCATTCGTCGAAGAGGACTTCGCCCTCGCCGAGATCAACCCGCTCGTCGTGACGAACGCCGGCAACGTGATCGCCCTCGACGCGAAGATCAACTTTGACGACAACGCGCTCTTCCGTCACCCCGAAACGGTGAAATTGCGCGACACGGACGAAGAGGATGCACGCGAGCGGCGCGCCAGTGAGTCTGACCTCTCCTACATTTCGATGGACGGCAACATCGGCTGTATGGTCAACGGCGCCGGCCTCGCCATGGCGACAATGGACATCATCAAGCTTCACGGCGGGGAACCCGCGAACTTCCTCGATGTCGGGGGCGGAGCGACCGCCGCACGTGTCACGGAGGCATTCAAGATCATCCTCGACGATCCGGAAGTGAAGGCGATCCTCGTCAACATTTTCGGAGGGATCGTCCGCTGCGATCTGATCGCTGAAGGCGTGATCGAGGCGGCGAAAACGACCGATCTGGGCGTACCCCTGATCGTGCGCCTCGAGGGAAACCGCGTCGAGGAGGGCAAGAAGCTCCTCGCCGCCTCTGGTCTCGATATCACGACAGCGGATGATCTCGCCGATGCCGCCGCGAAAGCTGTGGCGGCTGCAAAGGAGGTGACCCGATGAGCATTCTGGTCGGCAAAGACTCGCGGGTGATCGTCCAGGGATTTACCGGAAAAAACGGCACTTTCCACTCGGAGCAATGCATCGAGTACGGAACCAACATCGTCGGCGGCGTGACCCCGAAGCGCGGAGGGGAGACGCACCTCGATCGGCCCGTCTTCAACACCGTCAAAGAGGCGAAGAGCGCGACCGATGCGAATACGAGCGTGATCTTTGTTCCCGCTCCGTTCGCCGCGAATGCCATCATCGAAGCCGCCGAGGGTGGCATCGGCCTGATCGTCTGTATCACGGAGGGGGTTCCGACCCTCGACATGGTGAAGGCGAAGTCCGCGGTCACAGCCAATGGGGCGCGCCTCGTCGGCCCGAACTGTCCCGGGGTCATCACCCCCGGCGTCTGTAAGCTCGGCATCATGCCCGGATTCATTCACATCCCAGGCAAGGTTGGTGTGGTATCGCGCTCGGGAACCCTCACCTACGAGGCGGTCCACCAGCTCACCGTGCGGGGCATCGGCCAATCGACCTGCGTCGGGATCGGTGGCGACCCGGTGATCGGGAGCACCTTCACCGACATCATGAAGCTGTTCCACGAGGATCCGGGGACCGAGGCCGTGATCATGGTCGGCGAGATTGGTGGTACCGCAGAGGAGGAGTGCGCGGAGTTCATCCAGTCGGAGATGTCGAAGCCGGTCGTCGGGTTCATCGCCGGCCTCACGGCGCCTCCGGGCAAGCGGATGGGACACGCGGGAGCCATCGTCTCTGGCGGCAAGGGCGGCGCGGCGGACAAGACAAAAGCGCTCGAGAAGGCCGGGGTCGCGGTCGCGGATTCCCCAGCGACCATCGGACAGACCCTCGCGGGTCTCTTGCAGGCTTAAGTACCCAAACGAGTTCGAACTCACTGAAAGGGGACTCGCATGTCCCGGAAGAAAATTGGAGTCATCGGAGGCGGATTTGTCGGCTCCACTGCGGCTCAGCGGATTGCAGAAAAAGAGCTCGGAGACGTCGTCCTCGTCGACATCCTTGAGGGAATGCCCCAAGGCAAGGCGCTCGATATCTTCGAGGCGGGACCGGTCTACGGCTACGACAGCATGGTCACTGGTACGAACGACTACGCCGCCCTCGAGGGTGCCCACTGTGTCGTGATCACGGCGGGCATGCCGAGGAAGCCCGGCATGGACCGCTCGGACCTGCTGAAGGTGAACGGCGAGATCATGCGGAAGGTCGTTTCGAGCATCATGGAGGTCGCTCCTGAGGCGTTCCTCATCGTGGTGTCGAATCCGCTCGACGTCATGTGCTACGTCGCCCACGAGGTTTCAGGGCTCCCCCGCAACAAGGTGATGGGCATGGCGGGCGTGCTCGACACCGCGCGCTACCGGAGCTTCATCGGGGAGGCGTTGAACGTCTCCGTGAAGGATGTCCAAGCGATGGTTCTCGGCGGCCATGGCGACAGCATGGTGCCCCTGGCGAGCACGGCTTCGGTGAGCGGAATTCCGATCACTCAGCTTCTCTCCAAGGAGAAGATCGACGAGCTCGTGACCCGAACCCGACACGGTGGCGCCGAAATCGTCAACCTACTGAAGACCGGGAGCGCCTACTACGCTCCGAGCGCCTCGGCGGTGACGATGGTCGAGTCGATCGTGCGCGATCAACGTCGGATTCTCCCGACCTGCACCCGCCTCGACGGCGAGTATGGCATCGAAAATACGTGGGTCGGCGTTCCTGTCATCCTCGGTGCGAACGGTGTCGAGAAGGTGATCGAGCTCGAGCTCGAGGAGAGCGATCGCAAAGCGCTCCACGCCTCCGCGCTCGCGGTCAAAGAGGGCCAAGAGGAAGTCGCGGGAATGCTGGCGCTCAGCTAGTGCCCGGAGTCAGAAGTTCGCGCCACTTTGCACGCGAACTTCTAACTCAGGACACTAGCCCTGGAACAAGCGAATGATCACGGCTACGGCTTGCCGATTCGCCGCAAGACCGGCAGTCTCGG
>CALEHF010000370.1 GCA_937876125.1 uncultured bacterium
CACCCCGCCCATCGCGACCGCATCGCCATGGTCCGGCGTGAAAACTCGAGCGGGATCTTCACGGTCGAGGCCCCGGGGACGATCGTCTTCGACGACTTCCCCGCTCTCTGCCGGGAGGCGACGCGCCACCACTACACGCATCAGATCGCGATCGACCTCGCGACCTACGAGCTGGTCCCCGCGACGGTGCTCGCAGAACGGCAGCGAATCCGAAGCACTCGCTTGCACCAGGTCGTCACGCACTTCGGTGGCGTGCTGCCCACCCCACTGCAGATTTTCACGATGGGCGGCAAGAGCCGCGAAGCGGCGCGCGCGGCGCGGACGCGCGTGCGTGCGATGGCGAAAGAGGCGGCCGCTCAACAAGATCGCCTTCAAGAGCTGTACGAGGAGGCGGACTCCATCCAGGCGATGCTGTCGATCCGCCGCATCGATCCTGAAAGCGATGTTCCGCTCGCCGAAATCACCGCGCGCCGCGATTCCCTGCAGAAATCGATCGCGGTGCAAACCGCCGCACTGGTCTCCTGGCGCGAGTGTGCGGTGGAGTCGCTCTACGCTGTCGTGCAAAGGGAGGAGACGGCGCAAAGGAACAACCAAGCGCACTGCGGGGAGGCGCTCCTCGCGATGGCCGATATCTGGGAAGACCGGCGCACGCTCGAGGCGCGGCTGCACGAGTTTCTCGCCCTCTTGGAGAACGAACCCGGCAACCGGGCAGCGCTCGAGAGAAAGCGCCACTCGACCGCGTGCAAGATCTACGAATTGCTGGGGGGAATCCACGAGCGGCTCGAGGGGATCGCGCACCCCTTCCGCGACGAGGACCAGGGGGACAACCTCGTCTCCGACATTCTTCCCACCGTTCCGAGAACCCAAGACGTTTCGGACCTCATCGTCGCGACCCAGCGCGCGATCGAGCGGAGTGGCTCTCTCTCGATCGAATTCCTCGCTCCATTCGTGCCCGACGACGAACCCGAGCCCGGTTCGGGTGAGCGGGCCTGACGGAACCTCTTGCATCGAAACGAGTTGCTGCTTCGATGCCGCCAGAGAACGTTGATCCGAGGCGATGCCTTCCGGCGTCGCCCACCCACCATCTCGTGACTCGGACGGGAGTCCCGATGCCTCGTTTCCTCATGCCACTCCTCGCGCTCGTGTGGGTGTCTGCATCATCACATTGCCTTTGTCTCGCCGCGGATCCGCGCAGTCCGGACTTCCTGATCGAGGGCGAGATCTTGGGCGATGGCATCTTGGTCGAGCTCCTCACCATCGAAGAGGCGAAGAAAGCGATCATCGACCCCAGCGATCCGTTCTTCGCGAAACTCACCCCGCTCGAAATCTCACTGCGCCTCGACGAAGATGTCACTGCCCTTCCGCGCGAGGAGGCACTCGCCAAATTCCGCACATTCCTCCAGGGGGAAGTGATGGAGTGGAGCACCTTCGAAAAGCGAATGCTCGAGGTCGCGCTCCCCTTGGTCGCCCAAGCTTGCCGGGAGCGCTGCCCCGAGATTCTTCCGAAGCGCTGGCGGTTCCTCCGCACCACGGGGAGAGAAGAACTCGGCGCGCCGTACACCCGCGGCGATTGCATCGTGATTCCCGACAAGGTCGCTCTCAAACTCATCACCGCGCTCAGGGATGCGGATGCGACCGTGATCAAGAATGTCGAGGCTCTCGGGACGCTGGTCGTCCACGAGACGGTTCACGTCTGGACACGCAACCACCCGATTGAGCGCGACGCCCTCTACCGAGAGATTGGATTCAACCGGATCGAGCCGGTGACACTCCACCCGTCGATCGAGAAGATCCGCCTCACCAACCCCGACGGGCCCGGCTGGGAGCACGCGATCACCGTGCGCGACCCCGCCGGCGAAGAGTGCAATGCGATCTTGCTGCTCACGTCGCGCGCGCCGGAGTTTCAGAAGGGGTACGCCGGGGTGATCCCCGTTCTCTCCTTCCACCTCTATCCCGTGACCGCCGGCGCGAAGCCCACCCTGAAGCTCGACGAGAACGGCACGGTCGTGCGATGGCGCCCGGACTCGACGGCAGGGTTCATGGATCAGGTCGGTCGCAACACCGGATACATCATCCACCCCGATGAGGTGCTCGCCGAGAACATCGCTCAGCTGGCCTATCCGCTCTCGCGGGTGGCGACCCCGGACCTTCTCAGCCGGATCGCGCTCCACGTCGGTGGCTACCGCCCCTCTTCTGGTGAGAAGGGTGGGGTCGGAAAGGGAGAGACCGAAAAGGGCGGGAAGCCGGAAGGCAAGCCGGAGCCCGCGAGCCACGGCGGCGGGGACCGGTAGTCTGCGCTTGAAAAAGGCCTGCGCGTGAGGAAGGTCCGCGACAAGCTCGCGTTCGGAGTCTTCTGGAGTAACCGCACCTACCTGCTCTCCCGCGCCAAGTTCCCGGTGATGGCGGCGGAGATCGCGGACCTGGCCGGTCGCCTCGGCCGCCCCCCGCGCGTGCTCGACGCGGGGATCGGGCGGTGTCGACTCGAGCGGCTCTTTGCGCTTCGCTACCCTGACATCGCGGTCGAGTGGCACGGCATCGACCTGCTCGACTTCCGCCTGCGGATCCGCGACGACGTCCCGGGAATCACGCGGGTGCGCGGGCGCGTCGACCAGCTCCCGTACGCCGATCAATCGTTCGACGCGGTGGTCTCCTGTTGGGTCCTCCAACACCTCGAAGACCCGGAAGGGTCGATCGCAGAGCTCGGTCGCGTCCTGCGACCGGAGGGGCTTCTGCTCCTCTCGGTCCCGAACAGCCCGCAACCGATCAAATGGATCCAGGAACGGGTCCACGGTTGGCACGTCGCCCGGCAGCGGCGGCAGGGAAATCGGTTCTCGTATCTCCCCCAGATCCAGTTCTACAATCTGCCGAGGCTCCGCCGTTTGATCTGTGGGGTCGGTGCACGACCGGTCCGTGTCCAAGGAGTCGGGTTTGTGACCGGCGGACCGCTCGCGTTCCTCGAGAATCACGAGTGGTACTACAAATGGAATCTCTGGTGCGGCGCGCGCCTCCCCCGGATCACGAAGCAAGTAATCTGCGTCGCGACCGGCGCGCCCCAAGCGCCCGGCGCGACCCCAGCGCGAACAAGCGAGGAGACGACTCATGTGCCGTAGCATCCGCACGCTCTTCCATCTCGATCCCGCCTGTGACGCGGATGAGATCCACGCCGCCTCCCGGCAGTTCGTGCGGAAGGTTTCGGGGTTCACAAAGCCGTCGCAGAAGAACGAAGTGGTGTTCGAGCAGGCCATCGCCGAGATCGCGGCGGCGACGGAGCGCCTCTTCGCGAACCTCGAGACCAGCACGCCCCCGCGCGATCGAGCGGTCTTGGAAGAGCGCGCGAAGGAGCGGGCGGCGAAGCGGTACGGGGGGGCGTGAGCCGCGGCGATCCTCTCTCCAGCGACTCGGTTCCTCGCCCTCTCACTCCGCCAGCTGATCCCGCCTCCATCATCTTTCGACTCTTCCCCTGCGCTGCACTTGCGTCCGAATCTAAATTTCAATCAATCGATTGACTCAAATCTGGTCGCGCTCTACCGTCCGTGCCCGCGTTGGGCGAACCAACGGACCGATGGGCACTCTCCCGGTGCCCCCCCTCGAACCGATCCAGAGTGAGAATTATGAACGCCAGCACCCCCGACTCACTCCTCGACGCCGCCGAGGCGCTCTTCTCCGCCGAAGGCTACGACGCCATCGGGATCCGTGAGATCGCGGAGCGCGCCGGGGCGAACATCGCCTCGATTCGCTACCACTTCGGCGGGAAGCGGGAGTTGTACGTCGAAACGGTTCGGCGCACCATGCGGCGCAAGTCGACGCAAATCGCTTGGCAAGTTCTCGAGGGAACCCCGACGTCGCGTCGCGATGCCGGAGTGCGGCTCGCTCGGTTCATCCGTGCGTTCCTGGATGGAATGGTGATCGACGCCGGGTCCACCGCCTGCGCGCAATTGATGATGCGAGAGGCGAGCGCGCCGTCCGAGGCGTTCGACACCGTCGTCAGCGATTTCATCGCTCCGCACTTGAACGCCCTCGGAAACACCATCGCGGCGATCGACCCCGAGCGCAGCCCCGCCGAGCTCGAGCGGCTCTCGCACTTCGTCCTCGGGCTCCTCGTCCACCACCACCACTTCCGCGTGTTCATCGAACACCTGAGCGGATCATCCCTCGAATCCACGCGCGTACGCGGTCAACTCGCCGAAGAGGTGACCCGCTTCTCCCTGCGCGGCCTCCGGGCCGGGGAGACATTCATCGACCGAGTCCTTCAATCCTCAAAAGCTGAACCGAAGCGAGCAGGCGCACCGACGCGCTCCGCATCGAAAGGAAAGCCGGCATGACTCCGGAACCCTTCTTCTTCTCCCGCGCCGCGCGCTCTCGCCCCTGTGGCCTGACCGTTAGGGTGGCCTTGCGCGCGCTCCTTCTGCTCATCACCGCCGCACCGGCACTCCCCGCCCAGGGACCCCCTCCCGCTCCCGTGCGCGTCCAGCCGGTCGTGCGCCAAGTGGTCGAGGATCTTGTCTTGGTGACCGGGGACTTGCGCGCGGTTCAGCGCTCGGCTCTCGCGTCCCAGGAGGCGGGGCTCGTCATCGCCCTTCCGGTGCGCGAGGGAATGGTGGTCTCGGAAGGCGATGTCATCGCCCGGCTCGACCCGATGCGCCTCACCCAAGAGCGCAACTCTCTCGTCGCGATCCGCGCGGCAACCGAGGCGGAACGACAGCAGCGAGTCGCCGAGCTGGAGATGCGCGCCCGCGACGTGGAAACGCTGGTCGAACTCACCAAGAAGAACGTCACCAATCCGAAAGAGCTCGCCGATGCGCACTCCGAGGTGAAGATCGCGGAAGCGCAACTCGCGCGGGTGGTCGCGAACCTCGCGGATGCCGATGCGCGCCTTGCACTGCAGGACCGTCGCCTCGCCGACCTCGAAATTCGCGCTCCGTTCGCGGGCACCGTGGTCGCGCGCCACATCGATCTCGGGGAGTGGATCACGCCGGGGACCGCGACCGTCGAGTTGGTTTCGACCGGCAGCGTCGAAGTGTGGCTGAATGTCCCCGAGGAGCACCGCGGAGCACTCGCCGCCTCGCTCGCCGGAGGGGGGGGTGGCCTCCACGTGAGGGTCGATGCGGTCGGCCGTACGTTCAGTGCGCCGTCTCCGCGGGTGATCCCGAACGTCGACCGCACTTCGCGGAACTTCCCCCTCGTCGTCGCGATTCCCGACCCGTTCGGGCTCTTGATTCCGGGGATGTCCGCGACGGCGTACATCCCGACGGGGCGCGGCGGGGAGCACTTGCTCGTCAAGAAAGATGCCATTCTCCGTGGCACGACCGGTCCGTACATTTACATCGCGAAGCAACTCGGGCCCGATTCTCCGCAGAAAGCAATCCCGATGCCGGTGCGGATCCTCTTCCCGAGCGGTGAAAACGTCGCCGTCGAAGCGCCCGGATTGCAGCCGGGTGATCTCGCGGTCGTCGAAGGGAACGAGCGGTTGTTCCCGACGGCGCCGGTCGCTCCCAGCATCGGGAACCGGGCCAAAGCCGAAGCTCCCCTCGAGTCGAGTGAAACTGCCGATCGATCGCGGCGGAGCGGTAAGCCGGGAGGAACAGATCGATGAATCTCGTTCAACTCGCCGTGCGCCAACCTGTGACCGTGGCGGTCGGGGTCATCTTCATCCTTCTCACCGGCACCGTGGCGGTCGGGCGGCTGCCGATCCAGCTCACCCCGAACGTCGAGGACACCATCGTCGCGGTGACCACTTTCTGGGAGGGCGCAAGTCCGCAAGAGATTGAGCAGGAGATCGTCGACCCCCAAGAGGACAAGCTCGAGGGTATTGCGGATCTCGTGCAAATGACGAGCGAGAGTTCCCAGGGCCTGGGGAAGGTGCGGCTGCAGTTTCGCGTCGGCACTTCGAAGGAGGATGCGCTCCGCGAGGTGAGCGACAAGCTTCGCCAGGTCCCCGACTACCCCGAGAACGCCGAGGAGCCGGTGATCGAAGCGAGCGACCCGGAGAACCGCGACTTCATCGCGTGGGTGGTGCTTCAAACTCCCGATCCAGACTTCGACATCCGCACGCTGCAGGACTTCTGCCAGGACCGGAT
>CALEHF010000371.1 GCA_937876125.1 uncultured bacterium
GGGGGGAAGGCCTCGGAGCGAAGGCAACGACCGATGCTGAAGGGCGCTATCGCTTGACTGGCATCGCCGACCTCTCCTACCGACTCTCGGCGGAATTTTCGGGGTACCGCGTTCGGACGAACGGTCGCTGGCGCGAGGTGAAATCGGGGGACTCGGTCGACTTTGTCGCGACCCCCGTCGCCGAATTCGATCTCACAATTCTCAGACCGGATGGCAGCGAACCGAAGACCGCTAAGGTGCGCGTTCAGAGTGGACGCTCGAGCTCGAATCACACTTGGACACCAACCGATCGTAGCATCGAGGTCGCGGCGGGGCTCTGGACCGTGACCGCGACCGTCGATGACACTGAGCAGGGCAAAGTTGAAGATGTCTCCGCCGAGCTCGGGGTGGGGGCGAGCCCGATCACCATTCAGCTCATGGCGCGAGGGGCGATCCGCGGGCGAGCCATCTTCTCCAAGGGTGAGGTCGACGGGCGCGCAATTGTGTACCTGTTGCCCGCGTCGATGAAGTCTGACCCGACCCCCGAGGATCTCACCGGCGCTCCGAATGAAGCGCGCAGTTCGTCGGGCGAGGAATTCAGATTCCTCGACCTCGACCCGGGTGGTTATTGGATCGGCGCCGCCCGCGGGTACGGTCACGAGGGCAACCTCCCGACAGTGCAGTTCGTTGAAGTGGCCGATGCTCTGGTCGAAATCGATGTCGATCTCCCGCCGCTCGATACCGCCGGCGGAGTGATCGTCTACGCGTATTCGCCTTCGGGAACTCTCCTCAGCGATGTCAACGTGTCCTTCGAGATCGTCACACCGCAATACACGAACTCCGGGTACGGGAACTCGAGCCGGATGCAGGACGGCGCCATGTTGCTACGTCGGGATGACAACGTCGAATCTCAGTTGAAGCAGATGATAGAGGCGACGCTGGGCGTCATCGCTCAACACAGTTCTTACGGTTCGGAGAGGATCGACATCACATCTGCTGACGGGGGCTCTTACGATATTCACTTCCGCGATCCAGCGCGGGTCCTGGTCACTGTGTCGGGCTACATGGGCAGCGACCTGCTCGGGAAAGTGCAAGCGCAGTTGCGTGCAAGCTCGCCGAACGTGGGGGGCTCGTCGCAGGTGTACTACGGTGGCTACAACTCGAACGATATGAAACCGGATCAAAATGGAGAAGTGAAGCTGGGTCCCTTCTCACCGGGAGAGTACGACCTGGTCTTGAGCTATATGGACACGCGGCGCAATCGTTGGTCGTCGGGGGAACTCGCTCGCCAACCGGTGACTCTCGTCTCCGGTGAGAACCGGCTCTCGATCTCACTTCCGCCGGTCTACTCCGTTGAAGTTCTGTTTCCTGAAGGCACCGACGGCGGATCGATCCAAATTCAAGCGAAGGGTGCGGACGATCCATTTGGGTCGCGGCACGAGCAGTTCGACGGGGCTTCTGCGGTCCTTGACGGGCTCGTGGAGGGGGAGTACACGCTGCGCGCGTGGGGGGGGGGAATCAAATCGAACGGGACGATGACCGTGCACATTCCGAGTGGCGGGCCGGTCGTGTTCGACCCACCCCCGGTGAACGCCATTCGAGTTTATGTCAGTGACCCTGAAGGTCCTCTCGCAAATGCCGGGTTCCAAGACGGGGACGTGGTTCGCAAGATCAACGGTCAGAAATTTGAGGGGGAAGAGCAGCTCGCGCTGCTCGGCGTCTTCCTTCAGGGGGCCGAGTCGGTCACGATCATCGTCGAGCGCGCCGGTGAAGATGTCGAAATGGTGGTCGATCCCCGCGGTCTCTTCGATGGGGATCCCGGAGGGCGGTTCGAGCCCACCTCAGACTAGGAGGACACTCGCAGCCCGTCCGCCGCTTTCGATTTCACTCCAGGTCAATCGCGCTAGAATGCCGGTTCGGCTCTCTGGGGACCGAACGCCATGTGGGGTTCGTCCTTGACTGTTTCAGACCGTTCCAGCCGATGCCGATCGCGTGGTGGGCTCTCGAGCGCGACGCGCGCGACTCATCCCTTACAGTCCACTCAGCAAACAGCGCCCAATTCGAGAAACAGTGCTCGTCGAGAAACAGTGCTCGTCGAGAAACAGTGCTCGTCGAGAAACAGTGCTCGTCGAGAAAACAGTGCTCGTCCGCTGCGAGTGCGCACGGAGACGACTCCTTGAGCCGATCGCAGAGCGCATCGGTTTCTGGCGAGTCCCCGCGGTTGCGCGATGAACGCAGGCGAGAGCGGAACACGCGCCACAGGGGGTTCGATGACGGAATCGATCGTCACCTCGAAGTTGCGGGTGAACGGGGAAGACCGCGTCGTCGCGCACCCCGTGCATCACACGCTGCTCGAGGTCTTGCGCGAGGAACTCGCGCTTACCGGTACCAAGCACGGCTGCGAGCTCGGCGAGTGCGGGACCTGCACCGTGCTGATCGATGGCAAGCCGGTCTTGAGCTGCCTCGAGCTGACGACCGAGTGCGAGGGACAGGAAATCGAGACGGTCGAAGGGATGATGACGGGGAACGAACTCCACCCCCTGCAATCCGCCTTCGCCGACCTCGGCGCGGCCCAGTGCGGATACTGCACTCCAGGAATTCTGCTTGCCGCGAAGGGACTCCTCAGGGAGAACGACTCCCCGACCCGCGAAGAAGTGGTCGCGGCGCTTGCCGGTAACCTCTGCCGTTGCACCGGTTACCACAAGATTCTCGAAGGGGTCGAGTGGGCCGCAGCGATGATGCGCGGAGAGTCCGACTATCGTCCTGCTCGCAATTCGCTCTACGGTGATCCCTTGCCGGGAGAAGGGGCAAGAGATGCCTGAAGTGAAGTCCCCGGCGACGGAGAGTCCTTCCGCGCCGAGCCCCCTCGCGCCGAGCCCCCTCGCGCCGAGCAAGAAGTCGAACGAAGACCTCAACTTGATCGGAACTCCGTTTCGCCGTGTGGATGGTCGCTCGAAGGTCACGGGTCAAACCAAGTTCGCCGACGACATCGTCTTCCCGCGCATGGTTCATATGAAGCTGGTGCGCTCGACCGTACCGCACGCCATGATCAAGAAAATCGACACGCAAGCTGCGTCGAAACTGCCGGGAGTGCTCGGGTTCCTCACCGGCGCAGACATGCCGATCACTTTCGGGATCTTGCCGGTCAGTCACGATGAGCACGCTCTCTGCCCCGACAAGGTCCGCTTCGTCGGCGATCCGGTCGTCGCGGTCGCTGCGCTCACCGAGGAACAAGCGTACGAGGCCTCGCTTCTGGTGAGGGTGGAATACGAACCGCTCGAGACGATCGCCTCGGTCGAAGAGGCGGTGAACACTCCCGAGCCGCGGATCCACGAGTACGGCGACGAAGGAAACCTCCACAAGAAGTTGTCGATGGAGTTCGGGGACACCGAGAAGGGGTTTGCAGAGGCGGACGAGATCTTCGAGGACACTCTGTTCTTCGAAGGGAACACCCACCTGCCGATGGAGCAGCACGCGACCGTGGCGCTCCCCGAGGAAATCGATCGCGTCACTGTCTATTCCTCGACCCAGACTCCGCACTACCTGCATCGTTCGCTCGCGAAGGTGCTCGATATTCCGGCCTCGCGGGTTCGGGTCATCGCGACCCCGAATGGTGGGGGATTTGGCGGAAAGAGCGATCCGTTCAACCACGAAATCTGCGCAGCGAAGATGGCGCTCACCCTCGGCCGTCCGGTGAAGATCAGCCTCTCTCGCGAAGAGGTATTCTACTGCCACCGCGGTCGCCACCCGGTCTTGATGACGATGAAGACTGGCGTGAAAAAGGATGGATCGATCACGGCCCAACATCTCAAGACCGCGCTCGACGGCGGGGCCTACGGGAGCTACGGGGTCGCGAGTACTTACTACACCGGCGCGCTGCAAACGGTGACCTACAACCTGCCGAACTACCGGTTCGATAGCATCCGCGCGTTTACCAACAAGCCGCCGTGTGGCCCGAAGCGGGGGCACGGAACCGTGCAACCGCGGTTCGGGTTCGAAGTGCACCTCGACAAGATCGCGCACTCCCTCGGCCTCTGCCCGGCGGAGATGCGCCTCAACCAACTCGTTCCCCCGAACACGGTGACCGCCAACTGGCTCAAGATCGGTTCGATGGGACTCGGGAAGTGCATCGAGGCGGTGGTCGAAGGGAGCGGCTGGCGCGAGCGCTACGGCAATTTGCCTCCTGGACGCGGTCTCGGCCTCGCATGCGGTTCGTACCTCAGTGGTGCCGGGCTTCCGATCTATTGGAACCACATGCCGCAATCGGGCGTGCAGCTGAAGCTCGACCGCTCCGGAGGAGTTGCCGCGTTCTGCGGGGAGACAGAGATCGGGCAAGGTTCCGACTCGGTGGTCGCGGCGATCGTCGCCGAGGTCCTCGGGATCGATCTGAAGGACATTCGCCTCTGCGTCGCCGACACCGATCTGACCCCCGTCGATCTCGGGAGCTACTCGTCCCGCGTCACTTTGATGGCGGGGAACGCCGCCATCCAAGCCGCGGAGCGCGCCCGCGATCTGGTCGCGAAGGGTGCGGCGGAAGAGCTCGGAGTGCCGAAGGGGCGTCTCGTCTTCGCCGACAGCCGCGTGTTCGACGGTGAAGACCCCGACAAGGGAATGACGTTCCAAGATGCGGTGATTGCGGCGGAGTCGCGCTTCGGTACGCTCGGCACGACCGGTAGCTACACCCCTCCGCGATCCCCCGGCCGCTACCGCGGAGCAGGGGTGGGCCCGTCCCCCGCGTACAGCTACAGCGCGGCCGTGGTCGAAACGGTAGTCGATGCGGAGACGGGGATCTATCGAGTCGAGCACGTGTGGATGGCTCACGACGTCGGTAAGTGCCTCAATCCGGCCCTCGTCATGGGGCAAATCGAAGGCTCGGTCTACATGGGACTCGGTGAAGCGATCATGGAAGAGCAGGTCTTCCGTCGGCTGCCGAAGCGCCTCTCTCGCGCACTAGTTCACAAGCACCCCTCGCTCCTTGAGTACAAGAGCCCGACCTTCGAGGACATGCCGGCCGTGACCACCTACATCATTGAAGATCCCGATCCGAACGGTCCGTTCGGTGCCAAAGAGGTGGGGCAGGGACCGTTGCTCCCGATGATGCCCGCGGTCGCCAACTCGATCTTCGACGCGGTCGGTGTGCGGGTCGATCAAGTGCCGATTCATCCCCATATGGTGCTGTCCGCGCTCGAAGCGAAGGCGCGGGGAAAAGAGGCTCGCTTCGGCCCCAAGAAGTTCCACGACATCGATTTCGGAACTCCGCTTCGAGTCCCCACCCCCGCCGAAGGGGGCGATGGCAAAGCGGTGAATATCGATGAAGCCGGCGTGCGCAAAGGGATCGGTACGATGACCGAACGCAAAGAGTCCTTGAAAGAAGGTGAGTGATGCTCCGGCTCCCGAGCTTCGAGTTCCACGCCCCAAGGACGATCCAAGAGGCCGCGGCACTTCTCGCCGAGGATCCCGCCGGAACCAAGCTGGTCGCGGGCGGCACCGATCTCTGGCCGAACCTCAAGCGACGACACCAAACCGCAGCCCGGGTGGTGTCGCTCCGCCGCGTTCCTGAGATCCAAGGGATCTGCGAGACCCCGGGCGGGGGACTCGCTATCGGCGCGACGACCACGCTCGACGCGGTGACGCGCGACGCTCGGGTTCGTGAGCGCTACCCGGCGCTGGTGTCTGCGGTGGCGAGCATCTCGAGCCCGGTCCTCAGAAACACCGGCACCATCGGGGGCAACCTCTGCCTCGATACTCGTTGTACCTACTACAACCAAAACGAAGAGTGGCGGCGCAGTATCGACTACTGCATGAAGGCCGAAGGCCAAACCTGCTGGGTCGCGCCGAGTTCGCCGCGCTGCTGGGCGGTTTCGAGCGGCGATTCTGTTCCGATGTTGTGCGCGTGGGGCGCGACCATCGTGCTCGTCTCGAAGAAGGGACGCCGCGAAGTTGCGCTTGCCGATCTGTTCCGCGACGATGGCATCGAGTATCTCACGAAAAGACCGGATGAAATCGTGACCGAAGTGAAGCTGCCGCCGCCGGCGGGAGAGACCGCGGCGTTCTGGAAGCTCCGCCGTCGGGGGAGCATCGACTTCGGAGTG
>CALEHF010000372.1 GCA_937876125.1 uncultured bacterium
CTTGCGACGAATCGCCGGCGCCTCGCTCGCAATCATCCGCTGATTCCAGGACTAGATCTCAGTGATCCCAGCGTCTCCGACTTCGGCCAGATGTTTCCGCACCGTGCGCCGATCGAGACCGGTCCGCCGCGCAACTTCCGCTAAGTTTCCACTCCTTCGGTAGAGCAGCGCGCAGTACCGCGCGACCAGCTCGCGCGCGCTCAACGTTCCCCCCTCCACATCGATTCTCGCACCGAGCTCATGGATCCTCTTTGCCCGAGGGTCGAGCTCCGGCTCGTAGCGGCGCGTGAGCAAGACTCTCCGGACCGCTTGCTCGAGTTCGCGCACGTTGCCCGGCCAGGGGTGATCCGTGGGGACCGACTGGGCAAGAGACTCGAGAACCCGCGCGGCGAGGGGGGGATCGGGTTCGCCGACGATGCGGGTCACCAGAACGCCGACCAAGGTCTCGAGCTCGCTCGGATCCTCGGCGATGCGGGTGCGCAAAGGGGGCACGGTGATGACATCAGATGAGAGACGGTAGTAGAAGTCATCGCGAAACGATCCCTCCTCGCGCCGCGCGGTGATCGACTGATTGGTCGCCGCGATCACGCGCCCGCGAAAGCGCAGAATCTCGCTCCCGCCCACGGGGGAGAAGGTGCGCTCCTGGAGAACACGGAGCAGTTGAATCTGCACCGGCACGCTCACTTCACCGACCTCATCCAGCAAGATCGAGCCGTACGGGCTGCATCGCGAGAAGACTCCGACGTGGTCTTCGATCGCTCCGGTGAAGGCGCCCTTACGATGCCCGAACAGCTCGCTCGCGAGCAACCCCTCAGGAAACTGCGACAAGTTGATCGAGAGGAACGCCTCGGTGAAGGTCTCCGCGAATGCTCCCCGCTTCGGATCGAAGGGGATGAACCCGGAGCGGCCGAGCGCCGCGGCTGCGCGCCCCTTTCCCGAACCGGTCTCCCCGAGCAGAAGCGTCGAGAAGTCTTCCATGCGGTCAAAGAGCCGTCGGCCGTAGATGCGCATGTCCGCTGACACCGCCGCATTCCACAGCTGCCGACGGAGCTCGATCATCGCGTCACTGCGCCCGACCAACCCATTTTCGATGAAGCGATGCGCCCGGCGCAGCTGGAAGAAGATCGCAAGGTAGCGCTCTGATTCCTCTGACGTGAAGCCCCGCTGCCGGAGGCGTGTGAGGTGGACATCCGCTTCCGCGAAGGTTGGGGGATGGCGAGCGGAGGGGGACGCTAGAGGGGGCGGTGGGGCGCGGAACGCGGCGTCGATGTGCGCGTCGAGATCGGTGAACGATTCCTGATAGCCGAGGAAGAGGAATGCGACTTGGAGGATGGCCCGGTCCTCGGCGGAATGCGCGTCGAGGTGGGCGATTCCGTCCGTCTCGAGCCGGCTGACCTCGGAAGCGATCCGCGTCCGCAGGCGGTGAGACCGCTCTGCGTGGGGATGTCTCTCGCTGCTTCCGAGAATGCGCGCGTCGATCTCCTCTCTCCTCGGCCCGAAGGGGTTCGAGAAGACGGCGTCCGCGACGGTGCGGAAGAACTCCCGCTCCTGGGGGTTGAGGGTGCGTGCCATACACCCAGAGTACCCCATGCTGGCACTAGATGTACGCTCGGGGCTTTGCTGGACGTGTGGTTGACCCGCAAGTCTTTTGGAATCCATCACTTAGAGGTTTGGCGTGGATTGGCCCACCGAATGCCTTAGTGAGAGTGGGCCGCGGAGGCTCGACGGAGGGAGGCGGCACCGGGGATCGAAGGATCTCAGCCACCGACTCCCCAAGACGTGCTCCGCGGAGCCGAGAGGCGAGGAGATTTCCTGCGGTGGTCGTAGGCACTTCGGTGATTCGATCTTCCCGCGCCGTGCTCACTTTCCCTGCGGCACCGGAAAACACGGCACCTCGAGGCAAGGCGGATGGTCCGCCGCCCTTTCGATGCTCGACCCCCCGGAACGGACGGCCCACGGCCGGTCGGAACGGGGGGTCGGTCTGTTTCTGGGGTACCCGACGGCTGAAACAGCCAGGGAGAGCGCATGACACCTAGCATCGGGCAGAAGTGGAGCCGAGTGCTCGTGATCGCCTACCTCCTCGCCGAGGTCGTCGCGGCCGCATGGCTCTTCAACTCGTACTTCGGCGACTGGGTCCAAGTGCTGATCTGGACCCATCCGCTGCTCCTCGCCGTCGTTCTCTGCCTCGCGATCCGCCGGATTCCCGATGAAGTGCTCGACTTCCTCGGTCCGCTGGTGCTCGTGATGGGAGTCTGCTGGGTCGCGAACTCGATCATGCTCCCTCTCAGCTGGATCAGCATGGCGTCCGCCTGATCGTCGTTTTGGGCCCGGTGGAGCACGATCTCAATAATTCTTCAGATTGCGAGCGCCCCAGCCTTGTGTGGGGGGCAGCTGATGTACGGCCACTGCAGCGCAGGCGGCCGTTTTTTCGTGCCCGGATCGCTAAACCCAGGTTTCAGGGGGCTTTCGGGGGTTGGGCGCGGACGTCCGCA
>CALEHF010000373.1 GCA_937876125.1 uncultured bacterium
CACTTCGAGCGGGGCGATCCCTTCGACCGGCGCGATCGAGAACGAAGCGGTCGGCGCGACGGCGAGCGGCGCGTACGTGATCGTCAGCGTGCCTGGACCGATACCGGAGCCGAAGCTACCGACGCGGATCAGGAGCTCATCGCCGATGCTGATCGGAAGGTCGAGGATCTCAGAGTAGAACTGCTGGCAGTCGACAGTGCTCGGCCCGTCGCCATTGCACGCGATATCGACCAACGCAGCGCACGTGCCGGTGTAGACGACAATATCGGTATCGTAGCTGCCGAGATCGCAGGTGCTGATGTCGATCGTACCTTCTTGCGTCGCGGTGTAGGCGAACCAGAGGTCCGAGTTCACGCTACCGAAGCCACCACCACACGGGGAGGTCGGAGCCGGAGTGTTCCCCGAGGTCGCAAGCGAGCTATCGAACGGGTTTGCGCCATCGACGACGGTGAGCGCGGCGTCGCACTCGTCCCCGTCGACCGTAAACTGAATGTCGAGCGTGCCGAAGCCACCGGGGTCGCCGGCAAAGCCACCGACGCGGACCACGTAAACTTCGCCTCCGGTCACCGCGATCGGGTCGGTGGTGCCGGAGAAGCCGGCGCAATCGGTCGTGTCGCAGGACCCGCCGATGAAGGTCAGCGCGGCGCAAGTTCCGGAGTACATTTCGACGTTCGAATCGAAGTTGATCAGATTACAGGTGTCGAGCACCACCGAGCCATTGGCCGGTGCGGTGAAGGTGTACCAAATGTCCTTGGTGATTGCGGTTCCGCACCCTGAGAGGCCGGTCTGAGTGAACGCCTCGGGGCTATCGGTGGCCGAGCCGGTGTAGATGAAGTTTCCACCGACGAAGGCTTCGATCGCAGTGGCGCACTCGTCGTTGACCGGCGGAGTGGCACAGTTGTTGAGGGCGCCCGGGGAGTCGAGGCCGAGGGTGGCATCGATGTTCCCGATCGCAAAGTTACCGATGACGTCCGGGCAACGCTCGACCGCAGCGGGGACGAACGTGGCGTCCGGGCCGATGGTGTCCGAGCAGTAGGTGAACTCGCCGGTGCCGATCGTCTCGATCAGCGCGATGCAGTCGACGATCTCGCTCCACGGCGTGGCGTCGAGGATGCCGTCGTCGTCGATGTCGAGGTCGTCTCCGTCGAGACCCGTGAAATCGCGCACGAGGAGGTGCGTGACGTTGTCGGAGTTCTCGAAGTTGAGGTTCGTGATCAGGTCGGCGATCCCGATGGTGAAGGTCGCCTCGGCTGCGACGAAGAAGCCGCTCGGGCCGATCGAACTCCCGGTCAGGTCGGCAACCGCCTCGATGACGCCCGACCCGCCCGTGCCATCACCGATCACGATGTAGGTGAGTCCGTCGAGGGGTTGCGGAGTGCCCGCGAGCTCGAAGAACTCGTCGTTGTCCGCACCGAGCTGGTCGATCCGGAACTCGTTGATGACCGGCGGGTTCGGGGTGACGGTGATGTTGAGGGTGCCCGGGCCCTCGTCCGACGTGCCAAATCCGCCGACGCGGATGAGGTAGGACTCGCCTCCGTTGACCGAGATGCCGGAGATGGCAGAGTCGAAGATCTGACACCCCGATGCGCTACCGCCGTCGCCGTCGCACGCCACCAAGGTGAGCGCGCCGCAGGCGCCGGTGTAGAGCGCGAGGTCGGTGTCGAAGCTCGCCGGGTCGCAGGTGTCGATACTCAACGTTCCGTCGCTCGAGGCGGTGTAGGAGAACCAGATGTCGTTCTCGATGTCGCCGAAGCTGTTCGGACACCCAGTCGGGGCCGGCTCACTGCTGCTCGTGAAACCGGTCGAATCGAACGGGTTCGCGCCGTCGGCCGCCGCGAATGCGAACGTGCAGTCATCGCCGAGGACCGCGGTCGAGAGTTCGTCGATGATCAGGTTCATGGTCGGACCACCGCCGATGGCGGCAAACGCGAGTCCGCAGGGAGCCGCGCTGAGGAAGGTCGGGGCCGTATCCCCGAGGTTGCTCGTTCCGAGGCGCATCACGTGACCGGTCGCGCTGAAGAAAGAGTCGACGAGGAAGAACTCGACGACGACGCTGGCGCCTGCGGGGTACTCCGCAGGAGTGGTCAACACGAACGTCTCGAGACGCGCGCCACCGTCGGCGATCGTCAATAGCTCCTCCGAGAGGAGTGTCATGCCAGCGTTCGGCGCTCCACCATCGGCGTCGAACCAGAGGCGTAGCTGAGCGGGCTGACCGAGGGTGTCGACCGAGACCGAAGATGCGATGCCGACTTCGACCGCAGTGACCCGAACGCCGTCCGGGCAACTGAGGACCGAGGTGTCATACGCGCGGTAGTAGGCGTTGTCGGTGTGATCGGTCGGACCGGAGGCGCACGCACCGACCCCCGCGTTGATCGTCACCGGATCGATGTTCTGAGTCAGGAAGGTCGGGCAGACGAGGCAGACCGGATCGGCTGCGCAGTCGGCGTCGACGCAGTCGATGTCTCCGTCGAGGTCGTTGTCGAGACCATCGCCGCAGAGTTCGGCCGGGACGGCGCCGACGGTAATGGCGACCGAGCTCACGCCGGAGTCGGTGGCGCCCCAGCCACCGATGCGGATCAGGTATTCGGTCCCCGCCGAGGCGAGGAACCCGGGAGTCACCGAGTGGAAGTCCTGGCAGGCGGCGTCAAATGGGGCGTCCCCGTTGCACGATTCCTCGACGAGCGCACCACAGGTGCCGCTGTAGACGAGCACGTCGGAGTCGAATCCGGTGGGGTCACAGGTGGAGACCGAGAGGACTCCGGCCGTGTCGGGGGTGAAGCTCAACCAGACGTCCTGGGAGAAATCCCCACTGTTACAGGGAATGGCCGGAGCCGGGTCCGCGCCGCTCGTCGCCGCACTGGTATCAATCGACGCAGTGAAGGTGCCGAAGCCGGTGCCTGCGACCACTTCCGCGCCCGCGCACTCGTCGTTCGCCGGCGCCAAGCAAACCGGGTCGGCCGCGCAGTCGGTGTCGGCACAGTCGGTGTCGCCATCGAAGTCGTTGTCGATGCCGTCGTTGCAAACTTCAGCGACGGCGGCGGCGCAGGAGAGGTCGAACGCTCCGGCACCCGAGCCACCACCCCAACCCGAGAGGCGCACGGTGTAGGTCACACCGGCGGTCGTCGGCCAGTTTGCGATGGTGAGGAAGTTTCCAGCGCTGATGTCGTCGGAGCAGGTGATCACCGCGCCACCGCACGCGTCGAGAATCTCGACGATCGTGTCTCCCGAGGGACCGGCAGTGGTCTCGATCGTTCCCTGACCGGTGCAGCTCGCCATGTAGGTGAACCAGACGTCGGGGGATTGAGTTGCGCTTCCGCACGCTGCCGGATTGTCCACCGTGCCGAGTGTCGAGTCGAACGGGATTCCGATTCCGTCTGTGACTGGAATCGCATTGGCACAAAGATCATTCGCGGGCTGCGCCAAGGCCGGAGCCCCCGCAATCCCGAAGATCAGCCCGATGAGGGCTACCCACATACACTTGTTGATCATCGATCCACCTTCCTCGCCTTCACGGCGCGCACTTTTCCGCCTGCGAGACGCGACGAGCGCGTCTGAAGCCTGCGGTTACCCTGTTGTCATATTTTTCCGTGGCGAGCCCGTTGGGCCCGAACGGAGCGGCATCTTCCGATGCCTCTTCAGCGATTTGGTTGCGCACGGGCGCAAAACGTACTGCTCCCACTCGGAGCTTGACCCGAGTCGACGGCAGAATTGAAGTCACACGAGCGTCTCGGCTCGATCTGCAATCCAATTGTGAAGCGTTGCAAGTTTCGAGATCGATCTACAGCCCCGGAATAACTCACGTGATGATCTCAGAGCTCGCCGGAACCGCCGAACGATCAGCCCCAATTCGTGGGCCGCTCATCCGGAGTGCTGGTGAGATTCCTCATCAAGAACAGGTCGAATGATAACCCGTCAAGTTCTTTCGTTGAAGTGAGAAGCTGAAGGACTTCGCCTCTGGTAAGCGTCGGGCTCCGCAATAGGATGTCCGGGCCCGTTGCATGCCCCTCCAGGTTCCAGCGGCAGGAAACCTGGATCCGCGGCGATGGGATCGTACGGTGCAGTGCATGGGTCGAGGGTCGGGAGCCATGTCAGCGATTCACGAGAGAGTGGCACGTCAGCCACTCCGCAAGGCCCTAGGGAGTGGATATGGCTGAGGATGCGATCATCGGAGCGGCCCGCCGGCTCGAAGGGAAGATCCGTCGAACCCCGCTCGTCGAGGTGCCCGCGGATCGGCTCCCGGTCGGAGTGCGGCTGCTGCTCAAACTCGAGTGCGATCAGATTTCGGGTTCGTTCAAGGCGCGTGGGGCACACCATTTCATCGATCGACTTTTTTCGGATTCACCTGAAAAGCCCCCTCAGGGAGTCGTCACGTACTCGAGCGGCAACCACGGCCGCGCTGTTGCAGAGGCCGCGGCGGGTCGCGGGATCCGGGCGCTGATCACCGTGCCGGAGTCGATCGATCGATCGAAGGCGGCTGCGATCGAGGCGGCGGGGGCCGAGCTAGTGATCGCCGGCGGCACCTCGGAGAGTCGGAAGGCGCGTGCGCTCAGCATCGCGAGCGAACGTGGTTGGGTGGTCATTCCTCCCTTCGATCACGACTGGATCATCGAGGGGCAAGCGACCGTCGCGGCGGAGGTTCTCGAAGAGTGTCCCGAGGTCACGGATCTGTGGGCGCCGGTCGGAGGGGGTGGTTTGGCGGGGGGGTGCGCATTGACGCTGACCGCCCGCGCACCCCACGTCGCTCTGCACACGGTCGAGCCGGCCGGGGCACCAGGGTACGCGGCGTCGGTCGCGGCCGGGGAGCATGTCACGCTCGAGAGCTCCTCGTCGATCGCCGACGGATTGCTCCCGCTTCGGATCGGCGAGAGGAACTGGGCGTGTCTCCGGCGCGCTCTCGCCCAGCCGCACACCGTCGACGACTCACGCATCCTGGTTGCACTCTCCCTTCTGCATCGAGAGTTGGGGGTGGCGGCAGAGCCATCGGGGGTCGTGTCCGCGACCCCGATCCTGGTCCCGGATCCAGCGGACGCACCCTCTGGAGGAGTTCATGTCGCGATCATCAGTGGCGGCAATGTGGATCCCGCGCGGTTGGCCACGTTGCTCGCAAATGCAGAGGAGGACAGGTGAAGGGTCGCTCGCACGCCGCGACGGTTGACGCTCGCCGGTCGGGTGGGGCATTCCGAGCGCGGAATCGCCGCGGACTCAGCCGGCTTCTCTCGTGGCTCGGTATTCTCGGTTGGCTCGCGACCGGCTGCGGTGCCAGCGCGACTCCCACCGGGGAGGCCGATCGCCGGGCGGCGATCCAGGTGATGTTCGACAAAGTGAAGGATCGGTACGCGGAAGTCCCGGTCATCGATCGCGCCGGTGTCGCCGCTCTCGAGGAGAGGGCAGTCCTGGTCGACGTGCGTCCCCCAGAGGAGCGAGCGGTGTCGACGATCGCCGGTGCCCTCGATGTGGCTGCCTTCCGCGCGCTCCCCGCCGACCCGGAGCGGGTCGTGGTCACCTACTGCACCATCGGCGAGCGCAGCGGTCGATTTGCCAGGGATCTGCGCGAGACGGGAATCGACGCTCGGAATCTCACCGGAGGCATCCTGGAATGGACCTTCGCCGGCGGGGAGCTGATCGATCCCGCTGGGCGACCGACGAAGCGTGCTCACGTCTACGGACCGCGCTGGAACCTGCTCCCCGAGGGTTGGACAGGGGTCTACGGCGACTAATCGGCCCATCCGGGGCCTCTGGGGTCCCCCTGGGCGCGACTTTCGCACTCTTGCCTCCCGAGTCGCACATCGACTAGCCTCTTCCGCTCACACACTCCAGGAGAGCGCTTCCCCCGAGACTCGAGTCTTACGCCCACTTCTCAGGGGCGCTGGGAACGAGACGAACTCGAAGAGGTGCGGTCGAAGAGCGGAGGTGGTGGGGATCGGCCGAGCCGCCCGCGGTTCGGGAGCTGGGAGCGAAGGGGACCGGGCGACGCGATGATGGATTTTATCAACGATATCAACGGGATTCTGTGGGGGTTGTGGACTCCCGTCATTCTGTTGATCGCCGGAATCCTGTTCACAATATGGAGCCGGTTCACGCAGTACACCGCGATGACGCACGGGGTCCAGGTGGTGCGCGGAATCTACGACGATCCCGATGACCCCGGGGCGATCAACCACTTCCAAGCGCTGTCGGCCGCGCTTTCCGCGACCGTCGGGCTCGGAAACATCGCCGGTGTCGCTCTCGCGATCTCCATCGGGGGGCCCGGAGCGCTGTTTTGGATGTGGGTGACCGGGGTCTTCGGTATGGCGCTGAAGACGGTCGAGATCACCCTCGCGATGATGTACCGCAATGTCGACGACCCCGACAATCCCCACGGTGGCGCGATGTGGGTGGTCGAGCGGGTCCTCGGATCGAAGGGGGGCATTTGGAAGCCGATCGCGCGGGTGATCGGGGTCTTCTTCTGCGTCACCCTGATCATCTCGACCTTCACCGGTGGCAACATGTTCCAGGCATGGAGCGTGGCGGACATCACCTCTGGCTACTTCGGAGTGCCCAAAGAGGTCACCGGGATCATCCTCGCAATGCTTGTCGGCATGGTGATTCTCGGTGGAATCAAACGGATCGGCTCGGTGGCGGGACGCCTCGTTCCCTTCATGGTGGTCATGTACCTGATCACCGCCTTCATCGTGATCTTCTCGAACATCACAGATGTTCCCAAAATGCTCATGCTCGTGATTGATAGCGCGTTCAGCCCCACAGAGGCGGGGGGAGCGTTCATCGGCGGGGTCGGGTCGTGGGCGTTCATTCAAGGGATGAAACGAGCGCTCTTCTCGAACGAGGCGGGACAAGGTTCGGCCCCGATCGCCCATGCCGCGGCAAAGACCAACGAATCCGCTCGCGAGGGGATCGTCGGGGGAATCGGACCGTTCATCGACACGCTCTGCATTTGCACCCTCACCGCGCTCGTCATTCTGCTCACCGGAACTTGGAACCGAGAGGCGATCTCGGATGCCGACGGGGCCCTGGCTCCATTTGGTGCGTCGATCTCGTTCGAAGAGGCGAGTCGTGCGGACGACCTGATCACGTTCAAAGTCGTCACCGAAGGCGGAGTTGAGGCTCTCCCGGAATCGCGGTGGGAGGAGTGGGGCCCTGGGGCCACGTTCTTCATACTCGCCCGGGTGACGGGTGGAGCACACCACTACTTCAACGATGGCAACTTGGTGAAAGTCGCCGGTGAAGTGGCCAGCGTCGGTTCACCCGGCGATGCAGAGTCTGCGCTCCAGATCGAGTGGGGCGACGTCGAGCTCCCCTTCCAGCGCAAGCTTCTCAGCGGCAACATGCACTGGGCTGGCGAAGTTTCGGGGATCGAACTCATCGATGGTGGGGTCTACCACGACTTCGAAGGGGCGCAGCTCACCGGACACGCCTTCGATCGCCAATTCGGGGTGGTGGGGGTCGGAAAGTACCTCATCACCCTGGCTGCGTGGCTGTTCGCGATCTCGACCATGATCTCTTGGTGCTACTACGGCGAACAGGGCATGGTTTACATCACAGGCGCTGGCGGCGTTCTTCCCTACAAGCTCGTGTTCCTCGCCATCGTCGTTTACGCGGCCGCGGGAATCGATAGCACGGAGGACATGATGGTGTTCATGGACCTCGGTACCGGCGCGATGCTGTGGGCGAACATTCCGATCATCCTGGGGTTGGGATATCTCGCGATTCGAGAGCTTCGGACCTACGGGAAGAACCTGGGAGAGGGCAAGTTCAAGAAGCACGGTGCCCCGAGTCTCACCGACGTGGTTGAGGGCAAAGATCACGATCAGTAGAGGCCCGACCTCGGCTCGGTAGATGGACAAACTCCGGTCGTGGGGGAACCCCCCGCGACCGGAGTTTTGCGTAGGGCAGGCTCGAGCGACGGAGAGAGGGATAGGGAGGGCGCCTCGGTTCCACGCGCTTCCGTCTCCCACCCACCTACCGGGTGGCGCGATGGCAGTCGAGGGTGAGAAGCAAGAAAAGGGCGGGCCCCCTTTTGAGGAGACCCGCCCTTCTCAGATCAACGAAGCGACTCGGGCGCCCCGCCTGTTTCTTACTTCCCCTTACGGCTTCTTCTCGCCCGGGCGGAGCGACGGCGGCGTCCCTCCCGGCTTCCGCGGGTCGGGGCGCGCGCTCTGGCCGGGCTTCAGCGACGCACCGGGCCTTACCGCGGCACCGGGCTTCAGCCCAGGCTTCAGAGTCCTGGCGTTCGGCTTCCTCGCGACGTCGCCGAACTGCGCGTAGAGGCGCACCTCTTTCTCGGGAGCCTTTGGGTCGTCGGTCACGATCCGCAGCCGGCCGCGAATTGACGGCTCTTCGCGGTACTCGCGGACGAACACGGTGACGACGTAGCGCTCGCCTTCCTTGACCGTTCGGATCTCGGTCTCGAAGACCCCTTCGGGGACGTCGAGCAGCTCGACCTCCTTGATGTTGAACCTGATATCCGGCGCGCTCGAGAAGAGCTGGATATCCTTGCGCACAGCGCGCGATCCCGCCGTCTTCAACACTTCTGTGTCACGACGTTGGAAGACGATGTTTCCGCGCGGTGCAATCGAGATTCGGTCCATGTGGTCGATCGCGACCGGCACCTGCGTCGTGTGCTCGGTGCCGTCGCTCGCGAGGATCTTGACTTCCAAGATCTCGCGCAGCATGCCGGGAAGCTCGGCCGGGCTCGCCTCGACACTGATCTTGTAGCTGCCACCGGGGAGGGCCTCGATGCCGGTCACTCGGCACTGACCCTTGAGGGCGGTCGCTTCAGTCACTTCAATCCCGAGATCGGTACCCGGGCTGAGAACCACCTCACCGGTCATCGAGGTTCCGGCGAGGCCGGAGAGACGCAACTGCGCGGGCTGCGTGGTGACGACGAACGCGATGTCGCCTTCGATACTCACCTTCACCTGCGGGTTGGTGCGGTCGTTCGAGGTCACCGTCGCATCGCGATGGTAGTGGGGGACCCGTTGCTTGGCGGTGTCGACGCTGAGGACGATTTCACCCTCCCCTCCGGGGAGGATTTCGCGCGTGTATCGCGCGGCGGTGCAGCCTCAGCCAGGTTTGACGTTGGTGATCCGGAGTGCCTCAGTGCCTTGGTTGAGCACCTTGTAGACGTGCTCGATTTTCTGACCCTGAAGCACTTCGCCCCAATTGAACTTCGGTTCGGGGATCTCGATCTTCGGACCATTCGATCGCGGCGGGATCGGCGGACCGAATCCATCATCCTGGGCAATTGTGCTCACGCTGGCGAGCAGAACCCCACCGAAGAGCACAGCAGCTGTCACGCTGCGGCGCATGAATCGGATTCGTCGGTTCATGAACGGTACCTCTTCTCGTTCTCGACGCCTCCGGCGCCATGGACCCGCACACCCTGCGCACCGGCACGGTCGGGGAGAGTTGTGATCGGCCCCCGCCGAGCGAGCGAGTCGGGGCAGCCGGTCGCAGAGTTTTTCTTACACAAATGAAGAGCCGGATGAAAGGGCACTGTACTCGTTAAAGGGCACTGTACTCGTTAAAGGGCACTGTACTCGTTAAAGGGCACTGTACTCG
>CALEHF010000374.1 GCA_937876125.1 uncultured bacterium
GCAGACGGACTCTTCACCCGCACCGAGGGCATCTGCATGCTGATTGCCCTGGTGGTGTTCATCGGAGTCACGATCCGTGTCGCACGAAAACACGTTTCCGCCGCTGAGAAAGCGGCATTCACCGAGGAGGTCACCGAGGCGAGCGGGATCGATGTCATCCCTGTGATCCCGCTGGCGTGGACCCTCGCTCAGGTCACCCTTGGAGCGGCCGGACTCTGGCTCGGGGGGGCTTGGCTGGTCTCGGGCGCGGTCGTGGTCGCCGAGCACTTCTCAATCTCGGAGCGGGTGATTGCTCTGACCATTGTGGCCGGCGGAACAGGTGCTCCCGAGCTGGTCGCCTCCATCGTCGCGGTCCGTCGCGGCAAGGGGGACATGGCGGTCGGGAATGTCATCGGGTCGAACTTGTTCAACTTGCTCGCGATTCTCGGCTTCACCTCGGCCGTGAAACCGCTCACCGCACCGGCCGCGATCCTCGAGTGGGATCTGTATTGGATGCTCGGGATCACGCTGCTCCTGATCCCATTCTTCTTCCGCTCCGATCCGCGGATCCGTCGACTGGAGGGTGGGTTGATCCTCGCGACCTACATCGCCTACCTGGGATTCTTGATCGCCCGCGCCTAAATCGGAGGTCACGATTGTGAGCGCCCAGCAATCCAAGGTTGCAGGCGTGACCTCAGGTTTAGGTCCTGCTGCAATGGACAGGGCCGGTCCATTGCTTAGCAAATCACAGGCTATGCGCTCCGATTCGTGATCTCTGATTCAGGCCGTCAGAACTCTTCCCCTCCGAGCTGACCCAGACTGCCGGGGGGTGCCCTCCTCGCGTCTCAATGCTCTCCCTCTGGCTCCGCGTGGATCACCACGTCGCGCACACCGGGGAAACGCTCACGAATCGCATCCTCCACCTCGTGGGAGAGATCGTGGGCTTCCTTGACGGACAGGTCGGGGCGGACATGGAGGGAGAGGTCTATGAAGATCTGGTCGCCAGTGCCCCGACTACGAATCTTGTGCGCCTGGATGGCATCGGGAAACTGATCCACGACCTGCTCGATCTCAGAAGCATCGATCGGAGCTCGATCGGTCAGGACGCGGATCGCACCACCGATGATTCCGTAGGCGGCGCGCACGATGACGATCCCGATCAGACCCGCGACCGCGACATCGACCCACTGCCAGCCGGCTCCGACCGCTGCGACCGACACGATCGCACCCACGGTCGCGAACATGTCCGATCGGGTGTGCTCGGCGTCGGAGAGGAGAATCGGGCTCGCGAGCTCATTGCCCACGCGCCGTTCCCACCGAAACACTCCCCAGTTGACCAGAAGTGTCACGAGGAGGATGGGGTACCCCCACCATGAATGCACCGCTCGAGGGCCCTCTCCGAGTCGCTCGATCGCCTCGAAGAGCAACTGGCCCGCGGCGACGAACAAGAGGAACGAGATCCCCATCGCAGACAGGATTTCGTACTTCTGATGCCCGTAATGATGGTCGTCATCGGGAGGGCGACGCGCCAGGGTGATCCCGACCAACGCGACGACGTTCGAGCAGCCGTCGAGAGCGCTGTGATAGCCATCGGCAGTAACTGCGAGAGTGTGGGTCCAGATGCCGTAGCCGAGCTTCAGAACCGCGACCCCGAGGTTCATCACGAAGGTCGCCCAGAGCACGCGGGCGACGCGGGAGTAGCGTTTCGCCTGCTGGGGCACGCGCGTCCTCTCGAGTGGGTTCTAGAAAATCGACGCAGGCCCCGCGCAGCTCGAGACGTGCTCCCGGCGCTCGGATCCGCGCGCTCGGGTCAGCTGACGATGCGCGCGAGCCTGACGCTGAGCACTTGAAGGGATGCGATCGTGATCTCTTCACGGCCGAGTCGCCGCATGTCTTGGCTGAGCTCGCGGAAGAGCGAACCCGTTTTCACCTTCGCGATCGAGTCTTCGACCCAACCATCCCCTTCGACCGGTCCGTAGCGCTTCACGAGCCGCGCGACGAGAGCCCACAACGAGTCGAGCAGCGAGTTGCGCACGATCCGCAGGGCGAGCGACTCCCAGCGACCAACGTAGACATTCTCGTCAAAGCGACGCACCAGCGGGTGAATGTAGGTGGAAGAGCCGAGTCGGTAGTAGAGCGAGGTGACCGCGCTGATCGGGGCGCCGGTTTCGCGGGCGATGTCAGAGATCCGCAATCCAGCGGTGAGGTACATGCAGTCAGCGAGCCGGGTGGAGAGAGTTTTCGACAAACCGTCAGCCTCGAAACCCTCCACCAGCTGGTTGTGGCGGAGCTGCTCGTCGTCGGGAAGCGCGGTCGACAAGATCTTGCGGTAATCCCGGAGACGCTCTTTGTACTCCGATCGATCGTCGACCATGCTTTCGAAGCGCTCGGAGAGGTCGGCGAGCAACCATGACACCGCACGGCGGTTCGCTTCCTCGATCGCCAACAGCGCCCGGTACTCCGCCTCTGCCGAGAGCGGAGGGTCGTGCTTCTCGATTTGGTTACGCAAATCTTGCGACTCAAAAATGCGGTCGACGACGAGATAGGCGTGGGCGATTTCCGCGGCGGTCCGCCCCGTCTCACGCTGCACCTCGATCAGGAACGCGCCCCCGGCATTGTCGGAGATTCGATTCGTGAGAACGGTGAGGGCGATTTCGCGAGCCAGAAGGTGCTTCGGCACGTCGGAAGCGAATTGGGAACAAATGGAATCCGGGAAGTAGCCATGAAGGTCCTCTTCGAGGTCCTTGTCGAGGCGGCCCGAGTCTGCTTGCAGTTTCTGGAAGAGGTACATTTTCGAGTAGGCACTGATCACCGCGAGCTCGGGGCGGGTCAGCCCGATCCCTTGAGCTTGCCGGTTGGTCAGCGTCTCCAAGTTCGGGAGGCACTCGCGGTCGCGATCGATCCAGCCTCGGTCCTCGAGTGTTTTCATGACACGCTCGAAAGAGAAGGGGTCGGACTTCCCACGCAGCTGATCGAGGGAGAGCATGCGACCGGTGCTCGAGTTGTTACGCAGCACTTCGAGGCAAACCTCATTCTCGAGCGTGGCGAGAATCTTGTTCCGAGAATCAATGTCGAGCTGGCCCGCAGAAACCGGCTGTGAAAGAAGTATCTTCAGGTTGACCTCATGGTCGGAGCAATCGACGCCGCCGGAGTTATCGACGAAGTCGGTGTTGATCCGCCCTCCGCGAAGCGCGTACTGCACGCGGGCGCGCTGGGTCAATCCAAGGTTGCCCCCTTCACCGATGACTTTCGCCTTCACCCGGCGCGCTTCGACCCGCACCATAGAGTTGGTCAGGTCCCCGACGTCGCGATCGTCTTCCTGGCTCGAGCGGATATAGGTCCCGATTCCGCCGTTCCAGAGAAGGTCGACGTCGAGGGTCAAGATCGAGCGGATCACCCGGTTCGGGTCAACCTCCTCCTCTGAGATGTTGAGCAGCTCGCGAACCTCCGGCGTGAGCCGAACGGTCTTCGCGTTGCGCGGCAGGATCTGCGCCCCGGTCGACAGAAGATCGGTGTTGTAGTCATCCCAGGTCGACTGCGGGAGCTCGAAGAGACGCTTCCGTTCGGCGAACGACTGCGCGGCATCGGGGTCGGGATCGATGAAGATGTGCATGTGATTGAAGGCGGCGAGGAGCCGGATCTGCTGGGAAAGAAGCAGCCCGTTTCCAAAGACGTCCCCGCTCATGTCCCCGATTCCGACCACGGTGAATGGATCAGTATCGGGATTCTTTCCGCGCTCATGGAAGTGTCGACGCACACCCTCCCAAGCACCGCGCGCGGTGATCGCGAGAGCTTTATGGTCGTAGCCGTTCGACCCTCCCGACGCGAAGGCATCGCCGAGCCAGAACCCACGGGCGAGAGAGATCTCGTTCGCTGCATTGGAGAGGTGCGCAGTGCCCTTGTCCGCTGCAACGACCAGGTAGGGGTCATCCCCGTCGTGCCGCACCACGCGCTCGGGAGGGACCACCTCACCGCCCACGACGTTGTCGGTCAGATCGAGAAGCGCACCGATAAACACTCGGTAGAGGCGATCCGCCTGCTCCCGTCGGGTTCGGTCGTCGGGCGCTGGATGACGGAGGACGAATCCTCCCTTTGCTCCCACCGGCACGATGAGAACGTTCTTCACCATCTGAGTGCGCTGGAGCCCGAGGACTTCCTCGCGAAAATCGGTGACGCGATCGGACCAACGGATTCCCCCGCGGGCGAGCCTGCCGCCGCGCAGGTGAATGCCCTCGATACTGAAGTGATGCACGTAGATTTCGCGCCAAGGACGCGGCTCAGTGCCGACCTTCAGTGCGCCAGAGTCGACCTTGAACGCGACGAGGTAGTTCTCGCGTGAGCGCTCTTGGTAACGCGTCGTACGCAAAGTCGCCTTGATCACATCGAGGACAATTCTGAGGAAGTGATCTTGGGCCGTGGAGGGTACGTCGGCGAGGGCGCGTTCGAAATCCGCCTCGACCGCTGCCGCGCGATCGACGCGCTCCGATAGAGTCAGAGGGAGATCAGGGTCGAGACGCAGCCTGTGATGCTCGATGAGCAGGCGGGTGATCGCGCCGTGCTGCCTGAGCGTGTTGGCGGCGAAAGTTGTCGTCGACGAGACTCCGAGCTGGTGGAGGTAGTGCAGGTACGAGCGCACCAAGTCGACGTCTTTCCACTCGACGCCCGCCTCGATGACGAGGCGGTTCAGGGGGTCGTTCCCCACGCAGTGGTGGAACACGACATCGAGAGCTTCCAAGAACTCGGCCTTCCGCTGGATCAGCGGGTGATCTTCACGATCGACCCCCGCCACGTGGAAGGTGTGGATGTAGAGGTTTTCATCGTCGGGGAGCGAGACCGGGAACGCCGCCTGCTCCATGACTTGCAGTCCGAAGTTGTCGAGCACCGGCAGCACGGTCGAGAGATACACGTTCCGGCGCAGGTAGAGGCGGAGACGCGCTCGTCGCTTGCGCAAGTCTTCCGGGGAATGCATCACTTCGAATGCGATCCCCGGACCGTCCTCGGGTCGGATTCGCTCGAGGTGCCGAATGTCGACGACCGTCTCGGCCGGAGTGTGCACCGCGCGGTAGTCTTCGGGGAACGCCGCATCGTAGCGAGAGAAGAGGTGCCGCGCCCGCCGGCCAAACTCACGATGGAGTTGGCGGGTCAGGCGCTCCTCCCAGGTTCCAGCGACGGAGCGAACGCGCTCGTCGAGCTCCTCCCGAGAAAACTCTTGGAATGACTCCTTCGCGGTAAAGAAGAAGCTCAGGAGGACGGTGCCGTACTTCCCCAGGTTCACCCGCGAATCGCTGTACGTCGCTCCCAGCTCTTCGAACAGGATCGCCTCCACGCGGCTGCGCTGCTCCTCGGAGTAACTCTGGCGCGGGAGGACGAGGAAGTAGAGCCCCTTGCGATTCTTGTCGTCGACGACGATGTAGCTCCGGAGCTCCTTCGCCCGTTCGACGTAGAGTATCGTCTCGACGATGGCATCGATCTCGGCATCGCGCGCTTGGAACAGGAATTCGACCGGAATCGAGTTCAGGGCATTAGTGTACGCTTTTCCGCGCACGCTGTTCTCGGCCAGGCTACGCTCTTCGAGCAGCGTCGCAAGCGTACGGCGGACCAGCGGGATTTGACTCCCCAGGGTCTGAATCGCTTTGTAGGTGAAGAGACCGCGCAGGTGGAGATAACCGGTGAGCTCCCCCTCAGCGTCGATATCGCGCAGGATGAAGTTGTCGATCTTTCCCGCGCGGTGAATTTTCGATTCTTCCAGTCCTTTGAAGGATACGACGCACGCTTCGCGGAAGCGCTGCTCTCTCGACATCCGCTCGATGCAGACCCCCGCCTGGCGGCGATCGTCTTCGAGCAACTCCTCGTCCCCGGCCCCCGCACCATCTTCGGGCGTCGGCAGTTCGCCGGGCTCCAATGGGTAGCGACTCAGCCCCATCAAGACAAAGTTCTCGTCGAGAAGCCAGTCAACCAGCGCACGGCTCTCAGCGAGGGTTCCCGGTTCGATATCCGTCTCATGTCCGCTGGCGATGGCGCGCTTATAGAAGCGAGCGAGCTCCCGCAAACGACCCTTCATCCGCTTGAAGTGTCGGACGACGTGTTGGCTCACGCGCAGACGATCCAGGACTTCAGACTCCAGTTGCTTTCGCTCCTCGGGGGTCAGAATCCCCATGAGCTCGTAGCGGGCAACCACTTCGGGCCGTGCCCCCGGAACTTGTGTGTCTTGAATCTGGGTCGCTCGCCCACCGCTATCGCGCACAAACGGCACGTTGGTCGTCTGGCGGCTCATGACGCGGATGCGCCGGAGGTCGAGGTACAGATCGATCGTATCGATGATGAAGGGTTGATCGCGAAGGCAGACCTCGAGCACCGTCAGGTCGTCCTCTTCGTCGAGAGCGCGATAGGAAGTCATGGAGTCGGAACTGGAGTGAGTTGTCGCGCTCGCCTCGGAGGTCGCGTCCAGCAAGGCAGGGTCGTCACCATCGGAAGCGTTTCGATCGGTACCGACACGGTCGATGGCTTCCAGATCCCCGATCGATTCTGTGCGGACCAAGATTTCTGCCGGACGCCTGTGCTCGACGAAACGGAACGTCGAGACGAGTTGGGAGACCATCCGTCCCCCCTCGTTCTCGTCGAAGATCCGCTCATCGAGTGTCGACTCGAATTCGCTCACGAAGCGACGCAGAAGGTCCTGATCCAGCCCGTCGAGGTTGGTCCCGGCGAGGGTCTTCGCGTGACCGAGGAGGCCCGCGAGGCGTCCGGACTCAGGCGGCATGGGTTGGCCTCCCTGTTTGACAGATGGAGCTCCGGTCTGGGAGGGGGCCACGGCTTCCCCATGAACTATCTCTTCGTCCGGCCGCGTTTCATCCGACAGCTTCTCATCTGACCGCGTTCCGTCCGGCATCCTACCCATCCGCTCATGGTTCGCGACGTCGTCCGAGGTAAAAGTGGCGCTCGAAAGCACCGGTCACTGGTGAACATGCCGCGGACTGGAGTTTGTATCGGCATTGGGAGGGAATGAGAAGCAGCCTTCCCAGAATGGAATCGGCGATTTCTGCCGGCTGGGGCAGGAATCCAGCGCAACGGAGGCTTTGATTCCCCCCATTCCCACTTCGTCGTCCTTCAGTCCCAGTTTCCGACCCGGACGCAGCCACAGACATCCGGGAAGACCCTCAGAAAACTGGAAACTCGATCGTTCGCAGAGGGGGGACGCGATCGGCCTTTCGAACGCTGAGATTGCGGCGAAATGAGTTTTCCGACAGCCTCCGAGGAGGCTGTCGGGAAACTGCTTTCGAAGCGAGGGTTTGAGATTTCGGTGTCCTGCACCCTCGGCTGAACGCAGGCATACTGCTTTGTACGTCGAGTTCAGACGAGGGTGCAGGGCGCCGGAAGCTCAAATCGTCGGTCGGAATGAGTTTTCCGACA
>CALEHF010000375.1 GCA_937876125.1 uncultured bacterium
GATCTTGTTCGCCGCATCCCCGTTCGACGCGATTCGATCCGCTCCCGTGATGACGCTATCGATCTCGCCACGTGCCATGAGATGGGCCGCGGCATTGTCGGCGATGACCGTCACCGGTATCCCAGCGCGAGCCAGCTCCCACGAAGTGAGGCGAGCGCCTTGCAGGAGTGGGCGCGTTTCATCCGCGACGACCTGGAATCGCGTTCCCCGTTGCCACGCCTCAAACAAGACCGACAGGGCGGTTCCCGAGCCGGCGGTCGCGAGCGCCCCCGCATTGCAGTGGGTGAGCACCGTTTCGCCGTCGCCGATCAGAGGTGCCCCGGCGCGGCCGATCCCGAGACAGAGCTGGACGTCTTCTTCATGGATGCTCTGGGCCTCAGCGAGAATGCGCTCGCGGAGGTTTCGGCCATCGAGAGCGGGGGAAGATTCGATTACGTGCCGCATCCGATCGACCATCGTGGCGAGATTGACCGCCGTGGGGCGCGCGCCACGGATCGCGGGGAGCGCAGCCTGGAGCGCCTCGCGCACGAGCTGGGTGTCGGTCACCCCGCGGGCGGCCAAGCACACGGCATAGGCGCCCGCGACTCCAATCGCAGGTGCACCCCGAACGGAGAGCCGCTCGATCGCCGAAATCATCGCGGCGGGAGTATCGATCGTCAGCTCGACGTAGTTCGAAGGAAGCACCGTCTGGTCGATGAGGACGACGTGTCCTTCGACGCCACCTTCCCAGCGAATCGTTGGGGGGTGAAGAAGCGCATCGTTCGAGAAGGTCGGGGGGGGCGCCATCGGTCTCTAATCCATTGGGAACACAGTTTTTCTTGGGCGTAGGATCGGGCCCTCTGCCGCGACAAGTGTAGAGAGCGATGCTCGACGGGGAAAGAACTCGTGTCGGAACAGGCCTCCGAGCGGGCCTTCGATCACGGTGGCACGGTCTCCACGAGCAGACGCACCGGCCGGTCGCGAGCCACGGAGAGGCAGCGACCGTTCCATCGCGCGAGAACCGTCCGCACTCGAGAGGCGGCCTCGCCACCGCACGCTATCGAAGTGCGAGGGCGCATCGTCTCGAGCCAAGCCTCGAGGCCGGGAGAATCGCGACCGTGGTGGGGAAGGATCAGCGTTTCTACCCCCGAAGGCGGCACCACCAACGCGACTCCAACCCCTTCCAAGTCTCCGGGGGCGAGCAGATCGATCCCTTCCCCTTCGAGGTGCACGACCAGGGAGTCGTCGTTGGCCGAGGGGCGCAGGGAAGCGGGGACCGTATCTGCCGGGTGGAGCACCTGCAGTTGGAAGTCCCCGATGGCGAGCGTGGTCCCCGCGCTCCGGATCCGCCAGGGCACCCCCGCACGTTCGATGGACTCGAGGATGGATGCGCCGAGCGAGCTGTCGCCGAAGCGGGGACCCACAATCACCACGCCAATATCGAGAGTCGAGAGCAGGCCTGGGACGGCGAGGACGTGATCGGCATGAGAGTGCGAAAGGATGATCGCATCGAGGCGCGTACGTCGCTCTCGCCACAAGAGGTTCCGCAACTCGACAGCTCCACCTCGGGGGAGGTCCACACTTCCAGCATCAAAGAGCAGGGCGGCACTCTTGCCGATCACGAAGACCCCCTGCCCGCGACCCAGATCGGTGGCGAGGATGCGGGGCACGTCAGAGGGGGGCGAAGCGATCGTGATGACCACAGCGATGGTCAGGGCGCTGAGAGCCACCCGTGGCGCCCGAACCAAGAGCGCCAAGAGGGCCAGGAAGCACGCGCTCAGAGCGCTGGGGGGGATGGGCGGAACCAGCCAAGGCGTGCCGGGAAGAGCGTCGAGTCCCCCGACCAGACCCTCCCCCAGTCGCGCGAGGGCTTCGAGGATGCAACCCATGACGAAACTCAGTCCGGGAATCAACGCGAGGATCGTGCCGACGAGCATCACGGCCAACCAGGGGGCAAGGAGAAGCGAGATCACGGGCCCGAACGGAACGACCTCGGGTGTGGCATGAACGAGGACTGCTTGAGCGCCCAGCCACGCGGCTGTCGCGATCACGCCCGCGCGGCGGATCCGTTGAATTCGGCGCAGGCTCTGGCTTCCGCGACTTGAGTTTGAGAATGAAAACGGGGCAGGTTCGCGAGGTGGAGTGCGCTCGATCACCACAGCGATGGCGGCGACTGCTGTAAAGCTCAGCCAGAACCCGAGCTCGTGCCCCGCCTCGGTCCACGCGCCGAGCACGAGAAACGAGACAATCCAGAGTTCGGGGAGCCGCGGCCGCGCGCGGGCGCGTGTCGCGAGGAGCGCAAGCGCGGCGAACAGTGCGGCGCGAAGGACGGGCGGGTCTCCCCCCGCGATTCCTGCGTAGACGAGCAAGGCCAATGCGAGGGCTGCCCCGCGCCCCGGATTTCCTGGCCCAGGGAGTCGGCGCGCAAAGAGGCGAAGCGTTGCGTAGATCAGCCCCACATGGAGCCCACTGATCGCCAGCAGGTGCCCTTGCCCGACGCTTCGGAATGCGCTCACGGTGGAGCCGGGAAGCAGCCCGCGATCTCCGAGAAGGAGAGCGCACCCCCAACCCGCCGCGCGCCGAGGCAGTTGCCTGCGGAGGCGATGACGGAGGGCGCGTCGCGTTCGATCCAAGAGACCCGGGAGGTTGGGCTCGATCGTGTGCAAGGCGCCCGCGGTCGGCACGCGGATGAATCCGGGGCCGATGGCGCGCCCCTCGACGGTGATCCGGTCTCCGCGGCCGATTGGAGGATCTCCGCTGAGAATGACATTGAGAGTCCCGCGTTGGGCACGACCACCCACGCGGAGCTGATCGAGTTTGACCCGGAGGTCGATCGCCCCCCCGCCGCTGCCTCGAAGGGGAAGGCGAGGTCGTGGCGGACCGATGACCCGCCCTTCGACCTCGAGCGGCCCGCTGGGTAGATGGAGCGGTGGAGGTGCGATCGGTGGAGCAGCGGCGATGCCGAGTGAGCAGGGAACAAGGAGACCGATCACGAAGGAAAGTAGCCTCGAGCAGAGCGGCGCCCGGGGCCGCATCCGACCCCGAACACGAGAGTCAGTCCACCCCGCGAGAGCCCAGAGCCCGACCCCGACGCCGAGGAGCAGCGGCAGGCCGATCAGTATTGTGGCACCGATTCCGTCCAGTCTTGTCATTCCCGCTCGGTGGAGCGCGACGAGACCGAGTCCCGATGCGAATGCGCACGCGCCTTGAAAGAGAGGCGGCAAGCTCGTGGGCGGCGGAGAAATGGCTGGTGAAGGAGCGGGACTTGGTGAAGCAGCCGGGACGGGGCCTGGAGCAGTTCCGTCGCGGGCGGAGCCCCAAAGAGGGTCCGAATCTGCGATCGGCAAGGGAACCTCTTTCGGAGGGTAGCCGTGGGGTGGCTCGCACGCGCAAGTATCGGCGAGCCAGAAGTGCGATCAAGAGCCGGCCCGCAATCCTCCCGACGCGCCTCCGATGTGAGCGAAAGAAGAGAGTCTCGGGTATCCTCACTGCGGCGAGAGCGCGTGCGTCCGGATGTGAGACGTTCAACCGATCCCGCACGCCAGATTCGATCTGCGAAAGGATCCTTCGATGGGCCGTCAACTCGGAGTGGCACTCTGCCTCGCTGGACTCCTCGCCATCGGGCTCTGGTTCGCGCTCGGCACAACCCCAGACGATCCGTTTCGCAATGAGCCATCAGAGCCGAACGAACTCGCCCCCGTCACTCACTCGCCCCCCCCCGAAGAGTTCGTTGCACCCGAGGTGGTACAGGTCGCCGAAAACACGCTGGATCTAGGGGCCGGCAGTGCCGCGCTCGCCGGCACGATCACCAACCCCGTGGGGCTCCCCGCCATGGCTGCTGAGGTCTTCCTCTATCGCTCTCTGCTCCCGACCGATGTCGAAGACGAAGGCGGACTCTCTCTGATGCGCCTGATCGACACGACCGGCGGCACGCAAGGAGCGCTCCGCCGCCTCGGTCGAACGAACGAGTTTCCGTTTCGACGCGAGATCGCCCAGGGGCTCGAGAAGCTGGCGAGCGTGCGTGCCGATGAAGCGGGTCAGTATCGGTTCACTGGAATCGAATCGGGGAGTTACCTGATCGCCGCTCGGGCCGAGGCGTCACTCCTCACTCCATCCCCGTCGATCGAGCACCTCACCGGCGCGGAGACGCGGGTCGATCTCACTCTGTTCGAGGCCGGGTCGCTGAGCGGATCGGTGGTCGGCGATGACGGGTCGTCGATCGCCGATGCGAAGGTACGAATTCTGGGCGAAGTGGTGCCGGTCGAGGCGGGTTTTGGCGCGCTGTTCCTGGCGCGGGAAGATCTGCTCCTCTATCTCCTCAACCCGGTGACGGCCCAAGCGCGAACCGACGCCGATGGCAGCTTCCGGTTCACCGGACTGCCGTTCCTCGACTACCGCATCTTCGTCGAGGC
>CALEHF010000376.1 GCA_937876125.1 uncultured bacterium
CTTCAGTTCCAACGCTTCAGAGTAGAGGTCGGGGTTCGCCTCGAGCGCGGCGGAGAGGATCGGCTCGGTCGGGACGAACATCACGGTGAAATCGACCTCTCCCTCGAGTTGCGACGCGTAATCTTTCTTCGCGAGTTCACGGACCTTTTCGCGCAGGGCCACCGCGTGCGCCGTGAGATAGCGCTTCCGGGTCACCGGGTCCTCGGCCCGACTCGCCTTTTCATAGTCGGCGAAGGGGACTTTGGCATCGACGGGGATCAACCCTCCCCCGGGGATCCGGACGACCAGATCGGGGCGGTTGCCGGCCGCATCGGTGTGTTGCTCGCGGAAATCGCAGTGCTCGGTCATCCCGGCGAACTCGACGATGTTCCGCAGGGCGATTTCCCCCCACTTTCCGCGCGCTTGGGAGCTCCCCCGGAGCGCGGTGGCGAGCGCGTTCGAATGGCGCCCGAGCAGATCGGTCGTGTTCGAGAGAGTCTCGAGGCGCGACTTCAGCTCACCGTACGCCTCGACCCGCTTCGTTTCGATCTCGTTCGTGAACTTGCCGAGCTTCTCGAGCCCTTCGCCGAGTGGTTTCACCAAGTGCTCGATCGCCTGCTGACGCTTCTCGAGCTCTTTCGCGTGGGTCGTTTCGGTCTTCGACAGAGTTTCCTTCGCGAGCTGGAGAAACTGCGCGTTGCTGCTCTTGAGAGCATCCGAGGCGAGAGCGCTAAACGTCCTCTCGAGGTCTTTTTGGCGGGTCGCGTCGTCCGCGCGTGCCTTCTCGATCGCTTCGAGGTGGGCGGAGGCGCGGGCGAGAGACTCGCGACTTGCGGCATGGGCGGTCTTTTCCCCCTCGAGCTCCGCGCTGAGGCGCCGGTGTTCATCCCGGGCACGCTCCGCGGCACGGGCGCTCCGCTGGGCGATGGCGACCGCGACTGCCCCTCCGAGAGCCAATCCGAGCAGGATCCACACCACATCCGTCATCGAACGATCCTGCTTCCCTTGGTGGAGTCGCTGCGCACAAGGCAGAGCGCGCGCGGAGGACAATAGCGCATCCCCCGGAGCGCCTCCACCGACGGGGTGAACTTCGACACAGGCGAAGGAGGGCAGCAGCAGCCGGGGGCGTGCGACCCGAAAAAAGACTCAAACCCTTTCCAAGTAGCCACTTGCGACATCCCGTCCAAAACTGGGTGAGGACTCGGTGATTGCGCCCAGAGAGAGGCTCTCCTTATAGTGGGGTCATCCTGGTTCCCACGCAGCGACCGACTCTGCCATCCGATGGGTCAGCGGTAAGAAAGCGACGGCGGAGAACCAGGAACGGGAATCCCGCGGGGAGCCCCGAGGGCTCAACGATTGTGCATGTTCGAACTAGGCCAGAGCACCCATGACCACGGAAGTTCCGTCCCGCCACGGGTGCTCGTTCTCGCAAGGAGGTGGAGCGTGCTCCATCGACCGGCAGGGAAGCTTGTCCGCACTTTGTTCGGCGTGGGACTCGCCATCTTCATCGGGAGCGCCCCGATCGAAGCGCAAGTCACACAGCCGGGGGGACCGGTCCAATTGGGATCGACGCAGTTCATCCGGGGGGATGCAAATGCTGATGGCGTTCTGAATATCGCCGACGGCATCAAGATTCTCGCAACACTCTTCCAGAGTGACCCGATCGACTGCCAAGCTTCAGGTGACGTGAACGACGACAGTGTTTTGAACATCGCCGATGCGATCAGCGTGTTCGCCTTTCTGTTCCAGGGATCAGCGCCGCCGGCGCCCCCGTTCCCCGATTGTGGCTTGGATCCGACGCCGCCGACCACCCCGTCGACGCTCACCTGCGTGACGTTCGACATCTGCGCGACCACCACCGATCGCGCGACCGCCGCGCACATTTTGCGCAGGATCGCCTACGGCCCGACTCCCACCGAACTCGCGGATCTCGAGGCCATCGGAGCCGAGGCGTACATCTTCGAGCAACTCGATCCATTCTCGATCGTCGAGAACCCGGTGATCGACACGAAGATCGCCGCGATCCCGATCGCGTCCAACTACACCAACTACGCCCGTCACGTGATGCTGCGCGGCATCTACTCCAACCGCCAGCTCCTCGAGCAACTGACCGACTTCTGGTCGAACCACTTCAACACCTACTACTGGACCTTCCGCCAGTACCTGATCGGTCTCGATGGTGGGGGCACGTTCAACGGAACGACCAGTCTCTCCCCTGCGATGTTCCAAGAGGCGATCGAGGATGAACTGTTCCGCCAAAATGCCCTCGGCACCTTCGAGAACCTCCTCGCGCTCTCCGCGACGAGCCCGACGATGCTCGTCTACCTCGACAACATCTCGAACGTGGTCGGAAACACGAACGAGAACTACGCGCGGGAGATCCTCGAACTGCACACCGTCGGTGTGAATGGAGGCTACTCTCAGGGCGACATCGAACAGCTCGCTCGCTGCTTCACCGGCTGGACCGTGCACAAGGTCGCGGTGGCGAACTACGGCGATCCGTTCGCCCCGTCGATCCCGAACAGCGACCCGAACGGTATCTGGAGCTTCAAGTTCGACGCAGGCACCCACGACTACGGGGCCAAGTCCCTCTTCTCGAGCATGGGGATTCCGCTGAACATTCCGGCCCGCCCGGCGCTCAGCGCCGACGGAGTGTTCGACGGCATCGAGGTGATCCAACACCTCGCCGCGTCGAGCCTCACCGCCGAGTACGTCTCCTTCAAACTGATTCAGAAGTTCGTGAACGATGTGCCGCCGCCGGCGCTGGTCGCCCAGTGCATCGGCACCTGGCTCGGTTCCGGTGGAGATCTCTCTGACGTGATGGAGACGATCCTCCTCAGCCCCGATTTCCTCGGCACCGCCCACCGCTACGCGAAGATCAAGACCCCCGCAGAGGTTCTGATCTCGACGGTACGCATGCTCGAAGGGGAATCGACCAACGGCAACCAACTGCGCAACTACGTCGGCGTCCTCCAGCACACGCCGCTCTACTTCGGCACGCCCGACGGGTACCCGGAACTCGGCGACGACTGGCTGGGCACGAGCAAGCTGGTCGACACCATTCACTTCAACGAGATCATTTACACTGGCTCGGGCACGCTGAACTACAACCCGCGCACCATTCAACAAGGCGCGGGAGTCGACGAGTCGGACGTGAACGCGGTCGTCTCGTTCTGGTTCGAGTTGATGTTCCCGGCGGGGTACTCCGTGATCGATACCGAAATCGCGGTCGCCTTCCTCGAGTCCAACGACCAGGAAGTCCCGACCGCGCTCAACCCAGCCATCGCCGACTACGATACTCGTCTCCGTAAATTCCTGACCTTCTTGCGCTCCTGGCCGCAGGCGATGAAACAGTAGGAGGACTCCATGAATCCGATGAACCGACGCGGTTTCCTCAAGATCGGTGGTGCAGGCCTCACCATGGGTGCTCTCTCCCCGATCATGGGAAACCCCTTCCTCTCGAGCGCTCTCCACGCAGGTGGAGTCGGGAATCCGAAGAAGATGATGATCATCTTCATGCGGGGCGGAAACGACGGCGTGAACACGGTCATCCCCCACGGGGACAGCTCGTACAACACCACCACTCGCCCCACTCTCTTCGTGCCGCCGACGCCAGCCTTCGACCTGAACGGGTTCGCGTCTCTGCACCCGCAGATGCAACTGATGAAGGATGTCTACGATGCGGGTGACCTCGCGGTGATCCAGCGCGTCGCCTACGACAACCAATCGCGCTCACACTTTTCCAGCCAACAGTTCTGGGAGAACGCGATGCCGTCGATCCCGGGTGCGGATCAAGTGGAAGAGGGGTGGGTCAACCGTCTCATCGATACGAACCCGCTCTTGGCGAACCACCCGATCCCGGGGGTCAGTATCTCCAATAATCAGCAGGTCGCCTTCCGCGGCGATCGCCCCTTGGTGCACATGCGTACTCTCAATGCGTACCAACTCGGCACTTCAGACATCGATCTCAAGCTGGTCGGCGCGGCCCCTGGAGTTTCGAACAACGGATCGGGCCTCCTCGGCGTGTACGGCCGAGACCCCGACGCTTCGACCTACGACCCGCAACTGCGCGACGTCGGGGTCGCGATGGCGAGCAGTCTCGATGCGCTGACGCAAGCGGGTGTCGATGAGAATGCGTATGTGCCGGCGAACGGCGCGTTCTACCCGGACAGCGGGAACAACGACGGCTTCGACAACCGTCTCTTGAACTTCTTCCGTCAAGTGAAGAACGGCGCGCAGCTCCTGAAGCAGACCGACTGCCGGGTCGTCGGCGTCGAGCTGGGAAGTTTCGATACCCACTCGAACCAGCAGATCTTGAACGGCTCTCAGGGGCAGAACCTGCGCGGCCTCTCGCGTGCGTTCCACTCGCTGCGTCTCGACACGCAGAGCACCATTTGGGACGACACCATCG
>CALEHF010000377.1 GCA_937876125.1 uncultured bacterium
AGGGCGGATCCATCGATTCGAAGATCTGGCAGGCCTTCTCGAGTAGATCGAAACCGTTGGAACTCGTCGAGGCGGCCGACTTGAGGTGCAGCTCTCCTGAGAAAAGTTGGTAGTAGCCATTCACGAGCGCGGAGATGCCTTCCGACTCTCTTTGAAGTTGCTCGACTGCGCGGAGTTCTTTCTCTGCCGTGGAAAAGGCGCTGAGATCGATGGCGCACTTTGCTGCAGAAAGGTGCGATCTGGCTGCCATTTCTCGGCTAACTGATCGGAGTGCCTCCCGCCCCGCCTCGTCCTGATGAACCTCAAGTGCTCTCTGCACCTGCCCTGACGACCAAAGAAGGTGACCGAAATCTAATGCGATGAAAGGGGCTAGGTTCATTGAGAGTTCAGAGGCGATGCGTTGAGCAGACTCAAGAGCGATGAAGGCTTTCTGATAGTCGCCGATGAGCCGAAAGTACAACCCTCGAGCGCGGAGGACCGTCGGCCTGCAGAGCTCACGAAGAGCTGGAGAATCTACACAGGCCAATGCCGTCTCGGCCTGACCAAGATAGAGAGCGGCTTGAGAAGGCTCCCCTGCCTTTGTCGCTATGTTGGTGCGAACCGCACGAAGGAGCGGCCATACGTAGCTGTTTGTCGGCAAGAGAGAGTTCGCGACGCTCTCCAGCCTCACGAGGGGAGCGGCAGAAACCTCGCCTACGCGAGAGAGCGCAATGTAGGCTGCAAACTCAAGCCACTCTTCACCGTGGGTTTCGTTGATCGCAGTGAGATCTGACTCTAGGCCGGTGGTCGCGCCGGTAACGGACTTCATCGCATCGCCGAACGAGTCCAATAGCGGCTGCTGGGTCGCGTCGCAGCCGATGGAAGCGAGTCGCAGAGCTTGAGCAAGGTTTGTGCTGCGAGTCGCAGCCCAAAAAAGACGACTCCGAAGATCGTTCGGCGCGCTGCTCATTGGACTACGACCTGGTCAAACGCCCCTGAAGTCCAGGACGCCTGCACGTGGTATCGAAGCACGGGGGCATCGTCATTTCCAGTCTCCCTGAACTGCAAATCTGCAGCGTACAATCCCCCAGATCCGGACATGGCGAAACCCACAATGGTTGCGCCGTTGTTCTCACCCGGAACGGGAACCGGCCCCAGAAGATTGTTGGGATCCCCTGTCTCAAGCAGCTCTAAGAGAAAGACCAGGAAGTCGAGTTGGCCCACGTTTCGAAGACTGTTTCTTGAGAACCGCTGAACGACGCGGTGAGGGACAACGGCATCGAAAATGACGTCAGGGGGTGTGTCGCAAACTTGGCCGAGTTCATGGACGTAGGCAAAGTTATGAGATTCCATCGACAGGGACAGCTGGACCGAAGAGTTTGAGAATCCTGGCTGGCTGATCAAGCGACCGTACGAACCTAGATAGACGCAGGACCCGCTCGTTTGGATTACCGGTCGGAAACGCATGTCACAGATCTCAATTGCGCCACCCGAGACGAACCACTGCCCCCTCATTGATTCCAATGACTCGCGAAATGCACCGAAGTCTTCCGAAGTCACTAGCCCCAGTGGAGGAAGGAGATCACCCGGCACCTGCGTATCCCCGGACGACCCGAAGACCAGCAACATCGCCAGCATCCCA
>CALEHF010000378.1 GCA_937876125.1 uncultured bacterium
TCTTCATCAGAACGGAAGATCCTCTCGGTGGATGATGCGCCAGTCCTTGCGATACTCGATGATCAGTTGATCGATGATCGGAGTGCGTTTCCACTCGTGATTCCAAGTACTCCCTGACTGAGCTGGACCGTACGCTCCCTGTCGAAAGCGGTACATGATCCGCAGCTCCAGCTGGTCCGCGGTGCGATCGATCGTGTTGTCCGCGTCGGGCTTCTGGAACAGCGTCAATTCATCACGCGAGTCGCCTGGCTTCTCGTCCCACGACGGAACGGAGTCGAGACGGGTGTACACCATGACGTCGGCGCGCCCCACTCCCGATCGATCATCCTGGAGTTCCCACGACAATCGATCGAAGTGAGCCCCGGGAATTGTGATCGAGCGCTCCCACTTCATCATGTCGCTACTCTCCGCCTCTGGTTCGAAGCGATCGTGATAGCGGGTGAGGAACTCCGTGACGATCGTATCTTTCGGGGGATCACGCCGCGGGGTGCCAAACCGTTGTCTGAAAATGGGGCGCCCGGTGCGATCGTCTCGGCCGAGGTTCAACTGGTCCCCGGTCCGTCGGATGTAGGCGACCACCTCATCGGTGGTCCCGCGGTTTCCATCGTCGAAGCGGAGATAGCCGTCATTGGTTGGGAAGTCGTTGCCGCGGCTCACGGGGACGGCGAACTCGATCCCACCCGTGAGTCGTGCGGCCGCGAACGTCGTGATGGGGAGCAGCGTTTCCAGCGAACCTTGGCCGGCCGCGGTGTCCATCAGGGAGCGCGCCATCAGATCGAACTCGTAGGTTTGGATCGATCTCATGATCACGTTTGAACTCGTCCCCAATGCGTTGAGGATGGGACGATAGTCCCCCACGATGGTACCAAACATTCCTCTTTGCACGTTGATCAGACTCGTGCCACGAGTCCGCTCGTAGTAGAGGATTTCCACTCCGGCTTCGCTCGAGATGGAAAGGAAGCCGTGGCTGTCGGGAATCCTCGCGGTGTCATGGACGAGCACTTGCGAAATGGTTTGTCGTCGTGGATTGGGACCACTGAGAGTAATGTCCGGAGTTCTCCGGAGAGGCAGCATCAAGTATGCAATTCCTCCACCGGCGGACTGCGATGGTAGCTTCTCTCCGTAGAGAACCTCGTTTCCCATCTGAAGAAGAAACCCCTCTCTCCTCGTCGCAAACTCGCTGGGATCCGGCCAGTCAAAGCTGATCTGACTTCCGTCTCCCTGAAGCTGTGGCACCGGAACCATTCGCAAGCGATCAAGAGGCTTGCCGAGGTCGACCTCAGCTCCTCGGGAGTACTCCCGAATCAGATCACGACCAGGCGCGCCCCCCGTCGTCGCTGGTTGGAAGTTCGGCGCACCGGCTGCATCGGTAATCATCACTCCCCAACCCCCGGGAGGCCGAAGCTTGGAGAGACGAATCTCATCGATCGTTCCGTCGAACGCCCCGGCAGCTCCCAGCGCGCTGGAACCCACTTGGAAGGTCCCCGAAGATTGCGTCGGGAGTTCACCGGTCGGAAACCGCTTTACGCGCGGGAGCGCGTTGCTCAAGTAAGTGCCGCGGGGTGCGCGATCGAAGCCCAGCATGACTCCGTTGTCCCCGTCGATGACTTTTCGGACACGCAATGCAGAGGGCTCCCGGCGCGGAGATCCTTGGTTCAGGCTCTCTGCAATCAGGACTCGGTCCCACGCCGCAGGGCCCGCGCGGATCGTACGGAGAACCGGTGTGATTGCGGTCCCAGCGGGCCAAGAAGCCGGCAACAGTGCCGTCGGGTCATCAAACTGATGAGTTCTCTCCGTGCCGACGTATCCACGGAAGAATCGGCTCACAAATCCCGGAGCGAAAGTAACCCTTGTCCCAAGTCGCGGGTCCGCGACAAAAAATCGACCCTCTTCGATCGTCTTGTAATAGAACCACTCGACCTCTCCCTGTGGGGGAGTGATCTGGGCAACTCCACTGGGGGGGTAACGCTGGCTCAAATTGGTGACGTTCGTCTCGATGGAAACGGAAAACACTTCAACTTGGCGACGTCCTCCTCCAAGCAGTAGCCCCGTATCGATTTGATCCGTTTGAAGTCGACCACGGAGCAGTCCAGTAAAAGTGTACTTATCCGCTCCCGGTCCCGGAGTGAATGCCTGATACCGTACGAATTCGACCGCGCGTTGCCACACTGCCGATCCGTTCGGGAGCAACCAATACTTCACGCAGAGGTAGCCGGACTCCGGAAATCCGAGCTGCAGCGGGTTCACGGTTGAGTGAACCGTTAGCTGTGTCAGTCCCGGAGTAAACGGAAGTAAGAATGTGGGTTCGTTCCCGAATTGTGTGTAGGACACAATCGGATACGTCGCAGGAAATGGGATACTGACCCCAGGGATCGAAAAGCTATCCAGTCTGCCTTGGACCGCCATCGGTTGGCGCAACACAGATTCAAGTCCGGCACCTCCGGTCCCCCCGATCACCTGATCCATCGACTGCGGAGGGATCTCAGGATCGGAAGCCGCCAACTCGACCGAGTAGCCAAAGGGGCGCACAGTCGTGCCGGCGGCGTGCGCACGGCGCGCTGTCCCGCGGCGAGCTCTACCACTCGCCAATTCACCGAGGCTGTTGCGAGACGAGATCCGAAAGCGGGTCCCCTCACGCTCGGTGTAATCGATCACCTCGCCCCCGACCCACAGACTTCCCTCTTTCGGAAGGCGGCTCGCGAACCTCGTGTCCTTGACGCTCATGTAGCCTTCTTGGTTCTCCGATATCCCTCCGGCCAGTTCGGTCAGGAAGGTGTGCTCGCCGACGGGACGCTGGTCGACCATCAAGAACTGATCACCGGGGATCGCGGAGCCCCACCCTGCGGTCACGTGGTACCAAGTGTCGGGCTGCCAATCGCTCCCCATCGGGTGAACAATTTCCGCGCAGGGGAGAACCTCCCGCCCGCCGTAGTTGGTGATGCGCGCGTCGTCGTAAATCTGGAGGACCAGCTCGCGCGTGTCACCCTTCCACATCAATCGGATACGGTTCTCGAACGGCTGCCCTTGATTGGCGAGCGAATCGAGGAGCACCTGATCCCCCGCCACGCTTCGCGGGCGAACCCAGAAGTCGATGGAGATCGGGTCCTCCGGCAGCAGTGTGCCGAGACTGAGGGAAAAACTCGCGTCCTCGAGGCCTTCGATGCTTTCGGGAAAGTGCTCGATACTCTGAGTGACTCCGTTGATCTGAGGGCTCTCGGTGCTGAGGGCCAGGAGTGCCCCCGAATCGAGGGCGGGCGCCTCAAAGCGCTTCTGGTTGATCGGCACCGGTCCCGTAGTCATGAGGTGCTGCGCGCGCCCGGGGAGCTGGGTCGACGACGTGGGCCAGCGGTCGTTCCGAGGTGCATCCCGGCGGAAAATGATCCCGGTCCAGTCGTCTTGAGTCTCGATCACGTGGACCAGAGGATCGGGGGGAGCGACCTCGATCACTTCGCGGAAGCGGTCGGACGCGGTTTCGACCCCGGAAGGATTCCGCACCACCCCCGACGCTTCAATCGTGTAGACGTCCGTCGAAGCGTAACAAAATCCGGTCGTCGAAATCGTCAGTCTCGGATGGTTCGGGTTCACGGCGTTGAGCAAGATTGCGGTGACATCCTCGTCGTCAATCACCCCGTCGGTGGAGGCTTGATCGATCAGTTCCCGGAACTTCCCGAAGTCGGTGATCGGCAAACTCTCGAGGATCAAGTCGGCGAGCGCACGCGCTTCTCCTGCCGTCACCGAATCGAATTGCTGTGTGAAACGATCGGTCGAGAGCCCGGTGAGGACCGCTGCAATGACGCGCGCCGACGCGCTGTTGATGTTCACGGGGTGGCGCAGCTGAGCGGAAACCATCGCTTCGCGCTCTTCGTACTCGAACTTCAGTCGATCTTTGAGAATCACTCCGCCCTGGATGATCGATCCGCGACCGCCGCCTCCTCCGATCCCCGAAGGAAAGGCCCCCGCCGCGAGATGGAACTCGAGCTTTCGGGGGTCTTTGACACTGCGAATTCGCACCAAGGTGCCCGGGTTGAAGTGGTCGTAGCGGCCGAGTCGGAACGACGGTACGCCGAGGAACGCATCGGTGCTGATCTCGCCGAGGATCATCTGCTCCGCGGACCAGAGTGCATCGATCGAGCTGTAGGTGGTGATGTCGCCACGAAGGCGCTCGAAGTCCGTCGCGGTGAACGTCTCGAAACCCGGCTGATCAAAAATCTCTTGGTACGCGGCAATCGCCATGGGGAAGTACCCCTTGGAGTGATCCTTGACCCGCTTGAACTCCTTCTTGATCGTCGTTTCGAAGGCGCCCTTGAAGGCGTTCGCGCCCACTTTGCTGAGGTTCCGGTCCTTCGCAACCTTCCCCGCTTGGATCACCGCGACCTTGCCGCGGAACTGTTCCAAGAGGTCGATCGCCTCGGCAGGAATTCCGAGCTCGATCAGATCACGCCGCGTCTTACGATACTCAGTAGCATCGACTTCGACCTCCTCCTTCTCGAACTTGTCGAGGTACTGCTGCAATCCGGCGCGAACCAGCATTTCGGGGGTCAGCCCGAACTCCTGCATGTTCTTCAAGTCGAGACCGAAAACCGCCATGGTCTCGAGGAAGTATGGAATCACCGACCAGTCCGCGATTTGACGGATCGACTGCGGGGTGCGGTAGGTGGCAATTTTCCCATCCGAGAGGTTGTAGTATCGGTGCAAAAACACCTTCAGGCCCCGTAGATCAAAGACCGGCCAGCCTTTTTGGTGCTCCCACGTTCCGGAGATGTACTCACCACGGAAACAACCCGTGAGATGGGTTTCCGTCTTGCCCCGATAACTGATCGCCTCCACGGTGAAGAGGATCGGGTTGAGGATCACCACCACGCCATCGACAGTGTCCGAGTCGTCGTCCGCTGGGAACGCGCTCGTGTCGTCGAGTGGTAGCTCCGTGAGGCGCTGATCGAACTTGATCGCCTCGGAGAGGTGACTGCCCGCGAGCAAATTGCCGATCAGGTTCGGCATCGCCGTGTTGAGATTGATCTTCCCTTGCTCGTCCTCGACCGTGGCGTCGATCGTCCGGCGGCTCGCATCCCCGCGCATCGAGTAACCGGGCGGTTCGTCCTTCTTCTCCTCGCTCTTCTCCTGGTTCACGAGAAACTCAGCGATCCGGCTCTCGTCGAATGCGAGCTCCGGCGCGAATGTCGGTTGGAACTCTTCCCACGTGTCGTACTTATGAGCGGGAATCCCGTCGTCGTCGACGACCTCTCGCTCGCGACTCGGGTGATTGTTGAAGAGATGGGCGAGGGTGTGATTGCGGGCGGAGAGGGAGGCGAGGTGGGCACGCTCGCGATCGACCGTAAAGACGGATCCGCGCTCCTGCAGTTTCATCGAGATGACGAACGGCGTCCCGATCGTGACCAGTGCGGTCAAGACCAGCACCACCAAGATCAATGCCATGCCCTGTTGGTTGAGAGTCACCGGTTTTTCGGCAGCACCCCCGTTCCCTTCGCGAAGCTGCTCATTCCTTGCACCCTCGGTGCGGCGCTCGAACATCGGGGTCGAACCGCGAAGCTCGTCGGTCATGGGATCTCCCTCAGCAATCGCTCTCTCGTCGGGTCGCACGCGGCACCAGCACCTCTGCGACAAGCGCACAGCGGAACTCAGCCGCGAATCGTGCCGGTCAAATCGATGATAATCTGGTGGATGCGCTTCATGCCCTTTTCCCGGGCGGCAGCATCCGGCTCGCCCTCTCCTGGCAGGGCGCGCTCGGTGCCGAGGACCGGATCATCCTCGGTCGAGTTTTCTGCGGCGAGGCGCTGCTCATCGAGGTAACGCGTGAGCGCTGCCATCGGATCTCCCAGAATCTCTTCTGCCTCCTCGGCTTCGCTCTCTCCCTTTGCCGCCTCCGCCTCTTCCATAGAAGGGGGCGCGACCGACGTTCCGGTCGGCGACTCCGTCTCCACCTCGGCATCCTCGCCCAACTCCCCGATCCGCACCACCACCGGGTTCGAATGAAAGATCGGGTCGAGCCCACCGCGAGTGTCGAACCGAACGATGGAGGAGTCACCGAGAAACACCACTTCATCGGGTAGATCGAAGGTCTGGGGCTCGAGAGCGATGCGCACCTTGACCTCGTCGAGCCCTCCGAAGAAGAACCGCTTCGGGTGCGAAATCATCAACTCGAAGTCTCCCGCGGGGACCTCAGTGGGGAGCTCGGGCCAATCTCGCTCATCCACCCGCTCGAAGCCATCAGGGGCCCACCCGCGAGCAATCCCATCGACCTCGAGCACCAATTCGATCCCATCGAAACTCGCCCGGACATGTGCCCACCGAGATCCGATCACTTCACCACTCTTCGTCGCAGCGACGAAAGTGCTGTCTGATGCAGGATGATCGGCGTCGCCGATGACGGCGTAGAGAGCGCCGTCCCCGAGGAGACCAAACTCCCAGCTGCCCGGCCGCGAGATGATCGCGTACTGCTCGTCCCGGCGAGGATCACTGAAAGAACCCGAGCGATCGGAGCCCTCACCCTTCTCGAGTGGTCGCTGATAGAACAGAACCCAGGCTTCGAGGCTGAATCCGCGGATCGAGTCGTAGCGCGGGCGCCGGGGCGCAACCAGACTGGCCCCTTCATCGAGGAACACCAATCCGCGTCCAATCCGACCCTTACCGACTTCGATCACACCGTAGGCCTCGGCGGGCTCACGAAACGCACCCATGATCTCCGTGCCGCGATCGAGCCGGGTTCCGACCTCTTGGTCTTCGAGCTCTTCAAAGCTCCAAGAGGCCACCAACTCGAACCCAAAGGCGGAAATGCGCTGCTTCTTGGCATCGACGTAGACTCGACTGGGCAGCGACGAAGAGACGGAAAAGTTGCGAGCGGCGCGCAAAACCGAAGACACCCGGGAAGCGGCCGCGGGGAGGATGTTCTGTCGAGCGACTTGCTGATAGACACCGATCGACATACCGCCGATGACTCCGATGATCGCAAGGATCACCAGCAGCTCCATCAGGGTAAATCCCGCTCTTCGATCGATCGGCCTCACCGCGATCGGCATCCTATTTCCAAGACCCGATGTCGTCGCCGTCACCGTTTTCATTCTTTTGGTCCGGGCCGCTCGACCAAAGCTGGTAGGTGGTGAGGCTGTGGTAGACCTTCGTCTTTTCCGAGCGAGCGCCGGTCGCCGTGCCTTGAACCCCGTCCTCGGTATGGGTGACCTGGAAACTGTCATCGTAGTCCTTGTTCTGAATGTAGATCAATGGACTCCCGAAATCGTCGACACACTCCCACAGCTGATTATCCACGAAATACCAATCGAGTTTCTCCATTGCCTCATCCGATGCGAGCGAGTCACCGTCGAGGTTCTCGAGCCAATCTTCTTTCCAGGTCACGAACGGCCCGCCCTTTTTGCGCGTCGCCAGACACAAGACGACGCTCTCGATGCCAGAGTCGACGCGGTTCCCCGAGGTCTCGAAGTAGTCCTCGAAAGAACTCGGGGGAAAGTCGCCCCACTGGCCTTCGAAGCTATCGATCGCGAGAGAGACCTCCTGGATGCGGCTGCTCGTCGTCGTGACCTTGCCCTTCATACGTGCATTCCGAATCATCGGACTCGCCATCGCGGCCAGTGCACCGATGATCGCGATCACCACCAACAGCTCGATCAGTGTGAACCCGGCGGTTCGCTTCGACATGACACTCTCCTTCAGATCGCTCTCGCGCGCTCGGATATGGGAGGCCTGGCCGCTCATCGGTTGGATCCCCCGCGGTCGAGTTTCGGACGGCGACGGAAGATTTCGATCTCGTGGAGCTCCATGCGCACTTGATCATTTTCATCCGCCTGCAGGCTCACTCCGACCGTGGTCGTCCCCCGGCGGCTCAGCCGCGGCACCGGAATCCCACGCATCACCACTTTGCCATCGAGGTAGACCGAGGCGGTCGACTCAGCCGCCTCCTCCCGAGGGAGGCGCAACTCGAGCCAATGGGGCTTTCCATCGGTCGGCCACTTCGTGGGAACGAGAACACGATCGTTGTCGAGGCCCTCGCCGTCCCCATCGCTCCGCACGACGAGCGACTCCTCGGTCGAGTTGAGTGCGACTGCGATGGTCCCGTCGAGGTCGCGGAAGACGACGACGCCATCTCCCTCGACACCGCCCTCCTCGCGCGCCAACCGGAGACCGATGCGGGCGGGAGTACTCGCGGGAATCTCGATCAAGCCGCGTACTCGGGCGAGTTGTGAACTGTCGATCGGGCGGACCAGCTTGGTCAGCCCAAAGGACTCGAAGGCTTGAGTTCCCTCGAATCGCACCGCGCCTTGCCGAATCTCGATATTGACCCCGAATGTTTCGTGCTTCTCCCAGTTGTTCAAAACCTGAGGGCCATCCGCTCGGGCAAAGTCATCGCTCCATACTTCTTCGCCGAGAGCGCGATCGATCTGCTCGAGCGCCGCGATGGCATAGATCCGACTCTCTGCAGCCGGTCCCTGGTCTGACTTCTTCGCTTCGGGCACCAGTTCGAGGACTCGGCTGAATCGATCGCGTGCGGCGGGTAGAGCTCCGGCACGATACTCGAGACATCCGAGTGCATTCTGAATATCGGCGTCGTCCGGAGCTGCCGCCACGGCGTCCTCGAGCGCAGCGCGTGCAAGCCGCAGGTCGCCGCCATCTTCGAGATGCGCAAGCCCCAGGCGCAGCAGGACCTCAGGAAGTTCCCGACCGGCGCTCCGGGCGTAGCCCAGCCAGCGACGCGCATCGTCTGCACGCTTCGATAGGAGAGCGCGATCTCCGATCAGAACCGCGAGTTCGGCGAATGCGGCTGGATTCGATCCGACCGCATCGAGGGCTCGCCGCACTTCCCGATCGAACAGGAAATCTTCGTCGAGACGAGCGCGACCTTGGATCGAGAGGACCCAGCTCTGCCAAGTAGGAGAGTCGAGATCGGCCAGCTCTTTCAGAATCGCAGCCGCGAGGTCGCCATCGCCGAGGTTCTCCTGGGTGTACGCCTCGACCTGCTGAACCAGCTCGCTGACCCCCGCCGCGCTGCGTGCCATCCCGATCACCTCGAGAGCCGTTTCCGCCTCGGCGGATCGGGCGAAGTTCAGCGCCATCGTGACCGTAGCCACCCCCCCGTTCTCCCCCAGTTCGAACGCCTTCTTCAAGGAAGCCTTCGCGGCGATCGGATCTCCCTGCAACATGGCCAGGGAGCCACGCCACAAGTGGGCGAGAGCGTCGTCGGGAGACGCGGCGAGGATTTGTGACAGAGTATCTTCCAGGGCTGCGTCCGCCCCCTCCAGACCCTCCGCCACATCGGCGAGAAGCCACTCGGAGGAGAGTCGACGCAAACTGAGAATCGAACCTCGAGTCTCATCGGCGACGAACTGTTCAGAGAGCGCCCGAGCTTCGTCACGCCGCCCCACTTGATCGAGCAGTAGCACGAGCAAGTCCTGCCCCGCCTCAACGACGGGAGTATCGGCGTCGCGCTCAGCGAGAGGCTCGAGGAACAAGATCGCAGCGCGCGGGTCGCCGAGGTCGACGAGAAGCTCGGCCGCGTGAACGGAGAGCTCGGCTCCGCCGACTCCGGCCGAAATTCCGCGCAAAGCAGTCGCCACCTCGCGGTCGTGCTCCTCCACGCTTTCACCGCTTCGCTGACGGTACAGTTCGAGCAACGTCTCATAGACCGACGGTTCCGTGGGCTTGAGTATCGTGGCTTCTTCGAAGTGCAGGATTCCCTGAGCGGTGAGTCCCACCTCAGGCTGGAGACACCAGGAGGCAAGCTCCCACTGTTCTCGCGCGCTCATCGGGTCGAAGTACTTCTTCTTTCGAACGCCGTAGACCCGCAGCGGCGGATTCTTCAGCCACTTCTTCTTGACGTCCGCGGCAGGGATCGTTGTTTCGATTCCGCTCTTTTGGCGAAAGACCAACGCATCGATGCGGTCCTCGAGAATCTCTCCCTCGAGGCGTCCCCCCTTCTTGAGCTCGACAATGTCGTAGGGGCGGATCTCGAGCTCGGGGTCATTGTCGGGGACCTGCGCCCCCACACCAGATCCGAGCGACCCGAGG
>CALEHF010000379.1 GCA_937876125.1 uncultured bacterium
AGTTCATCCAGCATGTTGAGCTCGCAGCCTGAGCGCTATGTCAGGGTTACACCCTCGACGGTTCCCGGTGGTGGCCTCGGAATCAAGAGCGGAACGAGTATGTCCGCTCCCTTGGTTTCGGGGTGTGCGGCAGTCGTTTGGTCGATGCATCCCGCGTGGACCGCCGCAAAGGTACGCGAGCGCCTCCTCAAGACGGGTGAACAGAGCACGGTCGCACTCCTCATCGGTCCACGTGTTGATCTGTTCGAGGCGGTCTTCAACGGAAGCTTCGAAATCGGGAACTTGGCAGAATGGACGTCGACAGGAACCGCAAGCAGCCTCGCGACGCTCGGGCCGTTCACACCTCAGCATCGGATGCGAATGGGGTACGCGAGCACCGGCCCCGCAGGGGACCAGATTGGCGCCTCGCTGAAGAAATGCTTCGACGTCCAGCCCGGTGTGACCAGCTTCCCGATCAGCTTTGAGTACGACTTCATCACCGAGGAGTACCCCGAGTTCGTCGGAACCCAATTCGACGACTTCGTCATCATCACCATGACCCCACCGGGGGGCTCTCCCGTGACATTGGCGATGGAATCGGTCAATGCTTCGACCTTCTCGGCGGTCGGAGGAATCGACTTCCCCGGGGGAGATAGCACCACGGGGCACACCGGTTGGAAGACTGGAACGGCGATGGTCCCCGTGACGACAGGAGCGGGGCAGTACCTCATCGAGATCTCAGACACCGGCGATGATGTTTATGACTCTGTGGTCCTCATCGACAACATTCGGCTGAAGTGAAGAAGCCCAGAGGAGGGCGTGCCGTGAGCCGACGGTACCGATGGTCATGGTCAAGGAGACTTACCTTGAGCATCACGGCGGCACTCCTCGTGGGATCCCATCTCACTTCGTGCACCCGATCAGCCACCCCTCCCGCCGCTCCGGACCCAGCACCTCCTCACTCGGAAGTGCTGGATCCGGAAGCGGTTCCTTCGAAAGCCTTTCCCTTCGAGATCGCACCATCGAACCCCTCCCAAATCGTTCGAGATGAAGAGACTGGTGCGTCCCTGGTCGCGAACGAGGTGTTGCTGATCGTGCACACGGGAACACCCCGAGAGCGCATTGACGCCCTGGTTCTGGCGATCGGGGGAACGGTCGTGGGGACGACCGGGGAGACGCTGCAAATTCGGATTCAGGGGGATGGCACGCGCGCCGGAGTTCTCAAAGCGATCGAAACCCTGTCGGCATTCCCCGAGACAGAAGTCGCCGAGCCGAACTACGTCGCAGACCTCGATGGGGGATGAGCGGTCACCGCCGCTCACTGTTCTCCGTGATCGGATCTGGCAGGGGGAGAGCGGCGGTTCGGAACCGACTCCCCGCTCATGCGCTTCGCCCGACCCCGCGACTCGCCACGCAGCCCACGGTCCCCGAGAGCGCGCTTCCGCTCCACGATCCATTGATCCCACGCCGCCTCGCCCCGATGCATTCCTTCGAGATAGGGGAGATGAACCTCGAGCAGCCGCTGAACCCGCTTCGAGTCCTCGTCGCTGGCCGAGAAAAGGATCTCCGTCGCGCGCCGACAATGCGCCAGGGAGAGAGCGCTCGCCAGGCCGCGTGTCGCTCGACTTCCGTGAAAGACGAGGTCGTGGGCTTCGGCGGCGTAGATCAACCGGGCGGGGCTGCCGGTCGCGTCGGCGATCTCGGAGAGAGTGACCGCAGCCTCTTTGGCGCGCTTGCCATCCCAGTTATCGAGAATGATCGCGAGGGCGAGGTCGAAGCGATCCTGCGCTGTGGCCGTGTCTCCGAGCTTCTCCACGCGGGCTTCGATCGTGCCCAAGAGCGTGGAAAAGGACCCGGAGTGCACCCGTCGGAACCAGCGGATCGCCTCCCCGTGGAAGCGCGCGGAATCGGAGCCGGCGATGACAGAAGAGAGAATGAGGACCTGCTGGGCTGGCGCGTCGTCTTTGTGGATCTTCCGAAGCCCGAGCGACTCTGAGTCGGTGAAGACCGCCTCGGGGCAGAAGAGGGGCGGACCGGCGAGGGCAGTGTCGGCTGGAACCAGGGCGGCGGCGAAAAGGACGAGGGCGAGAACTGGGCGCGACTGAATCGGCATGGCGTCTCCTTCGGCGGGCCGGTCTGGGAATGAGTGAGCGCTTCGCTCGATACGTCCCCCGAGTCGCGTTGAGGAGCAGATCTACTACATCCAAGCCTCTCAACCCATACCTCACCCATCTCTTGACAGATCAAACTTACGCTGTAAACCTACGCTGCACACTTACGCTGTAAGTTTGGTGATGGGCCCTCCCACAAGGAGACTCCAGAGAATGAATACAACCCGAGTATCGAGCCGCCTCCCGGCGGGCAAGGCGGAAAGCGTGGCCCTCGCGCCGACCGAGAAAAACAGCATGAAGGCCATCGTGCAGGACAGATATGGCGCCGCGGATGTCCTGGAACTGAGGGACATCGACAGGCCCAGGTACGGCGACGATGACGTGCTCGTCCGCGTTCACGCAGCGGGCGTGGACCGGGGCGTCTGGCACCTGATGACGGGCTTGCCATACTTGATTCGCATCGCTGGCTTTGGGCTCCGCGCGCCGAAGAACCCTGTTCTCGGCATGGACGTCGCGGGACGAGTGGAGGCGGTCGGCAAGAACGTGACGCAGTTTGGGCCGGGCGACGAAGTGTTCGGCATCGGCAACGGAACCTTTGCCGAGTTCGCACGCGTCAGTCAGAAGAAGCTCGCGCTCAAGCCAACGAACCTCACTTTTGAGCAAGCGGCGGCCGTGCCCATCTCGGGAGGCACAGCCCTCCAAGGCATTCGTGACCACGCCGAGGTCGCGCCCGGGCAGAGGTTGCTGGTGATCGGTGCATCCGGAGGCGTGGGGACCTTCGCGGTGCAGATCGCCAAGGCGCTGGGTGCAGAGGTGACCGGCGTGGGGAGCGAGTCGAAGCTGGACATGGTCCGTTCCCTCGGCGCGGACCATGTCATCGACTACAAGCGCGAGGACTTCTCGAAGATGGGCCAGCGCTACGACGCCATCTTCGACATCGCAGGGAACCGCTCGCTCAGAGACCTGAGACGCGCCCTCACCCCCAAGGGGACTCTCGTGATTGTTGGCGGGGAAGAAGGGGGCCGATGGATCGGAGGCGTGGATCGTCAGCTCAGAGCGCTCGCGTTGTCACCGTTCACCGGGCACAAGTTGCGGTCGTTCATCGCGAACGAGAGCAGTGCGGCGCTCCATGACCTCGCGGAACTCATCGAGGCCGGCAAGGTCACCCCGGTCATCGACAGGACGTACCCGCTCTGCGAGGTCCCCGACGCGATTCGGTACCTGACCGAAGGGCGCGCTCGTGGAAAAGTCGTCATCACCATTTGAGGCACGGCACCATGGCAAAAATGAGTGACCCGAAGAAGGCACCTCGTTCCCCCTTGAGTCGAGAGCTCGTGCTCCGTACTGCGATCGCCATTGCGGATGCGAGTGGCCTCGATTCCCTGTCCATGCGCAAGCTGGGGCAGGAACTGGGAGTCGTCGCGATGTCGCTGTACAACCACGTGGCAAACAAGGAAGACGTGCTCGACGGAATCGTCGACATCGTCGTAGGAGAGATCGACGTCCCCGAAATTGGCGCCGATTGGAAGGCCGTCATGCGTCGGCGCGCGACCTCTGCTCACGAGGTTCTCTTGCGCCACCCTTGGGCATCGATGGTGATCGTCTCTCGGGTCAACGTCGGTCCCGCGATGCTGCGCTACGTCAACGCGACGGTGGGTTGTCTTCGTGAAGCAGGGTTTTCGTACGAGATGGCCGACCGCGCGTGGAACTCCATCGACAGTCACATCTACGGGTTCACGCTCCAGGAGCTGAATTTTCCGTTCGATCCCTCGGAATACGCGGACGCAGCGGAGAGCTTCCTCCCCCAGCTCCCAACCAAAGAGTACCCCTACATGCGTGCGCTCGCGCAGACGGTGATCGACGGCACCCATCACGGCTTGCATGATTTTGAGTTCGGTCTCGAGCTCCTCCTCGAGGGCTTGGACAGGACGATTCCGAGGGGCGAGGGGTAGCGCGGGACGCTTCCCCTACGACAGCCCCTTCTCGATCCGCACGATGTTCCCGCGCCCCGAATACTCGAGGCGGTCGGAACACTTGTGCATCAGGAGAATGCCGAGGCCGCCGCGGTTTCCCTGGCGAATGCGGTCTTTTGCGCGCTCGAATGCCTCTTTGTTGTCGATCTGCGCCATGTAGTAGACGTGGTCAAACCCTTCCCCCTCGTCCTCGATGAGGAACGTGGCGCGGTTCGGATCGACGACGAACGTGACGATGATCCGCTTCTCCGGGTCGAACTTGTTCCCGTGGGCGGCGGCGTTCTCGACCCCTTCTTTGAAGGCTGCGTAAAGTGCGGTGCGGTCGTTGTCGCTCACGTCGAGTTTTTGGAGCAGGCGATTGCCGAGCTGCAGGCCCTTCTCCATCGATGCGCGCACCGACACGAATTCGAACTTCACCTGCTGAGAAAAGAGGTCGCGATCCTTCGGGACCCGACGCAGCTCGGTCTCGGCGAGAACGAACAGCTTCATGAGGTCGAACGGGTCGACGAGATAGTCGTTCTCCCAGATGCGGAAATCACGTTTTTTTCCGACGTCGCTGCCCCGAGGGTAAAGGACGAGCACCGAGGTGAGCGGGTTATCCGATTTGATCTTGAGCTGCTCGAGGAAGGGATCGATCTCGGGGATCCGATGGTCGAGGACGACCAGGTCGGGTTCCCAAGTGCCGAGATTGTCGATCACGGTTTGGGTGTCGTGACAGAGGTGAAAGCGGCCGTGCAGCATGGCGACCCGGCGGGCGATGATCGAAGTGAACGGCCCCTCTTTGGGGACCACCAGCACCGCGGTGCCGCTGGTCGCTGGCGCGCTCTCGACGAGGACCGGGATCTGCCGTGGACCGCTCGACCCACCCGATCCCACACCGTCGAAGTCGACCGAGGACGAGAGCGCCCCCCCGCCGTCGTCGATGGCCGCTTCCGCCTCGGCGCGATCTTTGAGGAACGGCACCAAGCTGGTGATGCCGAGGAGGTGCATCGTCAGACCGACGTTCCGGGAGACCTGGATCAGGATCAGGTGCCCCCCGCGCTCGGAGCAGACGTTCTGGAAGCGGATGATCGCGGAGATTCCGGTCGAGTTAATGTACTGAACCTGACGGAAGTCGAGCACCAGGTGGGTGTGTCCCGCCCGAGTCAACTTGTCGAGCGCGGTCTCGAACATCTCGTAGTTCGGGGCATCGATGAACCCCTCGAGGCGAACCAAAGTGTAGGGGTGCGCCGGGTCACCCCCGGTTTTTCGTTCTTCCGGTGTGACGACCAATGCGGACATGATGCTCCCCTCGAAGGGCCCCGGACGGGTCGCGCCCCCAAAAGTCCTCTGACTTCGGGCGCGGCACTCGAGGGGGCGGCTGGCAAGGCCCGCGAGCGCGCGGACGGGCCGATTGTATCGCGAGCGCTCCGAACGGTGTAGGCCGGGAGCACCGATCGGCGGAACCGGGAACCTCACGCTCGGGGGAACCGTCGCAGGGACGGTGGAGTTTACCGATGGACTCGTGGTATTGTTCCGCCCCGGAAGAGGTACCACGCCATGCCCCCCAAGCTGCTGTTCGACCTGGACGAGATCAATCTGGACGAGACCGTGTACGGTCCCGAGCAGATCCGCGCCCGAAATTCCCAGCGATTCGAGATGGAGTTTCTCGACCGCATCATTCACTACGATGTCGAGGGTCAGATCATCGTCGGAGAGCGGGTGGTCCGCGCTGACGAATTCTGGGTTCGCGGGCACTTTCCAGAACGCGCCGTGTTTCCCGGGGTGCTGCAGCTCGAGAGCGCCGGCCAGCTGTGCAGCTTCTTCTACGCAGAGATCTTCGATGCCAAGAAGGTGTTGGGGTTCGCTGCTTGTTCGGATGTGAAGTTCCGCGGCACCATCGTCCCCGGGGACCGCATCGTCATCATCAGCAAGGCGATCGACATGCGCCCGCGCATCGCAAAGTTCCACACCCAGGGACTCGTCAACGGCGAGCTTGCCTTCCAGGCGACGATCGTGGGAATGCCGCTCTAGATCAGAGGTCACGATCGGAGTTCCCCCGCAATCAGCGCTGTCAATCGTGACCGCTGATGAAGGTGTTTCCGCCCGCGAGAGGGAAGAGCGCTCCGCTCGTGCCCTCTGATTGAGGAGACTAGCCCTCGCCGCCGGCCGACTTGTTCTTCCACTCGTCTGTCAGCATCCCCGAGTACCCCCAGTTCGCATCCGCGATCTCCTGGATCACGACGTGGATGTGGTCGGGCTTTTTGCCCAGATGCTTCACGAGCGATTCGGTCACGTCATGGACCAGGTTCGCCTTCTGTCCCCGAGTCGCTCCTTGGGTGATTTGAATGTTCACGTACGGCATAGCTAGTTCTCCTTCCCGCCCGGGTCAGGCTTCTCGGTCTTGGGCTTTGCGCCCGCCGTCCTCTTTTCCGCCCCGATCGTAAAGCTCGTCATCGAGATTGAACCCATATCGAACGCTTCGTTGAAGGTCGCGAGTTCTTCCCCCTTCTCCCTGACCGCGAGCGAATAGAGGAGCGGAATGAAGTGATCGGGGGTCGGGTGGGCCTTCTTCGCCACCTCGCCGAGAGAGGCGTAGTCGACCACCGCTTGGAAGTTTTCCGCGCGAATCGCCTCGAGCATTTTCTGTTCGAACTCGATCGAGTAGTCGAACGCCGCGGCACCCATCTTCAACTCGCGCAGATTGTGGACCAGGTTCCCCGAGCCCACGATCAGAACACCCTTCTCGCGGAGCTTCCTGATCTCCCGCGCCAGATCGAAGTGGTACTGCATCGGTTTTCCGTAGTCGATGCTCAGCTGCACCACCGGAAACTGCGCCTTCGGGAACATGGGAAGCAGAACCGACCAGGTGCCGTGGTCGAGTCCCCACTCGTTGTCCTTCTTCACGTGGGTCTTCTGGACCAGCTCCACCGTCTGTTGTGCGAGCTCGGGGGAACCGGGGGCGGGATACTCCTGCTCGAATAGCTTCTTCGGGAAGCCGCCGAAGTCGTGGATGGTGCGCGGTTTCTTCATCGCCGTCACGCGCGTCTCGCCGCGGGTGAGCCAGTGGGCGGAGATGCAGAGAATCGCCTTGGGGGTCGGGAGCGTCTTGCCGAGCTCGAACCACTCCTTCGTGAACGCGTTTTCTTCGATGGCGTTCAGCGGGCTGCCATGTCCCACGAAAAGGGCGGGCAGGCGCTCCGCGCTCGGCAGTTCATCCAGCTTTTCGAGGGCGGAAAGGGATCCTGTTGTCACTCCGACAACCCCCGCTGCACACGCCTTCACGAACTCTCGTCGCTGCATTATGGCTCCTTCTCCACTCCTGCGGTCCGCTTCACGTCGCGGGCCGCGGTCAACGGAGGTGCTCAACCCGGAGTTCCGATCGAAACGGAGAGCGCCTCCGCTTTCGGATCCGGGCCCGCTACTCTGTCGACACGACCTCTCATTGGAAAGACAGCTTCTTGAGCAAGAGACGCCAGATCTTCGCCCTCTGCCTTCTTCTCTCCTCTGGCCGATCGGCACTCCCCGTCGTCGCCCACGCCCAAGGGACGATCGATGACTACCTCCGTGCCGACCATCTTGCGAGCACCTACCGGAGCGCCGGAGTCGAACTCGAGTTCACACCGGTGTGGTCCCCCGAGGGGGATCTCATCGTGAGATCGAAGGCGATCTCCGACGGAGTTGGAGGTTGGAAGTTCGAGCGCATCGACCGCGCGACCGGAACGCGTGCCTCCGCGTTCAACCACGAGCTGGCTCGAGATTTACTGGGAGCCTCCGGCACGGGGGATGTGCTCCCGAGGGCTCAAGTTTTTGTCGAGGGAGGCAAACTCTACCTCCAAGCAGAGGCAAGAAAGTTTCGAATGAAGCCGGACGGCGCGCTCGAGGAGATTCCGCTCGAGGACACGTCTTCTGGTCGCCTTGTGTTTCTCCGACCCACACGCAAGCGCCGCTCCACTGACGCTGGCGGTGCTACTACCGTGCTCTTTCAGAACCGCACCGCTCGGGCGATCACTCTCCAGTGGATCGATCGTGAAGGAGAGAAGCATCGCTACGCCACCGTCGCAGCGGGGGAAGACTACACTCAGGGGACCTACGGAGGGCATCTCTGGTCGGTCGAGAACCCCGACGGGACAGAGATTGCTCGGTTCGTCGCAAGAAACACCCCGTGCGTCGCAAGCATCGATGCCAACACGGTCACACCGGAATCCAACCCTGAGGAAACGAGTCGAAACCCAGGACAATCTCCCGATGGCCGGTGGCTTGCGCTCATCCGCGATCACGACGTGTGGCTCCTCGACGTGACGACGACGGAAACGACCCGCGTCACCCACAATGGCAAAGAAGACGATCGCTTCCTGGCCCGTTTTCGCTGGTCCCCCGACTCCACCCACCTCGCGACGATACGAGAAGTCCCGGCGGAAACCCGTGAAGTGCATCTCATCGAATCCGCCCCTCGCGATCAACTCCAGCCGAAGCTCCACACGATCGAGTACGCGAAGCCGGGGGATCGAATCGCCGCGCCGCGGCCGGTCATCATCTCAGTCGCCGACGGCAAGGGGACCCCGGTCGACACCACGGAGTTTCGGAATCCCTGGTCGATCACCGAACTCGCTTGGAGCGCCGACGGGAGTGAATTCACGTTTCTCGTCGACCTTCGGGGACACTCCGCAGCACGATGGATCGCAGCGCGCCCCGATGGAACGACTCGGGTGATCATCGATGAAACCTCGGAGACCTTCGTCGACTACGCCTCAAAGCGGTTTCTCCGCACGATCCGCGAGGGGCGCGAAGCACTCTGGATGTCGGAGCGATCGGGCTGGAACCACCTCTGGCGCATCGACGTCGCGACCGGCCTGGTGCTCGGGTCGGTGACGGGTGGCGAGTGGTTGGTCCGGGGGGTCGAGACGGTCGACGACGCGAGCGAGACGGTCGTGTTTCGCGCCCTCGGAGTCTTCCCCGGCCAAGATCCCTATCACGTGCACTTCGGGCGGGTCGGCTTCGACGGGACGGGTCTCACCTGGTTGACCGAAGGGGATGGCACTCACTCGATCGAGTTCTCTCCCGACGGCACGAGCTACCTCGATTCTTACTCGCGCGTCGATCTCCCGCCGGTCCACGAGTGGCGACGGAGGGCTGATGGATCGTTGATCGCGAGGGTCGCCTCGACTGACATATCGATTCTCGACACTCTGGGCTGGAAGCCCCCGGAGCGCTTCGTCGCGAAGGGACGCGACGGCGAGACCGACATTTGGGGGGCTATATTCTGTCCCTCGAACTTCGATCCGAAGAAGCGCTATCCGGTGATCGAACAGATCTACGCCGGCCCCCACGGGCACTTCGTCCCGAAAAAGTTTGGTGCGTGGCACTCACCGCGCGCGCTCGCAGAACTCGGCTTCATCGTGGTGCAAATCGATGGGATGGGGACCAACTGGCGCTCGAAGGCGTTCCACGATGTCGCATGGAAGAATCTCGGCGACTCGGGGTTTCCCGATCGCATCGCCTGGCTGCGCGCCGCGGCGAAGACGCGCCCCTGGCTCGACCTCGAGCGCGTTGGGATCTACGGCGGATCGGCGGGGGGGCAGAGCGCGCTGCGAGCGCTCCTCGCCCACGGAGATTTCTACGACGTCGCGGTCAGCGACTGTGGTTGTCACGACAATCGCATCGACAAGATTTGGTGGAACGAGCTGTGGATGGGTTGGCCGCTCGGTCCGCACTACGCCGAGCAATCGAACGTGACCCAGGCCCAGCAACTCGAAGGGAAACTGCTCCTCATCGTCGGGGAGATCGATCGCAACGTCGATCCTGCCTCAACGATGCAGGTGGTCGATGCGCTCGTCCGTGCGGACAAGGATTTCGACCTGCTCGTCATCCCTGGGGCGGGACACGGCGCGGGGGGAACTCCGTACGGTCGGCGACGCACCCATGACTTCTTCGTGAGGCACTTGCTCGGAGTCGAGCCGCGGCGGGCGGCTCCCTAGGCCTGGAATCAGCGGATGATCGCGAGCGAGGCGCAGGCGATTCGTCGCAAGACGAG
>CALEHF010000380.1 GCA_937876125.1 uncultured bacterium
GGGTGGCCCCGAGAACCGACCGGGCCGACGAGGAGACTTGCGGAGACCGCCCCCTTCGATGGACTCTCCCCCGCGGAGGTCATTCTCATCGATGCAACTGGGGCCCCTCTTCTCACCGCGCGCCACGCCGGTCGGGGCGGTTCGTTCGTTTATCACAGCGGTCTCGACTCGGAGAGCTTGGGTGAGGGGCGCGCGGCCGAACGGTTCCGATCTTCCCTCGCCGCACTCATGGCGAGGCAAGTCCACGGTGCCCCTCGCGGCCGGCGGTCGGGCACCGTTCGGGTCGATCGGAGAGGAGCGTCGGTCATCGTGGTCGACCGAATTCTCGGGGAGGCTCCGAAGATCGAAGGAACCGTTCTCGCGCCCGATGGAACGACCTCGCCCATCGAGCTCACCCCGGCAGCCGGGGGGACCCTTGCCGTCGCGAGCCACACTTCGCTTCCATGGCCAGAGGGGCAGCGCCTGGAACTGAGCGGCGGGAGGCTGCTGCGCGGCGTCACAGCGCCCATCTTGGTCGAGCCATCCGATCGCGTGGAAGCTTGGATTTTGGAGACCGGACGCCTGTCGTCATCTCCCCAGCGGACACTGCTTCCTGTGGCCAGTACAATCGCAGCGCTGCTCGCCTTCGCGATCGCGATGCCTCGGTTTGCTGGTCAGACGGGACGAAGTGGTCAAGGCTGACCGCCGCTGGCTGAGGAGAGCCGGCGATCCGTAGACTGGAAACCTAGGCAGGTGAGCGGCGAAGCCCGTCTCTTCACCTTCTGAATAGCCAGTTGCCGTCATTCCGATCATCTGCTCGGCAAAAAGTGCAGCGGGCACAGTAGATGCTATTGAGTGGGGGTGGTCGGCGGACCCGAAGAGTGGGTCCGGCGGCTTCTGCGATCGACCTCGGTCGGTCGAGGGCTCGACTTTGTGCCGAAAATTTAGCTCAAGGCGCAGTTCATCCAGGGTGCCAGTACTGGTCATCCAGGGTGCCAGTACAGCTCATTCCGGGTGCCTGTACAGCTCATTCCGGGTGCCTGTACAGGGTGCCTGTACAGGGTGCCAGTCCATTCAGGGTGCTAGTAGTTCGAGGGCCGCGTGGTCCCCACCATCCCCCGCAGTCGGTTTCGAGGAATGCCTCACCGGTAGGAACGAAGGAGAACGCCAATGCAGCGCTCCATGACCGTCCCGTCAGCCACACCGTCATCCAAATCGCCCTCGCGCAGCAAGCGGTCCCACGGCCTGCGGAAGTTTCAGTTCCTTGCAGGACTGATGCTCGCTCTCTTGCTTGTTGCTCCAGCCGGCCTCGACGCGCAGGTCACCGTCAGCGGCACCGTGACGCGCCTAGGTGTCGGGCTCACAGGCGCGGACATCGATATCGTCCACTCGACAACCAACGTCTCGCTCTCGCTCTTGGGTGACACCACTGGCGTCGGCGGAGTGTTTTCGGTCACGATCCTTCAAGGGCCCCTCGATCCGATCTACACCCCGGGAAGTTACTTTCTCGAAATCAACCCGCTCCCCGGCTCGCTCGCGATCGCCCCGCTCGTCAACTTAGGCCCAACGGGAGCGACCCTGGGTACCTTCATGGTCGCTCCCGGCTACATCATTTCTGGAACCCTTGTGGATAGTTTCGGCGTCGGACTGGGCGGCATTGATGTCGATATCAACCCAGACTCTGGCGGCGATCCCGATCCGATCGTCACCGGCGACACCTCCGATGCCTCGGGGGCCTTCGCGGTGACGATGGAGCAATTGCCCACGGACTACGCGATCAAATTCTCCCCGCCGGCCCCGACCCCGGCGCCGACGACCTGCGTGGGAAACATCAACCCGACCTCCAATCCGCCCTGCGCGTTCGGGATCCTTCCCGTCGCGCTGCCACCGACTTTCATCTTCGGAAACGTCAATCTCGGGACGATCACCATGCCCAATGCGGCGTGCCTTTCAGCCACAATCGTCAACGCGTCCGGCGTGCCCCTCCCCGGATTGGACGCCCAGGTGAGCGTTGTTTCGACCGGATTGAATGTCCCGCTCAACGAAGACAACAGCGACTGCTTCGGCAAGATCAAGATCATGGTCCCACTCGGCGAGATCGACCTTCTGTTCCGCGATCCGGTCCCGGAACTCGGCGGCCCCATCCTCTACGCGCCGGTTCTGTTCCCAGGGCTCCTCGTCACCGGGGACATGGATGTCGGAACCGTCGTCATGGATCTCGGGCACAACATCTCCGGCACGATCACCCGTCAAAACGGGACGACCCCGATCGCCGGGGCTGAAATCGAATTCTTCGATACCATCACCGGTGCTTTGACGCCGCAAGCGAATGACGTCACCAACGTCGCCGGCGCCTTCACTTACTTCGTCCCGAACGGCACGTACCTCTGCGAGATCGATCCGCCCCTCGCCCTGGTCGCCACGGTCGTTCCGACCCGCGTGCCGGTGACCGTCTCTGGCGTGAACATGTCGATCGGCACAGTGGCGCTCCTCGACGGCTTCCGGATCACGGGACACTGCGTCGACGACCTCGTCCCGGCGGGCAACGTCGGAAACGTTGACGTCGCGTTCCAGATCACCGGAACCTCGACGCGGGTCGAAGCTCTGCACGAGAACGCGGGCGCGACTGGAAACTTCGTCACGACGATCGTGCCGAACACCTACGACGTCTTCCTTCTGCCACCCCTCGGGAGCGGCCGCGCCCCGACCGTCGTTTCGCCGGTCGCGCTGACCGCAGCGGTCAACCTCGGCGACGTGGTTCTCGGTCCGGGTGTTTCCTTGACGGGAACCGTCACCTCTGGCCTGACTCCGGTCGAAGGCGCAGTGGTCGAACTCGCAGGCGCGATCAACTATGACAACGTCTCGGATCTCACCGGCGCCTACGGTTACCAAGTGATCGCCGGAACCTACGACGTCACCGTCACGCCGCCGTTCGGATCTCTCGATCCTCCGTTGACGATTCTCGGCGTCGCGATCAACGGAGACACCGTCCTCGACTTCGACCTCACCGTGGGGCCGAGCGCGGTCACGAGCCCGGTCTGCGTCGGTGGCGCAACCAACGCCAACCTGTCCTGGTCGGTGGGACCGGTCGTCCCGGAGACCGTCACGATTCTGCGGGGCGGCGTTGTGATCGCCACTGTGCCCGGCACCCAGGGGACCTACAACGATCCGACCCTCGTCCCCGGTAGTTACACCTACACTCTCGTCGCCAACCGCGCCGGTCTTTCCGCCGCGGGCGTCAATTGCAGCGTTGGCGTCGGGGCAGTTCCGTTCATTCGCGGGGATACAAACCTCAGCGGCACCGTGAACCTCTCCGACGCGATCTTCATGCTCGCACATCTCTTCCAGGGGCAGCCGGCGAGCTGCTTCGATGCTCTCGACGTGAACGACAGTGGCTCGCTGAACATCGCGGACGTCATCGGCCTGTTGTCGTATCTCTTCTCGGGAGGCGCCGCGCCGCCGCCGCCGTTCCCCACTGCGGGGACCGATCCGACCCCGGATGGGTTGACCTGCCCATAACGAGTCCGCGACCCCTGGGACATGCGAACGGCCCCTTTCCTCAGAGGAGGAAAGGGGCCGTTCTTCATCTCCGAGGAGCGTTCCGTGCGATCAGTCCTTCGCGGATTCTGTTCCCGAGACGGGCTCCGCGTCATCGATACCCAATCGAACGAACTCGCGACGCACTCCACCGAAGATCCCCTCGAGAGACTTGTCCTCGAGGCGGCGCCCGTTGAGGTAGATGACCGGGGTCCGGTGGATTCCCAGGCGGCTCGCCTCGATGATGTCCTCTTCGACCACGGATCGGCACGCGGAACTGTCACGATCGGCGACAAACTGCGCTCGGTCGAGTCCGAGCTCCACGGCCCACTCCTCGAATCGCCCGATCGACATCTGATCTTGGCGCTCGAACAGCAGCGCGACGAACTCGAAGTACTGCCCTTGGCGCCGTGCGGCCTCGGCCGCGAGCGCTGCCTCGTGGGAGAGCGGATGCAGCGACACGAGCGGTTTGTTGCGCAGGATCACCCGCACCCTGCCCCCGTAGTACTCGGGCAAGCCTGCGATCCAGCCGTGGATCTCTCGGCAGCGGGCGCACTGGAAGTCGGTGAACTGGATCAGGGTCACGGGCGCTTCCGCCGGCCCGAGGATCGGTCTGCCTGCGATATCGATCGCATGGACGGGGGGAGCCGGCTCCTCGAGATAGATCTTCACATCCCCCGCCTCGCGCAGGTCGCTCGCGAAGGCGGCTTCGAGATCGTGACGCCGTACCTCGGCGAGGTACTCGCGGATCGGCTCCCGTACCTCATCGAGTGGTTCGAGGATCCGACTTCTGTTTGCTGAGTAGAATGTCTCGACTTCATCGTCGGTGATCGCGACGCGCCGCCCGGTCACGTGCTCCTCGAGAAGCGCTCGCGTATCGACCTTTGCCTCCAGAGCGGCGCGCTCGAGGAGTCGAGAGTTGATCATCAAGTCGAGACGAGCCCGGCGTTCGAAGTAGCTCCGAAGGTCGAATTCGTACTCCTGGTCTTCCCACTCCTCGAGAACCTTCGCGCCGGGAATCGGCGTTCCATCGACCACCGCGAGAGCGTCGCCGCTCGCCGGCTCGGCGGAGGCGGGTCGGAAATCAAAGACCCAATCGATCGTCGCGTCAGCGGTGAGAGTGTTGAGGAAACGCTCCCCTACCACTTTGACTCTCTCTCGCTCGAGATCAGTCACGATCCACTCGCGCGCGGCGTCGAGGTCCTTGCCGTAGCGATCGGGAAATCTCTGTCCGAACTGCGCGATCTCGATCTCGGTGATCGGTTCGATCTTCCCGTGCACTTCGATCGCGAGCAGGGACTCGAGCGTGAGTCCACGGGTTGTCGCCTCACGCTCGACGATGAAGTCCTGCACCGTGCGCGAGATGAGCGCGAAACGCGCCTCGCGGCGTTCCTTCTCGATCTCCGCGAGTCGCGGGGCGACCATCGACTCGATCTGATCGGTTGGAATCAACTCGTCACCGATCGCGGCGATCACCCCCGCGGGCCGGGGCTCCTCGCAGTCTTCGTTGGCCGGTGGGAGAGGCTCCTCCAGCGGCGGTGGGGCCTGGGCGGGGCACGGATTCACACTGCCGGAAACTAGCGCCCAGGTGAGGGCCATCACCGCAATATGGGGTCTCTTCATGGCTTCTCCGGGGTCTGGACAGGAACGCGCACTCCGACCTGCTTCGGATCCCTGGGGGTGATCCACGGAGTGAAGGGGACGAACGAATTTGCCGCGGGATCGATGCGCATCATGAAGGCGCCGAGCGCCCCCGTCCGCTGGTTCAGCCCAAAGCTGACCGGAGGGACGAGACCCGTCTCGAAGAATTGGAGCCGCTCCATCGCGTCGATCCATGCCTCGCGGCTGAGCCGGAGGCCGGTGCGCTTCACTCCCTCGACAAAGATTTTCGCCGCAGCGAGTGCGGGACCTTGTTGAGTCGGATGATCCACTCTCAACTCCCGATCGCGTGCGAGAGTCAACACCCAGTCGAGCTGCTTTCTCGTCGGTTGCGCACTCGGATAGGTGAGAAACGTTCGCGCAGCAACCGCATCGGGAAGTTCGAAGGCAGCACGACCGATCGTAGAACCGTTGGTCAGGAGCGGCCAATCGATGCCCGCCACGGACCACGCCTCGGCGAGCGCGATCAAATCCGGCTGCGCGCCGAACATGAACACGGCTTCGGTCTTGGCAGCGAGAAGAGTGGCGAGTGTGCTCTCGGGGTCGAAGGAGCCTCCTGGGTATGAGATCTCCGCCACCAGAGCACCTCCAAAGGCCGTGATCTGATCGAGCACCCCGTCCCGAGCCTCGCGGTGCACTCCGTCATCGAGCCAGACAATGGAGTAGCCGGTTTTCGGGAGTTCGGGAGAGGTCGCGGCGAACTCGACGAGCACCCGCGCCTGATCGTAGTGACCGGAGAGAAGATGGAACACATATCGATCGGGCGGCAGCTTCGGTCGCGGGGGTATGGTGAGGGGTCCGATCAGAGGGACACGAGCTTGCTCCAGGTAGGCGAGAAAGAGGGGCGCATCCATCGGCACGAAGGACCCGATGAGGGCGAAGACCTCCTCCTCCTCGATGAGCTGCCGTGCCGCCAGTGTGACGCTCGTGTCGTCGGTCCCCGACTCGGCGTAGACGACTTCGATGCGCCGCCCGTAGACTCCGCCGCTCTCGGCGAGATCCAAAAAGAATGCATCGAGCGCGCGGCGCACCGCATCACCGCCACTCCCTCGCTCCCCCTCGAAGGGGAGGAAGCAGCCGAGACGGATCGAGTCGGGGGTGATCCCTGGGTCGAGGTCGTATTCGGTGTCGATCACTTCAAGGTAGGCGATCAACTCATCGAGCTGCGTGTTGCTGAGCTGGTAGCGCGGCATGCCGGGGTGGAGTGGCGCCCCACTCGGATCGACGCCATCGGTGATCGCTCGCCCGAGCGACGTGCGGTCGTAGGCAATCCTGGCCCGATTGGTCAACGGCGAACGCGCCGGGGCGAGGAGATCGCGCCACCGGATCGCTGGAGGAGCGACTCCCCCTTCCACCGTTCCCTCGCCGTTACTTCCGTGACAATTCGAGCACGGGAACGAAGTCGCCGGGAGCTCGAGATCGCTGCTCGAGAGCACCAAACGCACCGGTGGCCCCGCTCCCTCTCCCCGATGGTAGATCGAGCGCCCTCGCTTCGCGGCGTTCGCGAGGCCGACAGCTCCTGTGTGAACCCCCGGCGGATCATCGGCATCCACACTCTCTGGGGCGAATACGCAGACCAGCGACGCGAGCGCGAGAGCCCACCCACAGACCACGAGCGGAATCCTCATCGCCTTCCCCCCTTCCCGGCATCGGGCGCGGGCTTCGGCGGAGTGGGAGCAGGTTTCGGCTTCTCCCAGGGTTTCCCTTCCGTCTTCGAAAGGGCCGGCACGGAGAACATCGGCAGGTCTCTGAAGGTTCCTCCGCGACTCGGAACCTGAAAGAGGACCTGGTATCGATCGCGCGCGGGGAAGTGGTGCTCGAATTCGTAGGTCCCGGGCTCGATCTCGACCGCGCGATAGCGATCCTGCTGAATCCCCTGACCGCGAATCACCATGACCTGCACATCGTCGAGTGCGGCCACCGGTGCATCGGTCGCGGTATCGATCACCTGAAAGCGCAGCTTTCGAGTCTCGCCGACCAAGACCTTCTCACCGCGAAAGAGGGGCGAGATCGTGATCGGTGCAGCGACCGGAGTCGCAACACTATCGGGGGCAGGATCGATCTCGAGCTCGAATCCGTGAATGAAGCGCGGTTGATCGATGACGATCGGGACATCGAAACGCCCGGCGAGGACCGGACGAATGAAAGTCGAGTACACCCCCGGTGCGGTCTCGCGCAGACTGCGATCGAGAACTTCGATTCCCCGCGGAGTGCGGCCGTAGGTTTGAAAGTTTCCCATCGAGGCCATCATGCCTTCGACGTAGTAGTAGATCAGGCGGTCCGCCGGGCTCGCGATCATCACTGCGTTCCCCTCGGGGGTCGGCGCAATCATCGACGCGATCGAGCTGCTGGAAGGTGCGTCCTTCGCGGGAAGCCGCGAGACTGAGAGATCGGTCATGACCATCTCCCCCCGCTCGAGACGCGACAGATCGATCATCGCGACACTTGGGGATCCGACGCTGCGGATGTAGGCGAAGTTCTCGGAGAAGGCGACGTGATCCGGGTTCTTCACGCCGCGAATCACCCCGACCGGCAGGTGAGTGGCGACATCAATGATCGTCACGGTCGAGTTCTCGAGATCGCAGCCGAACAGAAAACGACCCGCGGGGTCGAGATCGAGGGCAAGAAGTGGCCCTTCCGTCTCGATCGTCGCTCGCACGGTGCCGCTTTCGGGCTCGATGGCGACGATTTTGGGCTCCCCGGCGTGACCGACGTAGAAAAGCCGGCTCGCAACGCTGTATCGCGCCGGGTAGGGGCGGTCACCGGTCTTCAGAGTGGCGCGCACGGTTCGCGTCGCCAGGTCGATCAGCACCACCTCGCCGCTCCGGCTACTCGACACGCAGAGCGTCTTCCCGTCATCCGTCATCGCGAGTCGGTGAAGGCCTACGCCCACGCGGATCCGCTCCAGGACTGCGCGTGTGCGAGTATCGATCGCGATGACCGCGTTCGAAGAGTCGAGGCCCACCCAGAGAATGTCGCCGTCCGGTTCCAGGATCAGATCACGCGGTTGGTTTCCCTCACCGACCTCGACGAACCCGAGCGACTCGAAGGTGGTGAGATCGAGGCACTCGATGCGTGCCTTCCCCGACACCACGACGAAGAGTCTCTCGCCGTGATCATCGAGGCACCAAGCCTCTCCGGGCCCCTCGAGCATCATCATCTGGTAAAGCTTCGTCTTCGAGAACTCGATCTGGGGATCGATCACCGAGACGGAAGAGTCGTCATTGAGAACAAGGAGGTAGTAGCGGTTCAAGTCGATGTCCGCGCGCACGCTGAGGAGGCCACCGAGGAAAGTGGAGATCAGCTCCTTGAGCTCTTCGATGCTCGGCCGGATCGGGGCGAGCCGTCGATGAATCCACGACAAGGGGTGGAGTCCAGTGATCGGTTCGCCGGTGGTCGCTTCCCGGACCGTGTACAGGATCTCCACTTCGGCTCCCGCGACCAGTCGATCCGCACCGTCGAGGGGACGCACGGTCAAGGTGACCTCGATCCCCTCTTTCTCGAAACGCTGGCTGAGCGGCGGACGGGAAGGCTGCCCGCGGGGCAGGGCGGGTTCGACCGCAGCGGGTGCGACGGCTCGGGGAGGCGAGTCGGGCTCGCCGCACTTGGCGCCCTTCGGAATCCAGAGCGCGAGCAGAGTGAGGACCCCGAGAGTGGCAATCATCCTCCACCTCTGGTGACGCGTTGTCATCGCACGAACCTTCCGCCCAGATCCTAGAGCCGCCCGATGCCTAGTCGCTAACAAATGCACGACAGGCACTTACAATCATGCGATGTCGGATAGGCGACCGATTTTGCAAGCCTACCCGCCACAAAGAGTAACAGGCTGCAGCGGGTCTTGGCGAACCGCTGCAGCCTGAAAGTCATAGGACGTCACGAGGCGCTTGTCAATTCAGTTGTGCGGATGCGCTTGCGAGGCCCGCGGAAGGGGTTCTGGGGCCCTGGGGAGCCACTCGCGCCAAAATCAGGGGCAGAGAGGGACCGCGACACAATCGAGAGGACCTGTGGTCGGATCGGAGCCACAGCCGGGAAACGGGACTCCCGGGAGTCCCCCGAGGCCAAAGATTCCGTCGAGACTCGAGATCACATCGCTCAAATCGACGAGCTCATCATCGTTGGTGTCGAGGGCCGAGGTGCACGCCACGGAACCGCTCCCGAAGAGGTGAATCAGAGTGACGATCGGGTCAGAAATGTTGTACGAGCCGTCCCCGTTCGCATCCCCCCGCACAAATTGAACGGGTGGCTGACAGTCCACGCTGCAGGTGCTCGCCGGGAGCGGATCTCCGCAGATACTGACACCGCTCACTTCGATCGTTTGGGCGGAGGTGCCCACGAGGTTCACCGACGCGAGGGTCTGAGTTCCTGCGAGGCTCGCGACGAGAACCCCGTCGAGACGCACCTCGATCGAGGCCGCCGTCGGATGCGATCCCCAAGTGACGGTCGCGGTACAGGTCGGATCGTCCACGAGGCAGATCAAGGTGCCGATCGGTTCAGCGAGGACGGGCGCGCAGGTCACGAGAGCGCACTCGTCGGTCCCGGCCATCGCATCGGTGATCGGGCGCACGCAGAGATCAAAGGTTCCATTCGACGGCAAGGTCAGCGCGAGCGAAGTGTCGGTTCCCGCCACGGTCGCCGTCAGCACGCCGTCGAGACGCACTTCGAGTGAGTCGTACGGCTCGCGGTTCGACCAGGTCAAGAGTGCCTGGCAACTGCACGGATCCACGATGGTCGCGGAAAGCGCAGTGACCGGCGCCGGGTTCATGGACCCTGTGCAAGTCGACTCCGTCGCGGACGTTCCCCCGAGGCTCGGGATGAGCGAGTAGAGGTGAGTTCCGCCCTGAGCCAGAAGGTCGAGGTAACTCGCGTCGGTCCCCGAAAGTGTCGCAATCAACGCGCCGTCTCGGCGCAGCTCGATGGCGTCATACGTGGCGCCAGGGCTCCACGTCATCGCAATCGTGTCACCGATCGTCGGGCAGGTGAAGTCGAGAATCGGCGCCAGCGCGACGGTAATCGAGCATGGACTCTCCGTCGACCCCAACCCCGCCGTGCGTCCGAGGACCGTGTAGGTCACCGCCCCGATCGGCGGTGAAACGTCGGTGTAGCCGACGTCAGCCCCGGGCAGAGCCGCGACCAGCAGTCCGTCGCGCCTCACTTCGATCGAGGCGTAAGCCATTCCGTTGACCCAAGAGAGGGTCGCGGTCCCCGCACCACCGGAACAAGCGAGCGCGACGACCGGCGGCGGCACCACTGTGACCACGCAGTTCTGCGGCGACGCATCGACTCCCCCCACCCGACCGACGACGCTGTAGGTGTGAGAGCCGACCGTCGCGGTGACGTCGGTCGCAGTCGTCGCCGACCCGAGCAAGAGGAGGATCGGAGTTCCGTCCCGACGCACTTCGATCTCGTCATAGATCTCTCCCAAGATCCAGCTCAGAGTCGCCTCCAATGCACCGCCGGCACAAACCAGTGTGTTGACCGGCTCGGGAACAATCGTGGCGGAGCAGATGACGGTCGCGCCATCCAGCCCGTCGATCCGCGGCGTCACGGTGTACTCGTGAATCCCCGCCCCGACGGTGTCGTCGAGAACCGAGGTGATCCCACCACCGACCAAGGTGAGGGACGCGCCATCGCGAGTGATCTCGATCTGGTCGTACGCTTCGCCATTCACCCAGCTCAGTTGGACGAGTCCGACGATCACCGTGCAATTGAGACCACCGAGAGGATCAGGCGTGACGTCGAGAGTGCAGGAGGTTGCCAGAGATTCGAGAGCGCCCGAGGCGACGACCACATCGTAGTTGTGGGTACCCCCCGGAACCGCCACATCCGTGAAGGCGGTCGCATTCCCCAGAAGATTCGCGACGATCGCTCCGTCGCGGCGAACCGTGACCGCCGTTCCCGCCACGGGAACGGTCCACGTGAGCACGGCATCGTCTGCGGGGAGCGCGCACGTGAGCCCCGTCGGCGCTGGAGGCACAATGTTCGCAGTGCATGGCACATCGAGAGAAGCAACGCCCCCGCTGACGCCGCGCACTGCGTACAGATACGATCCCATCGGAACGGCCAAGTCGAGATGGGTCGTGGCATTGCCGGGAAGGGTGATGATCGCCACTCCGTCCCGATCGATCTCGATCGTGTCGTATCCCCCCGGGTTACTCCAACCGAGATTCACGTTCCCCCCGCTCGGGACACAGGCGAGGAAGTCGACACTTGGGACGAACCCTCCGCCGAAACAGCCGAGGTACGCCCCGATGAGGTCCGCGCGCGTGGACAAGCCATCAAAGAACCCGCCGAGTTCGAAGCTCGCTCCGATGGTGCGGAACGTACCGGCGTCATGGAAGATCGCGACATCGTAGACCGGAGCGCTGTTCGACTGAATCGTCACGGCATTGCCGGTCGGCGCGATCCGATCGATCAACGAGTTCTCGCCGACATACACGAGGTTCAAACCACTCAAGTCGCAACCTCCGACTCCCGTGCCGACCACGGAGCTCAAATCGCTTGCGCCGTCGGCAAGACCGACGATGCCGAAGTGCGGGTGGAGAACGGTAGGGGGGTCGAAGACCCAGGTGTCTGCTCCCTCGAGATAGAGAAACGATCCGCCGATGCCGTTGGTGAGAAAGGTCTCGAGGCGAGCCGCATCGCTCGCTTGCAGCACCGCGCTCGAGGGAAAAACGCCAAGGTTCACCCAGATACGTTCGAACGCATCGAGATCGGGGACGATCGAGAGCGACCCGGTCAGAATGGCACCTTGACCATTCACGACGAGGGCGTTCGCGATGGCAGTTCCCCCGTCGACGGCTCCAGCCGCGGGGCTCCAGACGAGGTCGGATGACGCTCCCAAAAGGAGCAGATCACAGCGGACCGAAAGGGTCGGAGAGCCCGCAACGACGGCGCGGATGTCGAACTGAACGAGAAGGTTCGTGAGCCCGGTGACGACAACCGAGGTCGAGCTGCCCGGGAGACTTTGGACAAGCGTGCTGCCGAGATAGACCTCGATCGCATCGTAGATGTCGTTGTTGGTCCAAGTGAGTGTCACCTCGCCGCCCCCCGTTTCCAGGCAGGTAGCGTCGCTCGGTCCCGCGGGGCCGCCGAGCAATCCGAGCGTGTTCCCGATGTTCAGTCGACCAAAGCCCATCTGGTTGTCGAACCCGGGGAGATCTTGAGCCGGCGGCCCGACCTGGTCCTCGGCGGCGGTCCGCAGAAACGAACGCACTTGCGCAGCGGTGAGCGAGGGGTCCAGAGAGAGGAGAAGTGCGGCGGCGCCCGCGACGAGGGGAGTCGCCGATGAAGTGCCATTGAAGAACCCGATGTAGTCCCCGGTACCGTATCCAGCTGTGCCCACCATATCAGTGGTCGCGATCAGCACTCCGGGTGCGACCAGATCGAGCTCGGGTCCGAAGTTGCTCCCCCAATGGGTCTCTCCGTCGCAGGAGGTCGGGGTCTTGCGTTCGTCACATGGGCTCGAGGCGCCGATGGCGATGGTTTGGGTGTAGGCCGCGGGGTGCTCGACCGCAGTATTGCTGTTCCCCGAGGCGAAGAAGTTGGGGCACCCGAGGCCACCGCGCCCAGTGTCGAGGGCATACTGCATCGCGTTTTCGATCGCGACGGTCGCCGCACCGCCTCCCCACGAGTTCGAGAGCACGTCGGCCCCGTTGTCGACCGCCCAGGTGATGCCGTCGATGATCCAAGAGTCCTGCGTGAGGTTGTCGACGAAGATTCTCACCGGCTGAATCGACACGTTCCAACAGACACCTGTGACACCGAGTCCGTTGTTACCGGTCGCTCCGATGATTCCCGCGCAGGAGGTTCCGTGCCCGTCGTTGGCACCGTTGGCAGCATTGCCGGGGATCCCCCCGGGACTCGCGAAAAAGGTCGACTCGTGTCCAGGAACCATCTGCGCGATGAGATCGGGGTGAGAGACATCAACACCACTATCGATCACGGCCACGATGATCCCCGTGCTCCCCGTCTCGAGGTCCCACGCTTCGGTCGACCGCGCGTCGACTCCGAGAGTGCCCTGTTGGCCGATGTTTCGGTGGTGCCATTGGTTCGCAAAGAAGGTGTCGTTCGGGATGGCGCGCAGCGAGTGCAGTTGAATGAAGTCGACTTCCGCCGCAACCACGCCGGCTTGTTCGGAGATTTCCTTCGCGCGCTCGAACACGTTCAGAACGCGTCCTCGGACGCGCACGTGATGCATCGGCAATGTCCCGGGAAACTCGCGAATCCACTCCAGATCGGGAGCAGCGAGGATCGTCGAGATCGTGCTCGAAGCCTCGGCTCGGTCGAGAGTGATGATCAATGCGTCGGTCGGAATGAGTGTGGTGCTCAGATGGCGAAGGACCGGAGCCGCGGATTCGATCGATCCCTCGAGGTCGAGTCGCTCGAGCACCCGCACGATCTCCTCCTCCGAACGGTTTCCTTTGAGGGGTAGAAACCACTGGCCGGGACGAACCGTGGCGGTCGCGCCGTCGATGTCGAGGTCGGAGTCATCGGCGAATCGAGCCGCCAGAGAGCCTGGCAACGTCTCGCCATCGATCTCGGTCGCGCGAAGTTGAATCGCCACCCGAGTGGCGTCGAGTCGAAGGTCAACTGAGAGGTGACGATAGTGGTGCGTGAAGCGGTGTCTCACGATTTCGGCGGGACGCTCGGGTTCCGCTGAAACCAGAGGTGTAGACATCACGAACAACAGGGTGGCGCATACGAGCGCCGGGCGGATCGACATCATCTCACTCCTCCGAATGGCGGGATCTCGGCTCCACCCGCCCGGAGATAGCGAAAGCCAGAGCGGTTCCCCGAGGGGATGCACAGCCTTCCGTCCTCGACGGGTGGGATCTTGGCGCTCGATCTTGGTAGCACTCATTTGCTGTAACACGGCTCGAGTGCCGGGCGGAATTCCGAGTTGCGGTAGACACGAGCCCATCGCGGCGCATGTAAATAACGCGCGCGCTCGCAATACGACAGATGGGACGATGGTACCACTTGGGTGCTGGGCGTCGCGGCTCCCCATCCATCGGAAACTGATTCCTAGAAACGGGTTGGAGCGACAGGTTGGTCCTCTACGGTGCCGACCCTGGCTGCCCTTGGCCAATCTCGAGTCCGCGCAATACCCCTGGCAGCTCGCCTGTCACAATAGTTCGAGACATTGGACTCTCCAATCGGAAGTCCATACCGAGGAACCGGTTATCCTGACACTGCATCCCCCGGTATCCCCCCTCGAAGCCGCGGATCGGCTAACACTGGCCACCCTATTGCAGATCAGCGGAAACGCAGCCGAGGCCGCGCGAGCTCAGTGGGAGCTTGCACCTCGCTCACCCGGCCCGCTCGTCATGTGCCTGGTCCCCACTTTGTCGGGGCCGCTCGAGCTGGTCCCACGAACCAGAGGTCATCTCGCGAACCGTGCGGCACTCCAGCAGCACGAGGCGGCGATGAGCCGGAAAGGACACTGTCCCTTGTCCAGTTCCATTCGAAGCTCTCGAGCGAATGCTCCGCAGTGCTCATCTCTCCGCTCCAGTCAACTCTCGCGGCGCTCCGCATTCCTCGCCGCGTCTCTCATCAGCTTCACCGTCACGCTCGCGGGCTGTGGCGGCGGGGGGGGGCGGCGGCGGAGGCGGCGGCGGCGGCACAGTCGTCACCGGAACCAGCCCGGTCCTCAACTACTCGAAGTTTCGTGACTTCAGCACCGTCGCCACGGGCGATCCGCGTCCCATCATCGAGGCGGATGGCACCGGTTTCGATGCGGCGGAAACGGATGGGCCGGCGGTCGCGGTCGACAAGTCACGGGTCGACGGAGACTTCTTCATGATGTTCTACGAGGCTCTCGACGGCGTCGGAACGATTTCGATCGGGCTCGTCACCTCGAACGAGGAAGACTTCCAGACTACCGTAGGAGCCACCGTCATCTCTCGCCAGCGCGTCATCAATCCGGCGGTGGACGATGCCGGCCTGAACGCGTTCAATGTTCATGCGACCGATCCGACCGTGATCGTCGACCGTCGCGCCGGAACACCGCCGGGTGAACGGTACAAGATGTGGTTCGAGGGGCGTTCGGGCGGGGGCGGGACGACGAGCAAGATCGTCTACTGCGAATCGGGAAACGGGATCAACTGGACCAACTTCACCGTGTGCAATGGGCTGAACCCGGGGACCAACGTGTCTTTCGGTAGCCGCGTCGCGGACCCCACCGTCATTCTCGATCAGAACCCCGCGGGAGACATGTACCGGATGTGGTTCGAAGCGGTCGACGAGACCGGGGATGGTAGCTCGAGAATCGGATACGCCGAGTCTCTGGGCGGCACGACGTGGATCGTGAGCGATGGGGCAGCAACGAGCGGCGCGGCCAGCGCGGTGATTTTCCCCGGCTTCGGCGGCGCGTTCACGAACTTCTCGGTGGGATCCCCCTCTGTGGTCCTGATGGAAGATGCCAGCGACAACAACCTGATCTTTCACCTCTGGTACACTGCCGGCGACGTGCCGACCGCGTCAGGGACCGAGGACACCATCGGGTACGCGACAAGCGCCAATGGCCTGACCTGGCTCAGAGAGGGCACGGCCAATCCGTTCAATCTACCCGTGCTGAAGCCGACCAGCGACTCTGTCGCCGACCCCACCGGCGGAGGGTTCGTGTGGGATTCCGGCGACGTCCGCCAACCTTCCGCCTACATCGACGATAACAACACTCCGGGGACGATCGCTGATGACGCCTACCACCTTTGGTGGGCCGCAGACATCGAGAATGGCGGACCCAATAGCCCCAACAGCATCGGCTACGCCAAAGACCTCCCGTGATGCTCCCAGCAGCCTGTTCCTCATCGTGAGGAACTTGACCGCCCCCTCAACTGTCGATCCGACCTCTATCAACGCGGACGGGGCCACTGGAGCCCTGCGCGTTACACTCTTCGAGACGATACCCTTGTTCCGGGAAGCCTCGCTTGCTATCCCAAAGGCGCGCATTGGCCTCTCGAAGAGCCGTTTCGTGGCAGCCGAACGAATCGAGTAGGAAGGGAATACGGTTGTGACACGTGGGTACCCGGTTTCCCTACTGCTCATGCTGCTCCTGATCGGGTGTGACCCCCCGGGTCAAAAGGCACCCCATGACACTGGCAACGAGAGCGGTGCCCCCACCGCCCAATTCAAGCCGACTCCCGTTCCAGACGACCCCGGACCCGCCCCCTATGACATCCCATCCGAGCCACCCACGGATGATCCCCCGCGCTTCATGGGAATCTCACAGCTGATCGCCGGCGACGGGGTGATCACCTTGCAGTGGCAGTCGGCATGGGACGACCTGACTCCGGATGATCTGCTGCGCTACCGGGTCTACATTTCCATCAAGCGCCAGGACGAATCCAAGTTCGAACGTGAACCCGCTCACGAAACCGGGTCCGGTGAGCTCGGGGTCCACCTCGAGGGATACGCCAACGGAGTGACGCTCTATGTCGTCGTGCGCGCTGTGGATGCCACGGGCAACGAAGACGACAACGAGCTCGAGTGGTCCGCCACCCCGAACCCGGTCTTCTACGTGCAAAAGGACGCCGCGACGCACGGGGATGGCAAGTCTGCGAGTGCACCGCTCCCCAATCTATCCAAAGCGATTTCCGCGGCGATCACACTGGTGGAGGGCGCGAACATCTACATCGCGGAGGGGGAGTACGAAGAGGCAACGACGTTCCTCCTCGTCTTCGACGGAATGATGATCTACGGCGGATTTCCCCCGGGCTTCCCCGAATGGATGTCGAAGCCGCGCACCCATCGGACGGTGTTCTCGCACCCCGTGGCCCGGACCCTCTTCACGTTGATGCCAGGAGATCGCCTCTCTGGGGTCGATGGTCTCATTCTCTCAGGGGGCGGAAAGGTCGGACGCGGCATCGAAGCCGACGACTGCGAGTTTCGCATCAGCAACTGCGAAATCCACGCCATGACCGACAAGGGAATCCGACTCCGGAGCGACACGAAGCCGGACTCGATCACTCTCGGCGAAGTCTCAAGGTGTTGGATCTACGACAACGAGGACTCAGGGATCGATATGTTAGGGATCCTCGACGTTGCGGTCACCGGCTGCGGTATTTATGAAAATCGCGGTGAGGGAATCGAGATCGAGGAATTGACTGCGACGGCCAATGAGAAGTCGCGGATCACCATCGAGGGTTGTCGCATCTCGGACAATCAGGACGTCGGGATCCAGATCAAAACGATCGCACTACCCGATGGGGGTAGCTCCGATTCGCGCATCCGGCTCAAGATCCGCTCATGCGAGATCGCCCATAACGCAGACGTCGGCGTCTTGATCGATGTCGCCTACCCGGATGGGCTCGATATCAATCTGCGCGTTCGGATCGAGCAGTGCCGCATCGAGGGCAACCAAAAGTCGGGAATCCGACTCGACGGGGACGCGCGCGGACACTTTCAAATGACCCGCGATCAAATCCTCGGAAACGGCGGCCACGGAATCTACCTCACTGGGGATGGTCCCGTGTCCTTCTACCAAATCCAAAGTTGCGCGATCCTCGCCAATGAACAAGACGGGGTCCATCTCGATTCCAGCGGGCACGCGAGCATCGACCACTGTCACATCGCAGCGAATGGCAAAGCAGCGTTCTTCCGAAAGGCGGACACTTGGATCCGGGTCGAAGACTCGATGTTCCACGACAATGTCGTCCCCGCCTACGCCGACCTCCCGGAATCTTGCATCGCTTCAGAAGCGCAGCTCACCGGTCTCGCGGCCACGCCATCGGCTCCATGGCTCACGACCCTGCCGAAGCGGATCCTCCGACTCCCCGATGCGAAGCCGGGTGTCCCGGTGGATCTCACCCCGCTCCACCTCGAGACGGGGAGCATCGTCGAGTGGCTTGATGACGGGTTGTCCCGCACGGTGATCACGAACGCGAGCGGCGAGCAGAGTCTCGATCCTCCCGCCCCCGAAGTGCGAACCACCGGCGTGACCTTCATCTACGACTGGGGGATACCCGAATTGGATGTCGCCCCGAGCCTGGTCGAAGACTACCGTCCATCGGTGGGCTCTCCTCTGCGCGACACGGGGAACTCCGAAGAGCTGGAAGCGGATGGTTCATTCGCCGATATCGGACCTGCCGGGGCGTTCTTCGCTGGCCACCCCGGGATCGATCGCGGGGGCGCACCCCCACCCCGAGGACTCGAACTGAGTTGGATCGAGCCCGCACCGGGGGGGCTGATCAATCGCCTCGACTTCGTCCTGAGCTTCACCGGAGAGAGTGAACTCCCCGCGGAAATTCGCGCGTATCTCCTGGTGAACAAGAAGCCGATCGAGGACATCGAGTTCGTCTCGCATGGCACCACCCTTCACGTCACCTCCAAAACAAAGATCACTGCCGGAGATGAGGTCCGTCTCGAACTTCCACCATGGCCCTTTGTGACGGGGGGGCGGATTCAGCCGCTCGATCACATGTTCGAGTACCGTGGAGCACATTCCATCGAGTTGGGGACCAAGATCGAGAACTTCCCTGCGATGGGGCCCCTCGTGATCGCGGGGCTCGAAACGGTGCAGCTTCCTCTCGCCGCTCTCCCCGATCGAAAACTGCGTCTCCGCTTGGTCGCGAACGATCCCCCGGGGGGGCGTGGCTGGAGCATGCGCCTGGTCAAAGCGGGATCAGGGGAGACAGTGCTCGCCCCGGACGACACTCCCATCTCCGTCACCGGAGACAAAAAGCTCGACGGAGCCTTGCGACTCAACCTGCCGCCGCTTCCCGCCGAACCGAGCTACCTCCTTGTGATCGACCCACCGGGAGAGTCGTCGTTCGAGAGTGACGCCTACGCCACCCTTTACTGTGATGTGCCGTGAGGGGTCAGCGATGAGAGTCCGTACGAAGCTCCGAGTCCTCTTCCTCCTGGTCATCGGCATCGCGCTGGGCACATCTGCGGTGTCGCTCTACTCGATCCAGCAGCTGAGCGCAGCGCTTCATGCACCGAATGAGAACCTGAAAACGCAGATCGACGTGATCGAGCTGCGCTCGATGATCAAAGCTGAGGCAACGGAAGAAACGATCAAGGCGGCTTCATACAAGGTCGATGGTGCCGAAGCTCGGCTGGACAGACTCAGGGCCGGTTGGGAAGCCAAGATCGATTCCCTCGAGCGCACCCTGGGCGATGACGAGGAGATGAAAAAGCTGCTGACCCTCGCCGGGGATCCCGTTCGGCAGCTCCCCGAAATAGTCGATCGGTTTCAAGGCATGGTCAAGATCGCCGGAGAGAGGGAGTATGGGTCGGATTATGTCACCGAAACATTCTTCCCCACGCTCAATAGCAGCATCGATGGAATGCTGGCGCTCCAGCAAAAACGGGTCGAGGAGACCACGTTAGCGGCCTCCCGCAGTGAACGACGCGTCGTCGTCGCGATCATCGTCGCGTCCGTCACTCTCCTCCTCGTAGCTGTCATCGGCCTCGCGCTCTTCAAAAGCTGGCTCATCACTCCCATCGACATCTTATCGGAGGCGACCCACCAAATTGCCCACGGCGAGTACGACACCAAGATTGAACTCGTCGGCAACAATGAGTTCGGTCGTTTGGCGCGCGACGTCGAAACGATGTCCGCGAGCATCGAGCACTTCCAATCGCAGCTGGTCGAAAAGGAACGGATGGCTGCCGTGGGAGAAATGACCGCATCGGTCGCCCACAACGTCAGAAATCCCCTGGCGAGCATCCGCGCGATCGCACAGACCAACCGGCGCACCCCGGAGACTCCGGAAGATTTGAAAAAGGCGTTCGCGACGGTGATGGAGACGGTCGATCGCGCAGACCGCTGGCTCAAGGATCTACTCACTGCGCTCCGGCCGGTGAAGATCGAGGGTGAAGAACATGACCTAACAAAGACCATAGAGGACATCGCGGTGGGCTCCAGGATCTTCGCCGAACGAAAAGGGATCACCCTCGACGTCGAGATCGCGGCGGACCTCCCGAAAATCACCCTCGATCTTCGCAAATTTGAACAAGCGCTGATCGTGCTGATCTCGAACGCGATCGAAGCCTCCGCCAACGATTCCACGGTTCACCTCCGCGCGCTCAACGATCCGAGCGGCCGCCCCCGGGTGAAGATCGAAGTCGAGGATCACGGAGTTGGCATGGATGAATATACTCTAAGCAAGCTGTTCACTCCTTACTTCACCACGAAGAAGAGCGGGGTCGGCCTCGGGCTTTGCCTTGCACAGAAGATCATTTTCGGACATCGCGGTACTATTGATGTAGATTCCGAGCCCGAGCTCGGGTGCCGCATGGCCATTTGGCTCCCCACTACGATTTCCGAGCAGGAACCCTCGTAGGAAGTCCCCCAGAAGGAATCCCAGGATGGCGCTGATCCTGATTCTCGATGATGAGCAACCGCTCCTGCAGTCCCTCTCACTCGAACTGGGCCGGGAGGGGCACAAGTGCCTCTTGGCCGAGACCGGTCGCGAGGCATATGCAATCCTCGAGAAGAACCCACCAGACTTGGCGATCCTCGATGTCCAGCTCCCCGATGTGAGCGGACTCGAGGTCCTCAGACGACTCCGCCGAGACCTCCCTGAGGTCCCCGTTCTGATCATCACCGCGTATGCCTCGGTGGACAGTGCGGTCGAGGCGATGAAGGAAGGTGCGATCGACTATTTGGAGAAGCCTCTCGATCTCGAAGAACTCCAGCTGGTCGTCGCCCGCGAATTGAAGAACGCTCGTCTGCGCGCCGAGGTCGAGGCGTTCAAGTGGAAGGGGCGCCGGCAGCGCGAGGAGATCAAGATCGTGGGGCGCAGCCCGGCCCTCGACAAGGTCCGCACGCTCGTCGAGCAACTCGCAAACGTCCCGTTCGAGACCGCTGCCGATCTCCCGACGGTTCTTATCCAGGGGGAGACCGGCACCGGCAAGGACCTCCTTGCGCGCTTCATCCACTACCGCAGTCCCCTCGCAGATCACCCGTTCGTCCAGATCAACTGCTCTGGACTCCCGCGAGACCTCATCGAGAGTGAACTGTTCGGTCACGAGAAGGGCTCGTTCACGGGAGCGACGCAGCGCAAGCAAGGACTCTTCGAAGTCGCGAGCGGCGGCACCATTTTCCTCGACGAGATCGGGGACATGCCGCTCGAAATGCAGACAAAGCTTCTCAATGTGCTCGAGTCGAAGCGCGCGCGCCGCGTCGGAGGGACTCAAGAACGTCCGGTCGACGTGCGCATCATCGCGGCAACCAATCGGCAGCTCGAAGAAGCGGTCGCGGCAAACGAATTCCGCTCCGACCTCTACTACCGCTTGAAGGTCGTCAACATCGAGCTGCCCTCTTTGCGCGAACGGACCTGCGATATTCCGCTCCTCATCGATCACTTTCTTGAAGACTTCCGTCGGAAGTACCGAAAGCCCGATCTCAAACCAGGGCCTGAGATGCTCGACGAGTTCACCCGCTACGCCTGGCCGGGAAACATTCGAGAGCTTGCTCACACCCTCGAGCGCGTCGTCCTGGTCGCCGACACCGACACTCTGAACCCCGCAGGACTCGCCGCGGCGGCGGCGAGTAGCGCGGGAGCTCCGGCCGGCGAGCCTGGCGAGTTGTCGTTCGATTTCGAGCGCGGCGACTGTACACTTCAGGGGGTCGAGAAGCACCTCATCGAAGCGGCGCTCTCCTTCGCGCGGGGAAATGTCTCCGAGGTCGCCCGGATCCTCGGCCTCACCCGCGGAGCTCTGCGCCACCGCATGGAGAAGTGGGGCATCACGCCCCCCTAAAGCCCGTCGAAACAGTCATTTCGATCGAGAGTCCAAACAATCAGGCGCGCGAGGACTCGACCCCGCTCTCTCTCCAAGGGGGCGGGGTCGAGTCGTGTCCCACACTCGGGCTCTTTTTGGACAGGTGAGGGAAGATTTGACCAGGCCAGGTTTGGCCACAGTCCACGCGAGCGGTGTCCGTCAATATAGTTGTCGCTTTTAGCGCCTTCCACTTCAAGCAGCGACC
>CALEHF010000381.1 GCA_937876125.1 uncultured bacterium
AAATGGCGCACTCCTCCTCGGTGGCGAAATGACCTACGACCCCGCGCTCGGTACGATCCGAGTGCTCAAAGGAGCCGGTCCCGACGCGCTGCGCCCTGACTTCCGCGAGGGCCCGAACCGCGTGCGCGCGGGTCAAATCGACCTCTCCCTGATCTCGCCGCTGCTCGAGTTCTCCGACGCCGTCGATGCATCTCTCTTCCGGCTGCCGGTGGGCCCGGAGGGGAAGTGGCCGCGTTGGCTCGCGCCCGAGGACGGCAGCAACGATGAAATCCGCACGACCCTGTCTGCCGAACGACTCCGCCTGAGCTCCACTGCGAACCACGACCTCGAGCGCATTGAAGCGTGGGGAGAAGAGGGAAGACCGCTCGAACTCACGCACAGCGCGGAGAAGATTCTGCACTTCAAAGCGGCCGCGGTCGATTGGGACGGGCCCGCCGAAACGATCCGCGCATTCGGCGATGGCTTGCAGCAGATGGTGCTCGAAGATCGCGCGGACATTTCCGCTCGCGAGATTCAATTCTCGCTCGCCACGTGGATCGCGCGCGGTCACGGCGACGTGCACGGCATCGCGATGCGCCCCAGACCGACGGATGGCGAGGGCCCGCCACTCCCGCCGCTGACTCTCGACGGTCCCCACGTCGAAGTGAGCTTGCGACCGCCCGCGAAGGAAGATCAAGAAGGTTCGAGCGGCGTTGCGACCCCCGCATCCACCGCCAGCGGCACGGCCGACTCGACCGCCAAGACCGAAGAACACACCGGCGAAGTGATCGCCGCCCGGGCGTGGTCCGACACACCCGGCTCCGTCATCGTGGACGAGGGTTCCTTTCAGCTGATCGGAGACGAGTGTGAGTGGGATGCCGTCCTCGGGGTGATTCGTCTCCACGGTCGGGGTCGCCAGCGGGTGATCTACCGCGGCGTGGACGGAGACAACGAGCTCTCGGCGACGAGTCTCGTCTACCAGTCGAGCGACCGTCGCTTGGTGCTCGATGGCGAGACGCGCGGTCGAGTTCTGCAGGGTGCGGTCGCCACCGCTGGAGATTCAGAAGACAATCGCCTCCCCTGGGACATCCGCGCGGGCTCCCTCGTGGCGCACTTCCGCCTCGAGGGTACGGAAGAGCGCCTCGAACTCGATCGCATCGTCGCAGGTGGCAAGGTCTCGTTGATCCAGCCGCAGAGTGAGATCGAGCTTCATGGCGACACCGCCGAATGGGATGCGCGGACCGAGCGGCTCCGTATCTACTCCCCGAGCGGCCAGGGAGTGCAAACCCTCTACCGCGGGAAGCAACGCCGCAGCGAGCTGATCGCGCGGGAGATCCTCCTCGTGCGCCCGACCACGCTCGTCCCGGGACGGCTCGATCGGATCGAAGCGCTCTTCATCGAGGTCCTTCAAGCGACGGTGCACCTCTCAGACGCAGTCCCAGACGACCCGAAGAACCCCGACGAGTTCACCCTGAGTGCCAACAACCTCCTTGTGGGGTTCTCCGGCCTCCGCGAAGGCGAGAAGACTCCGGGCGGGATGGGAATGCCGATCGACGAAGCGCGGGCCTGGGGCAACGTTGATTTCAAAGGAGGCCTCTACCGAGTCCTCAGCCACCGAACGATGTTCCGCCGTGCGTCGCGCACTCTCTACTTCGAAGGGCAAGGGCGGCAGAAGGTCCAGGTCATCGCGAACGAGGACCTGGCGATCCCCGCGAAGAACAAGATGTCGATCGAGTGGGTCCCCCCTGGCAGATACAGGTTCCGCGCGGTACCCGCTGGCCAAGGCTGGTCCCGCTCCCAAATCGAGGAGACGCTGGAACTCTTCGGTCGCGAAGATCGCAAAGAGGAGCAGTAGTCCATCGCGTCGGCGCTCACTGTAAAATCGGGAACGCGAAGCTGACTCAGGGACACTCGCTCATGAGCGCACACCACCACCCTCACGCGAGCACCGCTCGCATTCGAACCGCGTTCTTCCTGAACCTCGGGTTCACGGTGATCGAGGCGGTCGGTGGCGTGTTGGTGGGGAGCGTCGCGATCGTCGCCGATGCCGTCCATGACCTCGGAGACACCATGAGTCTGGGCGCCGCGCTCGCGCTCGAGCGCTACGCCCACAAAGCACCGGACCGCCAATACAGTTACGGCTATCGCCGACTGTCGGCTCTCTCCGCACTCATCACCGGCGCGGTGCTGCTCGGTGGTTCTGTTTACATCGTTACCCAGGCGATCCAGCGCTTCGCGGAGCCGCGGGAGCCGCACGGCCTCGCCATGCTCGGGATCGCGATCTTCGGGTTGGCGGTCAACGGCTACGCTGCCTGGAAACTCTCCAAAGGTCTCACCCAGAACGAACAGATGCTGAAGTGGCACCTGGTCGAAGACGTCATGGGTTGGGCGGCGGTTCTGGTCGGCTCCATCTTGATCATGATCTTCAAGTGGACGTGGATCGATCCGGCGCTCGCGATCGGAATTGCGTTGTTCGTCCTTTGGAACGTGACGCGACGCCTCTCCTCCACCCTGCGCCTGTTCCTCCAGCAAGTGCCCCCGGGCATCGACCTCAATGAGTTCAGGCAAGCTCTCTTGGCGGTCGAGGGAGTCCTGGATGCGCACGACCTCCACGTGTGGTCTCTGGATGGAGAGCACCACGTTCTCTCTTGTCACATCGTGGTGCCCGAGGACGCGGAACCCGCGAGCATCAAGCGATCAGTGCGCACCGCCATCGCGTTGAAGGGTGAGTTTCATAGCACGATCGAAGTCGAGCTGGAGACCGATATCTGCCACGTGGACTGCGATCCGAAAGACAGCGACTCAAAGGACAGCGCTCCCTGAAGGGCGTGGGTGTCGAATCGCCTTCAGGCTCACGCGTTCTCGGCTGACACCGACCGGTGCGCGCCCGGCTCCCCCTGCACAGCTGACCTCGGCGAGAACAAGCCCCCCCTCGGCTGTCGACTTCCTCCACCGATTCAAGCGCTAGAGGCAACCATGATTTCGGGGAGTAGGACACTGTCATACAACCGTAATCTTTATCGCTCGCCCCGCATCAATCACTGGAGGAATTCGAGCGCCCCATGTCGCCTCGGCGCCCGCCCAGCCAGCCAGACAGTTCACACCCTTACTCGGAGCGAATGGGAAAGGCGCCAAGTTCACGATCCGAATCAGACGACAGACCACAACCGGACGGACAGCGGTTCCGCGGGACCGCTTCGAAGCCCAAAGTCCGGGGAGGATGTGTGATCATGAAGGCATACCGCACAGCGCCCGCCAGTTACCCAAATCAACCCCTCACTCACGCTCCCTGTCAGAACCGAAGCTCGATCCCGGCAAAGGGGCCGGTCCAGCGCAAGTCGGTTCGCTCCTCCTCGTTGCTGCCGAGCCACCAAGTCCGGTAACCACCTCGGAGTCTCACGCTATCGGCGATCGTGTAGTGGAGCTCGGCTTGCACGGTTGTCATCGAAGCCGATCCCAGACCGAGCGAAGCGAGCCACTCGAACTCGAAGTTCTCGAAGAGTTCGCTGCGCGTACCGATTCCTACGGAGAGCCCGAAGCCGACGAACCTCGCCGCATCGCGACTCGGGAAGCCGACAATTTGCTCCTCGACCGCATCGACATCGGCAGCGTAGATCCCGATCTGGGTGAAGGAACGGAACTGCGGATGGTTGCCGTACTGCGTCTCGTACGCCAGGTGGAATCGTGTGAGGTCGAAGTCCGTCTTCTCGGCGCCTCCAGTAGACCGATCGGTCTCGGATCCGGAAGCTCTCGATACTTCGAAGATGACGAACTGTCTCGGCTCGGGTGCTTCCACGGTTCGTTCCGGGCGACCCGCTGCGTCATGGCGACGATCTCCGGTCGGGCCCGGGGAGGACTGCTCCGTCGTTTTCGAGAATCGCGATCCCTCGCCGACGGCGGTCACGACCCGAAACTCGGGGAAGAAGACATCACTGTCCTTCGCGCGAATCACGCTGCCGCAGCCGCTCAAGAAGGTTAGAAGACCGACGATCAAGAGCACTGTGATGCGATCCATGGCGACTCCTCTCTCTGAGACTGTGTGAGAGGAAAGCAATTGCGCAGCCAGTCGTGGGAGGGGTTCCCATACCCTTACGACTTCATTGGTGAGGGGGCGCCGGTGGTTCGGAAGACTCCGCGGGAGTTCCTCCTGGAGAACGTCCCGATGATAGCGGCATGGTCGAGACGACGGAATCTCTTCTGGGCAGAGCATTACCGCGGCGCCGGCGTTGCGCCTCGTCGCCGACGATTCTCTCCAGCGTCCCTCAGACTCCGAGGCTGACGGAGGCGCGTTCGAAGTCGTCAGGGCGCACATACAAAACGTAGCTGAAGCAGCCGGATCCGTCCGCGACACCGGTGGAGGCGAAGACGCAGACCCCAGCCTTGTCGAGCTTCTGGTGGATTCGCGCCAGTGCCCCCGCTTCATCATCTCCCCGAACGAGGAGCGCGTGGTGGGGCCCGTCCAGAACGAGGTCGGCCTTCCGCGCCTCCGCGATCATCTCGAGCGAGCCTTCGGGGAAGAGAGTGAGCTGCGTGCGATTCGGCCCGATGGGAACGGCGGCGAATGCCAGCAAGTTGACACCCAGCTCGCGGAGAATCGACAAGACCTGGTACGCCTCGCCGGGCTGATCGGGCAGAGTCGCATAGAAGTAGTCGACTCTAGAGATTTCGTAGGCCATCGCTTCTCTCCGTTCGTTACTTGCGGTTCGACGGGGAGCGAGTCTTGAGTACAGACTCCGTTGGCGTCGGTTCACGTCCAATTCCCTCAAACCTTCAGTCTGGAGGACGGGAACAGGGACTCGCTCTCACGAGTACCGAGTCAAAAAGATCTTGCGCACCTCCCCGGTGAGGAAGCGCAACTCTTCGAGCAGGGTCTCCTGGGGCTCGACCCCCTCCACCGCCACGTACCCGATCCGGATGGCGAGATCGCGGAGAGAGGCGTCGTCGGTTCCGACGATCCGCACGCTTGAGCGGTGCAACATGCCGAGACGGTTCTCGACGAGGCGGAAGAAGAGGTACGCGTTCGAAAGGGTCGCCGCCTCCGCCGGAGGCAAGAGCCCCTTCGCCGCGAGGAGCCCGATCGCCGCCGCAGTGTTCGGCTCCCACAGACCGTCCACCTGCCTGCCGTGGAGAACGATCAGCGATTGCACCAAGAACTCGATGTCGAGAATGCCGCCGGGACCGGTCTTCAATTGGAAGCCGGGGGCGCTCGCCTCGCGCACTCGACGACTGTGCATCTCGAGGAGCTGAGCGATCACTTCTTCGCGCTCGAGGTCGCGCCCCAGGTTCTCGCGCGCGAACGCGATGACTTCCTCTGCGAGGCCGATGCTTCCGGCCGCCCATGAGCAGCGGGTGAGCGCCTGGTGCTCCCATACTTGAGAGTTCGGGCCGAGAAAATAGCTCTGGAACTCTCGGAACGAATGCACGAGCGCTCCTCCCGAACCGTGCGGACGCAATCGGAGGTCGACGGGATAGAGCGGCCCGCCGGCACCCGGGTTGCCGAGGTCGTGGATGACTTTCTGAAGAAGCTGCGTGAAGAACTCGCTCTCCGGGATGCCATCTTTCGTTTCACCGCGGCCGTCGTAGATGAGGATGAGATCGATATCGGAGGCGTACCCGATCTCGTTTCCGCCGAGACGACCGAGTGCGAGGATCGTGTGGCGCGGCGGGGTCTCGCCATCGATGGACATCAGGGGCCCCCAACGCTCGGTCACCGAAACGAGCGCACGCTCATCGAGGACGCGCAGGGTTGCGCGCGCGATTGCGGAAAGGCGCCGGAGAATTCCGAGCAACGGAACTTTTCCGCCAAGGTCGAGGATGGCCACTTCGACGGTATGAAGCGCCCGAAACTCGTGGAGCGCGGCCCCGGCTTGCTCTGGGGGGACGACGAGAAGAGTCTCGCGCAATTCGTCGATCAGCCCATCTTCACTGATCCGCGAGCCGGTGCGCAGGCAGTCGATGATTTCGTCGAGCGTGCCGGGGTGATTGAGGAGCAGCTCCGAGATGAAACGGCTCCGCCCGAACAGATCGACGAACAGGTGGCAGGTCTCGGGACGCTCGGCAAGAAGCTGGTAGAAGGTCGCAGGGGCGCCGAGGGTCTCGATGCAGCTCGTGAACATCAGCGCCGCCTGGTCGGGGTCGGGAGTGCGGCCGATGGCGTCGAGGAGTTTCGGGAATAGGTGCGCGAGGTAGTGGCGTGCACGCGGCGAGCGGAGCTCCTTCTTGCGCGGGTACGCCAGCCGCCGGAGGAGGGTGTACGCCTTCTGTGGGTCGCGAAATCGTAGCGGCGCGAAGACTTGTTCGATCACTTCCGGCCGCGGGCGAAACGCCAAGACGATGTGCACTTCGCCGAAGCGCTCCTCCTCGTTCTCCGCAAACTCGTACCCCGAGAAGAGCTGGTGGAACATCCGTTCGAGGATCGCCCGGATGCCGTCGCGGCGACGATCGAGTTCCTCCAGAAAACGCGACCACGTCCCCCATCCCGCCGCGCGGGCCAGGGCGGCGCGCGGACCCTCCTCTTCCGGCAGTTGAAAGCTCTGACGACGGTGGCGGAGCATCAGGTGGTGTTCGACTCGGCGCAAGAATCGGTATCCCTCGAGGAGGAATGACGTTTCGGTGGCGGTGAGGGCACCGATGCGCCCGAGGCGACGGAGTGCTTGAAACACGTTCCCACCGCGGATCGATCGATACACCTGACCGTGGAGGAGTTGCAGAAACTGCACGAGGTACTCGACGTCGCGGATCCCCCCCCACCCGACCTTCAGCTCACGCCGTTCTTCATCGCGCCCCGCCGGGCTCGATTCGAGGACGTTCTTGTACCCCTTGAGCTTCCTGATCTCGTCGAGATCGAAAGGACGCTCGTAGACGAAAGCTTCGATCTCCTCGATCAAGCGAGAGAGACCCCGGGTCGCATCGATCACCGGCCGCGCTCGGATGAAGACGATCCGCTCCCACGTGTCGCCGCCCCCTGGTTGATGCGGAGGGGCCTCCGCTTCCCCCTGATCGGGGTGCGGAGTGCGAAACGCTGCGCGCGCACGAGAGATCGAAGGGACCAGCGGGCCGGTCGGGCCGCCGGGGCGCAAGCGCAGGTCGGTGCGGTACAGGTGCGGGAGCCCTCCATAGCCGGCGAGAAGTCGGAGCACGCCGCGTGAAACCGTCTCTGCGCGGCTCAAGTCCTCTTCGTCATCCCGGATGAAGAAGAAGTCGATGTCGCTCGAGTAGTTGAGCTCGTTTCCTCCCCACTTGCCGAGGGCGATCACCGCCATCTTGCATTTGTGCCCCCCCGCGATCTCGAACGCGCCCTCGACCGTTCGGTCGGCGAGCAACGTGAGCGCTTCGGCGGTGCGTTCGACCTCGAGGTGGCCTTCAAGTTCGGCGAGACAGATGCGAAGCAGTTCGCGTCGATGCCACCGCGCGAGCGCGCGTCCGCGTACATGGACCTCCCCCTCGGGAACCACGAAGGGTGCGAGCGCGCCGGTCGCGCCCACCGGAAAATCTGAATCTTCGAGGTCGGCGAGACAGGGGACGACGTGCGCAGCGAACGGTTCTCCCGCCCCGCACAGGAGGAAGAGGCGCCGGCGGAGCGCCTCCTTCGCGAGCCTCGCGACCGAACCCGTCTCGGCGAGTGACGTCGCGACGCGTTCGAGGCCATTGAGGGCGAGGGCGCGGTCCGCCGCCGCTTCGAGTCCGGCCAGGAGGACCTCGGGGACGGGGCGGTTGCCAGTGGCAACTCTCAGGTGCTCGATGAGCGCTCGGACGTTGTAGACCGCGCGCGCATCGGGCTCGACCCCATGCGCTCCGAGGGCACGTTCGATGTCGGCGAGAGGATCGTGGGGGGCGGGGAGCTTTTCCATCACGGCGCATCTTGGCACGGAGCGCTCCGCGTATCAAAGCTCCTCGAAGGGTCCTCACGGAGTGCACTCGGTCGAGCAGAGGAACGGTTCGGCCCCGGGCCCTGTCCCGCACCCCGGAAAGGGGAGCGGCGGCGCGCTTCCGGAGCTGAACAAGTAGGAGAGGAGATAGATCGGGTCGGCGAGATCGAGGGAGTCGTCGCCGTTCGAGTTCCACGCCGCCGGGCACGCGCCACCGATCGGGATGGTGCCGGCGGAAGCCAAAGCGACGAGCCAGGTGATCGGATCGGCGAGGTTGAGCCCGCCGCTCTCATCAACGTCTCCCCGCCGAAACTGGCAGCGGTCGAGCCTTCCGTCGCCGTCGAGATCGAGGCTGGGGTCGACATAGATCGCGCAGGGGTCCGGCGTACCGTCCTGATCGCAATCGGCTCCGACGGTGGTGGCGAAGAGCTCGAATGCGCCCGCGTCGCAGCCGAAGGCCCCGCCGCAGCCGAGCGGATCGCCGGGGAGTCCGACGAGGAGCGCGGTGTCGCTCGGATTCAGGGTCGAGTCAGAGAGTGCGATCGCCCGCCCGAAATCGGCGCCGGCGGCGGGAACGGAGCTCGAGATGGTCTCTGCTTCGACCCAACTGTCGATCGCGGGGCCGGTGCGGTCGAATCCGGTGATCGAGCCCGCCAGCGGCGCGAGACTCGAGTCCGCCGGAGATCCGACCCACAAACGATCGCCCCCGAACACCAATGCGCCTCCGAAGCCGGCTGCGGAGATGGAGGGAGAACCGGGAGGAACAGCGCGACTCAAGGTGTGATCGGCGAACAGAACGGGCACTGCACTCGGCAAGGGGACCGGCCACGACGCAATCCCGTTTCCGGAGACGAGGTGCACCACTCCGCCCCCCGGCGTCAACGAGCCCGCGGGGGTGCGATGGGGAATGCCGATGGCGAGATCGGATCCGGAACCGCCCCCCGTCGCAAACCCGCCTCCACCGAAGGCGAGGGCTGCTCCGAAACCGTCGTCGTTCACGCCTTGGGGATCGATGGCCAGCGCCAGCGGCGCACAGAGGTTGGTGGGGAGAAGTCGGAAGATCGCGACCGACCCGCTTTCGGGCTCGGCCCCCGGGGCGCGGGGGGCACCGACCGCGAGGTGAAGGCCGTCGGTCGCGACCGCTTCTCCGAAGCCCCCCTCGCGATGGCCGTCGGGGGGAAAGAGCGGAGGGAGCGCAACCCAACCGGAGGGTGTGTGGCGGAAACAGAACGCGGCGCCGCTCGGGGCGCTCGGCGTGCCGTGGAGAGGAGCGCCGGCGACGAGGAGATCGCCGGCGGCCGCGAGAGCGGACCCCGCCCGCGCCCCGGGAGTGGCGAGAAGCGGGTGCAGCACTTCGAGGAGCGTCGGTTGCGGTTCCAAGAGGTAGCGGTGCACGGTGCCGGCGGGGAGCTCGCGGGGGGCACCGATGAACCACTCACCGTCGAGGGTCGCGATGGCGCTTCCGAATCGCGACCCCGCCGGTCCGGTGAGCACCGCGAAAATCGACCCGCCCCCGCTGCCATCGATGGTGCCGATCCACACGGTGTCGAGGCCGGGGACTCCGACGGCGAAGTGCGTGTCATCGCACACGACACTCGACCCGACGCGAGCCGAGGGCGCGGGGCCGTGGATCCGCCCAGTGGTGCACGGAGTGGTGCTCCCGGGCGTCGCGCTGGCAAAGGTGGAAACCGTGAGGAGGAGAACCAGCGCTGGGATGAAGCAGCGAGGGTCGCATCCGGGATGCGAGCGGGTGAACGGAGTCGGGGAAAGAAGACGTGGAGTGGGAAACATCGGGTCCTCCGACGTGGAGGATCGCGGCCAGCGTCGCGGAAGACGCCGGGCGTGGGGCGTTCCTGCGCGGGAGGCGTTGAGTAACTTTCGGGAAGGGTAGCGTGGGAGCGGACGTCCGACCCGCGGCGCGTTGGACGGTCGAGGAGAGTCTGGACAAGACCTCCCGGTCCACCCGACTCACCTCAGGAGGTCCCGTTCCCCCACACCGCCAAATCTGTCAGCGCCGTGGAATTCGCGAGGTAGCTGGCCGGGTCCTCGAGGGCGATCTCCGCGATCCGCGCGACCGTCGTCGGCACGTTGGCAAAATCTGCGGTCAGGCCGCGTGCGCGCGCGGTCGGCACCACGTATCCCCACATGTGCATCACCGCATCGCGGAGGGTTCCCTCTCCCGGCGGCGTGCGGAGCATCGTGACCAGCTCGGGGAGCAGGGTTTCGATGGTGAGGGTCGGGTCTTGCGCACCGAGCGCCGCTCCGATCTCTCTGCCACGGTTCGGGTCGCGCGCCATCAACGAGTACTTGTGCTGCGCCCACAGGTCGGTGACCCGTTTTGCCGGTGGAATCCGCCCACCCCCTTCGCTCGCGATTTTTTGCCACTCCTCGGTGAGCACTGGAGTCGAGACACGAGGCCACGTCGGCGGCGCGTCGATCCGGAGATGTGCCAGCTCGTCGGTCCGCACTCCTCGCAGACTCAGTTCGGAGGTCACCACCCGTCCAAGGATCGTGTGGCCGAGCGGATGCGCGTGGGCGGGATGATTCTCGTCGTCTCGCGCTCTGACCGCGTGCTCGTGCCACGACAAGAGTGCGTCGAGGGGCCAGTACCCCGGTGAGAGCGTGGGAAACGCGCGCGTGAGTTCTCGACTTTGGATGCTCATTGCGAAACCCGATCGGCATGCGAGTACTTCCGCACTCCAGCTGTCTTTGGATTGCCCTTCGCCGCGGGGGGCCATCTTGTCGATCCCGAGGCGCGATGCCAAGCAGTCCCTCCGCACTCGCCAGCTTCCCTTTTCGCCGCCGACCGATCGGAGTAGGGTGCAAGGTGAGGATTATCGGCCAGAACGCTTCGAACCGGCGCGTATGGCGGAGATGACGAACCGCGAGGAGCAGCGTGATGGGGGTGTGTCGGAAATGCGATCGCGCGCTCTCCGCCACCGACCTCTTCTGCCCCGGATGCGGGGTGGAGGTCCCCTCCCACGACCCGGATCGCACCGTCGATCTCCCCTCTTCCTCGCCGGGGCGCCGTGTCATCCCGGAAAGAGTCTCGCCAGAAAAGGTCACCCCAGAAACCTTGGCGGCGCCGCCCCCCTCCCCTGGCCGGTCTGGCGCGAGAGGTGACACGCCCTCTGATCGCGCGAGCCACCGCGGCTCGTCATCGAGCGCCGGCACCCCACCCCCATCATCAGCGCAGCTCTCCCGCTTTGCATCCGGGCAACTCATCGGAGATCGATACCGCATCGTCTCCCTTCTGGGGCGCGGTGGGATGGGCGAGGTGTATCGCGCGGATGACCTACGACTCGGCGAGTCGGTCGCGCTGAAGTTTCTTCCCCCTGAGTGGGCGAGCGATCCCTCGGCGCGCCAGCGGCTCCTCGAGGAGGTTCGGGTGACGCGACAAGTGAGCCACCCGAACGTCTGCCGGGTCCACGACCTGGTCGAGGTCGAAGGGGAGACCTGCATTTCGATGGAGTACATCGACGGGGAGGACCTCGCGTCGCTCCTGCGTCGGATCGGGCGGCTCCCGGAGGACAAGGGGGTGGAGATCGCCCGCCAACTCTGTGCGGGACTCGCCGCAGCCCACAGTCGGGGGGTTCTCCACCGTGACCTCAAGCCTGCCAACATCATGATCGATGGGCGCGGGGGGGTGAAGATCAACGACTTCGGGATTGCCGCGCTCGTCGAGCAGGTGGCGAGCGACGGAGAGTTCGCGGGGACACCGTTGTATATGGCTCCTGAAGTGATCGATGGCGGGCACGCCACGGTCACGAGCGATGTCTACGCCCTCGGTCTCGTGCTTCACGAGCTTTTCACCGGGCGCCGTGCGATCGAAGGGAAGACCTTCGCCGAAATCCGAAGTTGGCACCATCGGCAAGGAACCGTCAGTCTCTCGACTTCGACCACTCTCGACCCCGAGATTGCGACGGCGGTCACGAGAGCCCTCGATCCCGACCCCGCACTGCGCCCCCAGAACGCGACCGAGGTTTCGATCCTGCTTCCCGGCGGCGATCCGCTCCTAAGAGCGCTGGCCGCCGGCGAAACCCCATCCCCCGAGCTGGTCGCGGCTGCTGGCGGCGCGGGGTGCGTTTCTCACCGCGCGGGGATGTCCCTGTTCGCCCTTGTCCTGGTGGCGCTCACGACTGTGATCCTCCTCGATCGAACCGTACGCATCACCGAGATCGCTCCTCTCACGGTCACACCGGATGCGCTCGAGTTCGTCGCGCTCGAAGTGATCCGCGATCTCGGCCACGACGAGGTGATCGCCGATACCGCGCGCGGCTTCATGCCGCGAGGGAGTTTGATCTCCTTCATCGAACGCGAGGATATCGCACCGGATCGCTGGGCCCCCCTCTCCGACCCGGCTGCCTCGGCGATGCAGTTCTGGCTCCGATCGAGCCCGGAGAGCCTCGTCGCGCGAATTCGCACGGACGGCCGCGTCACGCACTCAGACCCTCCCCCGCTGGTCCCGGGGATGGTGTCCCTCGTGCTCTCCGCCTCTTCCCGAAGATTGATGCAGTTCTCCGCGGTCCCCATCGGCCGTCGCGACCCTCAGAAAGAGGTCGTCTTCGCCGATCCGCCGTGGGAGAAGGTCCTCGCCGCATGCGGGTTCGAGGTCGATCAACTCGAGGGAGTCGACCCGAACCGGCTTCCCTCGACGCGCTTCGACGCGCGACGCGCCTGGAGCGGCCCGCATCCTAGCCTTCCCGGGGTCAAGACGACGATCGAGGCCGCGGCGTGGCAAGATCGAATCATCGCAGTGAACGTCGATGAGATCTGGCCTGTCGGCACCCCGCGCGGCGATGCTCCTCTGCCGGGCTCCTGGCGCGGAAAAGATACCGGCGCACTCGGATTAGGGCTTTTTCTGTTCACGCTGTTCGCAGGAGCGTGGTTTGGGATCGCGAACTTGCGCGCCGGCCGCGGCGATCGCGCCGGCGCGTTCCGACTCGCGGTTTTTCTTTTGGGATCGCATCTCGTCGCGTGGCTGCTCCGGGCCCACCACACCTTGAATCTCGGGGTCGAACGAGAGTTGTTCGTCCGCGCTCTGTCGTCTGCACTCTTCAATGCATGCTTCGCGTGGGCGCTCTATCTCGCCATCGAACCGACGGTCCGGCGCTATCGGCCCCAGATGCTCGTCTCTTGGACGCGGCTCCTCCGCGGCCGCGGTCGCGGAGACCCCATCGTCGCCCGTGACATCCTGGTCGGGATCGTGTGCGGGGTCACGATGGCGCTCCTGGCCCGGGCCCACTGGGTCCTCGCCGCGCGTATCGCGGTGGCGCCCCCCGCTCCCCTCGGGGTGGACGAGGCCATCCTCGGGTCGGCCCGTCAGGTCTTGGGTCAGATGTTTTGGATCTTCACGGACGCGACGTTCATCACTTTGATCGTCGCATTCTTGTTCGCGCTCGGGTTGATGCTCACTCGGCGTCGGTGGGTGGGGTTCGCGGTCCTGTTCGTCCTCGGCATTCTGCAGATGGAGTTTTCGACCGCGAGCGAGATCGGTTCTCTCGACATCGCGATGCGCTCTGTGATGATGGCGACCTTCCTCGTTGCCCTCGACCGCAGCTTCCTGAGCCTTTTGGCCGCTCTCGCTGTACAGTCCTTGCTCGAGACGATGGTGGTCACGGTCGATCCCGACGCGTGGAATCTGCCGCAGGGACTGATGGTGGTCGGCCTCATCGTCGGAGGGGCGTTCACCTGCGCGATGCGCGCGTGTCGTCGAGAGTCAGAAACTCCGCGACCGAAGGAAGCGTGAGCTGCGCGCGTGTTTTCTGGCTAAATGTAGAGTTCTGCCCCAGCAACGCCTCATAGAAGAAGGAAGAGAAGCGTGGAAATCTGGAACGCTCTCTTCGACATCCTGGTCCTCCTGGTCGGCGCATTGGTACTCGGGACGCTACTCGAGCGCGTGCGGCAAAGCGCAGTGGTGGGGTTCCTCCTCGCAGGAATGCTGCTCGGACCGCACGGCCTCGACATCGTCGATTCCGGCGAAGAAGTCCAAATGCTCGCCGAACTGGGGGTCTCACTCCTGCTCTTCAGTATCGGTCTCGAGTTCTCACGCAGCCGCCTCGCGCAACTCCGCTCCGCCGGGCTGCTCGGTCTCCTCCAAGTGATCTTGACCGCAGTGGTCGGCTACGCGGCCGGATCGGCGCTCGGTCTCGGCTGGCGTGAGGCCACCGGGATGGGCCTGATCCTGTCTCTTTCCAGTACGGCGTGCGTGCTTCGCATCCTCACCGACCGCTCGCAACTCGACAGCGGACCGGGCAGGAACGCACTCGGGGTGTTGCTTGTCCAAGACGCCGCGGTGATCCCACTCGCGTTCACCGTCGAGTTCCTCGCACTCGATCCGGAGACCCAAGCTGCTGGAACCGGTCCGTTCACGGTGATCTTCGGAGCTCTGGGATTCGGCATTGGCCTCTGGTTGGTCCTCCGCTTTGTGGCTCCTTGGCTGCTCGGATCGCGGGTGGTCTCCGGCAACCGCGAGCTCTCGCTATTGCTGGCGGTCGTCGCGGGGCTGGGCGCCGCCACCGGGGCTCACGCGGTGGGGGTTTCTCCTGCGCTCGGAGCTTTCATCGCCGGGATCGTGCTCGCCGGATCGCCGTTCGCGGTGCAGGTACGGAGCGATATCGGAGCTCTGAAGACGCTGCTGCTCACTCTGTTTTTCGGATCGGTCGGGATGCTCGCGAACCCAGCCTGGATCGCGGAGCATCTCTTCGAAGTGCTCGGGTTGCTCGCCGCGCTTGTTTTGGCGAAGGCCGCCATCGTCGCCTGGATCGTCAAGGTCATCACCGGGCACTGGAAGAATGGCATCGCGAGCGGGCTTGCCCTCGCCCAGATTGGCGAGTTCAGTTTTCTGTTGATGGAGTTGGGTAAGGGCCCGGTGGTTTCCTCCGAGACCGAGCCCTACCTCGTCTCGGTGATCTTGCTCAGCCTCCTGATCACTCCCTATCTCGTGGTGTTCGGCCGGCCGATCGAGCGATGGATCCTGCGCCGCGGAGTTCTCGATTCGGATGTCGTCGAGGGGTCAGAGAGCGCCGAGGTGTTGTTGGTCGGGTTCGGCCCCTCGGGTCAGCGCGCTGCGGAGGAAATCGCACGATCTGGAAAGCGAGTCCGAGTGCTCGACTTGAACTCCGACAGTGTCGTCAGGGCCCGCGAGCTCGGGTACGAGGGCACAGTAGGAGACGCGAGTCACGCTGAAGTTCTCGAGCACGCCGATCTCGGCATTCTGGAATTGGTCGTCGTGACCCTTCCCGATCCAACCGCGGCGGAGCTGGTCCTCCAGACGATCACTCGTCTCCGGCCGGAAGTGCTGGTCGTCGTGCGCGCTCGCTATCACATTCACCGCGCACGCTTCGAACGCTACCCCCAAGCAAGAGTCGTGGACGAAGAAGAAGAGGTCGGCGTGCGCCTCGGTGAGCGCGCCGTCGACTGCCTCATTCCTTCGGTGCGCCCCCTCGAGACCGACAAGACGACGAGCTGAAGCAATCGAAGCGGCTCCCGGGGAAGCTCCAGACGCAGCTGGTGCGAGAGGCCGGCACTCGCTGTGCACACCGCCCGCCCCCTGGTCACGAAAGTAACTGGTCCAGCAGGTGGAATCGGGTACGATCGCCTGCGGATCGAAAGGTGGTGACGCTCGGTTGGTGTCACTCCTTCTCGTTTCGGGCTCCCATTCCATCGTCTTGTTCTCGCACCGCTTCGAGCGCGCCGCGCGCCAGCTCGTTTCGTCGGACTGGCAGGTACGGCGTCTCGTCGATCGCCCTGAGGAGGTGATCGACGACCTGGTTCGCCAGCGGTGAACTCCGGCGGGTGATCCCGGTTTTGGAGGCGAGGGCGCCCGATCGGTCGGGCGCGAGCGTGGCGAGCGCGGGGCTCTGTACGAGACGCGAACCCCTCCGCTCTCTTCCCCCTCACCTCCCAGACTCGAGTCCACCCGCCTCAGATGGAAGGTGGGCCCATGAGGCTCTCTCCCTGTCTCTCCGCTGGGGGCACAGTTTCAAAGCTGCCCCTCGATCTTCGGCCCCGGCGATCCCGCGTCGCCCGCGCAATCCAAGCAATCCGAGCCACCGGCGCAATAGCCCTCTTGTTGCTCGCGATTCCGATCGTCACTCTTGCGCAACAGCCCAACTACATTCTCTCCTCTCCGACCTCGTTCGGAGCTCCGGGAGACCTCGTGCAGGTGCGATTTGATCTCGATTCGTCGAACGGGATGAATCTGATTGCGGTGTCGATCGCCGTCTGCAACGTCGCCGGAACAGTGGAACCGATCACCGTGGATTTGGGCCTCACCCTCGCGAGCATGAACGGCGGGCTTGGCCCAGAGTTCATCGTCAATGATCTCGCACCCAACGGCTTCTCATCGGGGATTATTTTCAGTCTCGCGGGAGCCCTACCCCTCCCCCCCACTGCAGTCGCAGAGCTGCTTCAGGTCGACTATCAGATTTCGTTTGCGATCTCAGGCGTCAATGTACCGCTCACTTTTTGCGTCTTCCAGGGAGTGTCGAACGATGTCGTCGAGGGACTCAACAGCGCCTCGCCGACCACGATCGATGGCGAAATCGTCGTGAGCGGAGTCCCCCAGACGGTCGAGTTCATCCGTGGAGACGTGAGCGAGGATGGTTCGGTCTCGATCACCGACGCGATCGTCCTCTTTGGAAGGCTGCTCGGTGCGGTCCCCGACGGGCTCTGCCCCCAAAGCGGCGATGTGAATGCAGATGGCACCCGTGACATCGCGGATGTCGTGTCTCTCTTGAGTGCACTCTTCATCCCCGGTGCAGCGATCACGCCGCCGTTCCCCGCCTGCGGCACGAGCACGGTCCCCACCGGCCTCGCATGTTCTCCCACCCCTATTTGTCCGTAGAAAGGACGCGCAAACATGAATGTCAACTCAACGCGTCACGGTCGCACGGGCATAAATCTTTGCCACATTACGAGGACGGTCACCGCGCTCTTCCTCTTTGCGCTGGCCGCGCTTCCCGCTCTGGGGCAGGCGTCGCCGATCTACACCTACACGGCTGAGAGCGTCGTCGCGAGCTCGGGCGGCACCTTCGAGGTGAAGGTCTTTCTCGATTCGAGCCAAGGAACTGGCATCGGCGCGTTCTCCTTCTCGGTTTGTTTTGACGACGCTCTGATGACGGCCCAATCGGTCGCGGCCGGAAGCGATCTCGCCACGGTTCGTTTCGACGGGCCCCCCGAAATCTTCATCTTCGACACGGGGCCCGGCTACTTCAATGTGGGTTGCGTCATCGACGTCCTGAACTTCGCCGTGCTCCCTCCCAGTTCGAACTACGAACTGACCCGAACCACGATGCTCGCCGCACCCGCGGTCGGAACTTCGACGATCGTCCCCTGCGCGGCGGGGTTGCCGCCGGTCGCGGTCGTCATCATCGAGACTGGAACTGGCATCCAGACCCCTGCCGCCGTCGTGGGGGGAACGGTAGTGGTCGCGAACCTCTTTGGAGTGTTGGCGCTCGATGTTCCCGCCGCCCCGGTGATGGGGAATGCGTTCGATGCGACCGTCACCTTGACTGCGTCGAACGCGTTCGAGGGATTTCGCTTCGGGCTCGGGCACGATGCCGTGCAAGTCACTCCGCTCTCGGTCACGCAAACCCCTCAACTCGACGCTCTGAACGGCGGCAACGGTCCCGATCAGTACCTCGTCGATCTGGCTCCCCTAGCCGGGGCGGGGATCACGGTCGATTGCATCTTCTCGACGAACTTGAACATCACCTTGCCCGCCGGGACGACTCCCATCGCGACGATCGTGTATGACGCCGCTGTGCTCTCGACGGCGTGTAGCGAAGCGTTGTTCACGTTCCGCGATGATCTCGGCGTGCCGCTCGAGATCGACCTGCCGAACGCGACCGAACTCGTGGTGGGGAACGACCTCGCGGTCGCGATCGCCTCGATCCCCCTCGTTCCGGCCACCGGGGGCGTAACGTTGAGAGTCGCGAACGTCACCGGGCAAGTCGGTGGGTCGGTTGCGGTCCCCGTCTTCTTGGACGCCGACGTACCGGTGCAGGGATTCTCCTTCTCCGCGAGCCACTCGAGCGCAGATTACTTGCTCACCGCGATCGAGCCCGGTCTCGCTCTCCTCGCGATCGGCTGCAACGTGGGGCCGAGCTTCTTCAACGCTCAGATCCCTGGGGGCGGGACTCAGCTCGGTTCGGTCATCGCAGCGATCGATATCGATTTGGCAATGCCGACGTACGTGCTCCCGGTGGCAAGTGAGCTCGAAATCGTGCGGCTCACTTATCAGATCCCCGCGGCTCCGAGCAGCAACTTTCTCGACATCGCGCTGGTCGACGGTCTCGGCACCCCGCCGATCGCACTCGAAGTCACCGCCGAATACTTGGAAATCGCGCCCGCGACCGTTCCGGGAGGCATCGTACTCGGGGGAGGATTCCAACGCGGAGAGTGCAACTCTGACGGATCCGTGAACATCGCCGATGCGATCACGCTCCTCGGGTTCCTCTTCCCGGGGACGACTCCGATCGTGATCACCTGTGAAGACGCCTGCGACGGCAACGACGATGGGGGCTTGAACATCGCGGATGCGATCTTCCTTCTGAACTCGCTGTTCGGCTCGCAAATTCTTCCGGAACCGACCACCTGTGGGGAAGACCCGACGATGGGAGACGCACTCGGGTGTGACGTTTCTGGCGGCTGCTGAGCGAGCAAGGCCTCATCGACCGAAAGCAGGGCCCCGGCCCGGCACCGAAGAGGGTGTCGGGCCAGGCGCGGTGTTTCCTCTGGAAGGTGCCCTTCGGCCCTCTATCATTGCCAGGGACCGAGCGATTCCACGTCTGGGACGCGTGACGATCTCGCTCGGCGCGGGCTCCACTCCCTTCGTCCCCAAAGGAAGAGCCGGGTGCAGTCAGCTCCGGCCGCGGCATCACCGTGAGCTGTCGGTCTGTGGGCTGGCTCTGCCCCTGAAAGGTGAGCCCATGAAGTTCTCGATCGCTTCTCGAGGAGCGCGATCTCCAGCTCCGAATCAGGCGCGAGGGGGCTGTCGGATTTCCCGTCCGGTGTTCAGTGCCATCGTCGCGCTGACTCTCTCGGCGGTGCCGACGCTGGCGCTTGCGCAGAGCGCCTACACTTTCTACTCCCCGAGTGTCGCTGGAACCTCGGGGACCATCGCCTCGGTCGAGATTCTGCTCGATTCCTCGGCCGGAGTCTCGCTGGCGGCGCTCACAGTAGCGGTTTGCAACATCGGAGGAACCGTAGAACCGGTGGCGGTGACGCCAGGCGCGACCGCAGCAAACATGAACGGGGGAAGCGGCCCCGGCTTCTTCGCAACAGATCTCATGGTGGATGGCTTCACGGCCGGGATGGTGTTCGATCTCCTCGGCGTGGTCTTGCTGCCGCCAAGTCCGGCGAGCCAGATTCTCGATGTCGACTATCAGATCTTCATTACGACATCGAGCGGCAGCGTCCCGCTGGTCTTTTGCCAGATCGGGGGGACCACGAACACCGTTGTCGTCGGAGGCACAACCATCATTGCGGGCGGGATCGATGGTGAGATCGTCGTCGGTGGAGTCGTGGGAACCGTCGATTACATCCGCGGTGATACCAACGAAGATGGCTCCGTCTCTGTCACCGATGCGGTGGTTTTGTTCGGGCGGCTGCTCGGAATTCACCCCGCTGGAGGATGCCCGCGTGGCGGTGACGTCAACGCGGATGGAGCGCGCGACATCGCCGATGTTGTCTCCTTGTTCCAAGCGCTCTTCACACCGGGGCAAGCGATCGCACTTCCCTTCCCTACGTGCGGGCCGGGGTTGATCCTCTCCCCACTGCCTTGTGCCCAAAGCCCGATTTGTCCCTAGAAAGGCAGCGCCATCATGCACACCCAAACTTTGCGGAGCTGCTTTCTGGGAGCTCTTCTCTCTGCACTGATCCTGCCCGCATTTCCGTGCGAGGGGCAAGCGGCGCCGTACATCCTTATCGCCGAAAGCGTCGTGGCAAACCCCGGCTCGACTGCCGAGACGAGTGTTGTTCTCGACTCGAGTCAGGGGAACAGCGTCGGGAGCGTGTCCTTCGGGGTCTGTTTCGACTCCGCCGTGATCACCGCACAGTCGATCGCGCAAGGCGTCGACATGGCTGCTCTGCAGGGGGGAACCGGGCCTGACTTTTTCGCGACGAACTTCGGCCCCAACTTCTACACTCTCGGTTGTGTCGTTGATTTCCTCGGCATGGCGTCGATCCCCCCGAGCCCGAGCTTCGAACTCACTCGGACGACGTTCTCTTCCTCGACCGTCCCTGGCTCGTCCGCGCTCGCTTTCTGCTTGGCGGGCGTTCCACCGATCGCGATCAGTATCGGTGTGGCGGGGACCCCGGGGACCGTCTCGCCGACGACAGTCGACGGGACCTTCTTGTTGGGGGCGGTGGCCGGCGCTCTCGGGTTGTCGATCCAGACGCCACCGGTGATGGGATCCTCCTTCGATGCCACCGTCACCCTGGACTCTTCCAACGCGTTCGAGGGGTTCCGGTTCGGCGTCGGGCACGATTCGGCAGATCTCACCCTCGTCTCGGCCACCGAGAACGCGACACTCGCCGCACTCAACGGTGGTGCGGGTCCCGATCAGTTCCTCGTCGATCTCAACCCCGTCCTAGGGACCGGCTTCACCGTCGATTGCGTCTTCTCGACGCTCCTAACCTCTCAATTGCCAGCCGGTCTCCATTCGCTCGTCGATGTCGTCTACAACGCATCGGTGCTCCCGGCGGGGTGCGCAACCACAGTGATCATGTTTCGGGATGACCTGGGCGTACCCATCGAAGTCGATCTTCCGACTTCCACCGGACTCGCCGTCGGGCCCAACGTGTCGATCGCGATCACTGCCGCTCCCCCGCCACCTCCCACCGGGGGCGTGTACCTTCGCGTCGGCACGGTGGCCGGAATTCCAGGGTCCACGGCGGTCGTGCCGGTCCTCCTCGATTCAGACCTCCCCGTTCAGGCGTTCTCCTTCTCCGCGAGTCATTCGAGTTCGGAGTACGTGCTCACTTCGATCGACCCGGGCCTTGCGCTCCTGTCGATCGGTTGCACCGTCGGCCCGAGCTTCTTCGATTCGTCGATCCCCTTCGGTGGGACGCAGTTCGGATCTGTGATCGCCATCGTCGACGCCGATCTCGCTGCTCCCCTCTACGTTCTCCCCGTCGGGAGCCAGCTCGAGATCGTGCGTCTCTCGTTTCAGATTCCGGCGGCCCCGAGTTCCAACAATCTCAACGTCACCCTCGAGGGAGGGTTGGGAAATCCCCCCGTCGCCCTCGAAGTTTCCGCTGACTTTCTCGCCCTGACCCCTGTGGTGACCCCTGGCGGGGTCGGGATGGCCGGCGCATTCGAGCGCGCAGACTGCAACTCCGATGGGGCGCGTAACATCGCCGATGCCATCGCGCTCCTGGGGCATCTCTTTCCCGGGGTGAACCCGATCACCATCACCTGCGAAGATGCCTGCGACGGCAATGACGATGGCGGCCTGAACATCGCGGATGCGATCTTCGTCTTGAACAGCCTGTTCGGGTCTCAGACCCTTCCCGAGCCGATCAATTGCGGGGATGACCCCACACCGGGAGACTCCCTCGGCTGCGACGTCTCTGGCGGCTGCTAAGGCATGCAGGACCAAGTTGCCGAGCTGCTCAGGCGACGCGAAGGACACTTTCGATTTGAGTCGGGGCACCATGGGAACTTGTGGCTCGACCTGGAAAAGCTCTGTCTCTTCCCTCGGAAGGTCGAACTCCTGGCAGCCGCGCTCGCGGAACGACTCGCGCCCGCCATCGAGCCGCACCGTTCGGCGGGCGCGGTCATCTGCGGCCCCTTGGTCGAAGGTGCGTTCATCGCGATGGCGGTGGCGAGACACCTCGATGTTGCGTTCACCTATGCAGAGCGGTTGGAAAAGCCCGGGCAAGCTGCGCATGCTCTTTTCCCGGTCGAGTACCCGATCCCCAAACCGCTCCACGAGACTCTTCGGGGCGCCCCGGTGGTCATCGTCAACGATGTCATCAATGCGGGGTCCGCGGTGCGGGGAACGCTGAACTCGCTCCGGGCGCTCGGGGCGCAACCGATCGCGATCGGGAGCTTGGCGACCCTCGGTGAGATCCCCGCTCGATGGGCGGCGGAGGAGGGGCTTCCCCTCCATACGCTGGCGAAATTTGAGATCAAAATCCACGAACCGACGAAGTGCCCTTGGTGCCACGAAGGGCTCGCGCTCACAGATTAGGGGGCTCTAACTCTGGCGCCGATTCCGCGATCGTCTACCCTGCTCTAAATCAGAGACCACGATTCTGACTGGTCGCACCTTCAACCTGCTTCACGGTT
>CALEHF010000382.1 GCA_937876125.1 uncultured bacterium
GCCGAGGACAACTGCGACGTCGCCCAGCTCACGAGCGACCACGATTCCGGTGAAGCGTTCCCGGTCGGCCAGACGCAGGTGACCTACGCTGCCACCGACAACCACGGCAACGCGACGAGCGAGAGCTTCACGATCACCGTGCTCGATCAAGAGCTGCCGGAGTTGGCCGGAATGCCGACGAGCCAGACGCTCACGAACGACGCGGGTGACTGCGGCGCGGTCGCGACTTGGACCGCTCCGACCGGCTCTGACAACTGTGGTATCGACACCCTGACTTCGACGCACGCGTCGGCTGACTTCTTCGAGACCGGAACTACCGAGGTGACCTACACGCTCACCGACGTGAACGGAAACGAAGTCAGCGCGTCCTTCACCATTACGGTGACCGACGACGAGGCTCCGGTGATCGCGGGTACCCCGGCCAACATGACCGTCAACGCCGAGGCGGGTGTTTGCTCCGCCACGGTCACTTGGACCGCTCCGACCGCCAGCGACAACTGCGAAGTCGAGGATCTCCTCGGCACCCACGCGTCGGGCCAGACCTTCTTGCTCGGTGCTCACGAGGTGATCTACACCGCGACGGACACGTCGGGGAACACGACCACCGCAAGCTTCACGATCACGATCATTGATACGCAGGTGCCGGCGCTCGCCAACGTCCCCGCGGACATGACCATGCCGAACGACAGTGGCGTCTGCGGCAAGCTGGTCGCCTGGGCCGCTCCGATTGCGACCGACAACTGCGAAGTGGCGTCCTTGATCAGCAGCCACCAGCCGGGCGATCTCTTCCCGGTCGGTTCCACGCTGGTCACGTACACTGCGACCGACCCGACCGGAAACCAGTTCTCGGCCACCTTCACGGTGACGATCGAGGACACCGAGGCCCCGGCGATCGCCGTGGCAGCGGACATGGTCCTGCCGGCTGAGGAAGCGGTTTGCTTCGCGAACGTCACCGTGACGACGCCGGCGACCGGCGACAACTGCGCGGTTCTGAGCCTGACCAACGACGTGACCGGCACCAGCGACGCGAGTGGAATCTACGAGCGTGGTACGACGACGATCACCTGGACCGTCACCGATATCCACGGCCATTCGACCTCCGCGACGCAGGACGTGACGATCACCGTCGACGAGACGGATTGCAACGGCAACGAGATCCCTGACGTCTGCGACCTGGCTTCCGGCTTCAGCATCGACTGCAACTCGAACGGTATCCCGGACGAGTGCGAAGTCGACTGCAACGAGAACGGGATCCCGGACGATTGCGACCTCGCGAACGAGACCAGCCTCGACACCAACGGGAACGCGATCCCCGACGAGTGTGAGCCGGTCTTCCTGCGCGGCGACGTGAACGACTCGGGCGACGTCGGGTTCACTGACGCGATCTTCCTCCTCCAGTACCTCACGGGTACGAACGTTCCGCCGGGCTGCCTCGACGCAGCGGACGTGAACGACGACAACTCCGTGAACCTGGCGGATCCGATCGGTCTGCTCCGTCACCTGTTCCTCAACGAGCCGGGTCCGGCCTCGCCGTTCCCCGGTTGTGGAATCGACGGCGACGGAATCTCGATCGGGTGCGAGATCTACAACTCCTGCCCGTAAGCTCTGAATCGATCACGAACGATCGGTAACTGCCAACGCGCGCTCGGGTCCATGCGGACTCGGGCGCGCGTTCTTTTCGTTCGAAGCTGCCCGGGCGCGCTCCCGCGCCCGGAGGGGAGTCGAAGGGGAGTCGAAGGGGAGTCGAAGGGGAGTCGCACGCACCTCGAGCCGGCGCTCTCGCTCAAACCTCTCACTGCGACCGCTCGAGAAGATCAAAGGTGAGTTAGTTCGGTTCGCGAGAGAGTCATGTTGGTCAGGTACTCAGCGCTCTGCGCGAACGCTCTGAAAGCCTGACCGGGGCTTTTGAAACTCACTGTTACGATGGTTGCCGACACTCGATCCTCCTCTATAATCGGTGGGTTCTTCGCTGCAACTCAATGTGTTATTTGGATGGTTTCTCGTTCTGCCGCTCCAGGGGGCCGCTGCAAGCGGGTGGAGCTACGCAGATCGTGCCGGGCAACTGAAGCCCGATTCCGAGACGCTTCTTGGCTGCTTCGGATGTGAGTCGTGCTCATGTCTCGGGTGGTCACATGCGTGCTCGACTCGAGGGAGGGTGTGTTATGGGGATCCGTGCACGGATTCTTTGTCTCGTCGTCGCTATGGCGGCCTGCGTAGGTGGGGCCGACTGTGCGTTTGCACAGTGCGAGCCGACCGTCGATTGCAACGCCAACGGCGTTTTGGACTTTTGTGACATCGCGTTCGGAACGAGCGACGATTGCAACACGAACGGCGTGCCTGACGAGTGCGACATCGCACTCAACGCGGTCATCGATTGCAACCTCAATGGTATTCCCGATACCTGCGAGCCAGCGGCGGACACTCCGCTGTCTGTGGCCTCTGGGATCGGCGGAGGCGCGGGAACAGCAGTCGCAACCGACGGCGAGAGCGCGGTCTCCGGCTTTCCGAACCCAGTGAATGCCGGAATCGACTCTGGAGCCGCGGTGGTCCACCGCCGCGTCGGCACTCGCTGGATTGAAGCGAACTTCCTCCTTGCGCCAGACGCCAGCCCGAACGACCTCTTCGGGTCCGCAGTCGATGTCGACGGCGAATGGCTCGCAGTCGGCGCCCCCGGTGCGAACATCTCTGTCCAGGAGGCCGCGGGAGCGGTGTACCTCTACAGAAAAGTCGCGGGAACTTGGACCATCTTTCAGAAGCTCAGTGCTTCAGTTCCGGCGGCGGATGACCTCTTCGGTGGTTCGGTTTCCCTCTCGGGTTCGAATCTCGTCATCGGAGCTCCCCAAGGAGTCGGCGGCCTCGGCGGCGGGCGCGCGCTCATCTACTCCTTCGACGGCATTCAATGGGTCCCCACTCTCGATCTGACGCCAGCGGTGCTCCTCGATGGTGACCTCTTCGGCTTCTCGGTTTCGATCGACGGCCCCCGCGCCTTCGTCGGAGCACCCAGCGAGCAAGGTCTCGCCCTCAACAACTCGGGAACGATCTACGCCTACCAGAACGTCTCGGGAGTTTGGTTGCTGATTGCGCGCATCATTTCTCCCTCCGAGCAACAGAATGAGCACTTCGGAGAAGCGGTCTCGGTGAGCGGGACGCGCGTTGCGGTCGGAGCCCCTGGCCGCGACAACAACGCCGGCGGGGTGCATATCCTCTCCCAGGCCGCCCTGGCCTGGTCTCCTGAGGCGATCGTGTCCTCCCCGACGGCGCCAGATGTGTTTGGCGAACAGATTTCCCTTCACCAGGATGCCCTGATGGTCGGAGACAACCGTGCCAACGCGAACTCCGGGCTCGCCCACATCTTCGATCGTGACGGTGGCAGCTGGACGCTGCGGGAATCGCGGGTCCCGGCCAGTACTCTGGTCGGTGACCGCTTCGGCAGTGCCGTGTCGATGTCGACTCGTACCGCCATCGTCGGCGCCCGCGGCGTGCCGGGAATGTTTGTGCTCTGGGTTGCCAATCCACTCGACTGCAACCTGAACGGCATTGAAGACATTTGCGACATCAACGTGGGAATCGCACCGGACTGCAACCTCAACGGCGTGCCTGATAGCTGCGACATCGCCGCCGGTACCGTTGCGGATTGCGACCTTGACGGAATCCCCGACAGCTGCGAACTGGCCCTCGGAATCGAAACCGATTGCAATGCGAATGGCGTTCTCGACACCTGCGACATCCTCGCGGGGGCTCCGGACTGCAACTTGAACAGCGTTCCCGACGACTGCGATTCCGACTGTGATAACAGTGGAACTCCGGACCAGTGCGATATCGCGCTCGGCTCGGCGCTCGACTGCAATGAAAACGGCATTCCCGATTCTTGTGACGTCGCGCTCGCCCTCGCACCGGACTGTAATGGCAACGGGATTCCCGACAGCTGTGATCTCACGTCAGGCTTCAGCCAGGATTGCGATCTCGACGGTGCGCTCGACGATTGCGCGATTGCCCAGGGTGATGTCGCCGACTGTAACGGGAACGAAGTCCCGGATTCTTGCGATATCGTCGCCGGAACGAGCCAGGACTGTAACGGGACCGGAACACTCGACGAGTGTGACATCGCAACGGCCCTGAGCGAAGACTGCGACGGCAACACGATTCCCGATGAGTGCGACTTCGTCGCGGGCGCACCCGACTGCAATGCAAACGGGATCCTCGATGCCTGCGATCTCCTCGCGGGGTCGAGCGGAGACTGCGACGGCAACACTGTCCCCGACGAGTGCGATTTCGCGAACGGTGCTCTCGACTGCAATGCGAACGGCATTCTCGACACTTGCGATGTGAATGCTGGCGTCACCGTCGATGCCACTGGGCCGACGATCACTGGACTCCCGGGTCCCACCATCGTAACTGCGGAGCCGGGTCTCTGTGGCGCCTCGTTCAGCTGGGCCGATCCGATCATCGAGGACAACTGCCAGATTGCTTCAACCAGCCAGAGCCGGACTTCGGGAGAGTTCTTCCTCGTCGGAGTCACCACGGTCACCTACATTGCGACGGATATCTATGGCAACGGGACGGCGGGGACATTCACCGTGACCGTGCGGGATCTCGAGGCGCCGACTACCGTTGGGGCTCCGACCGACCAGCTTCTCAGTGCTCAGCTGGGCAGCTGCGCTCAGCTGGCGTCGTTCGCACTGCCAGTGGCGAATGACAACTGCAGCGTGCTGTCGATCAGTTCGAGCCACCCCTCGGGAGGTTTGTTCCCGGTCGGTGACACTCTGGTAGAGATCACGACTCTCGACCCGAGCGGCAACGCGACGATCGACAGTTTCACGATTACCGTGCTCGATTTGGAAGACCCTCAGATCGCCGGGAATTCCGGCGACATCCAACTGCCCAACGACCCCGGCGTCTGCGGAGCGATCGCTTCGTGGATCGCTCCGACCTCGAGCGATAACTGTCCAGGCGAGGCTCTCACAGCGAGCGCCGTCCCGGGCACTCTGTTCCCGATCGGCACGACCACGGTCACCTACACGGCGACCGACGCTTCCGGCAATGCGATCTCGACGAGCTTCAATGTGACGGTCGACGACACCGAGAACCCGCAGCTCGCCGGGCTCCCTGGAAGTCAGAGTGTGAGCAACGACCCCGGGGTCTGTGGTGCACAAGTCTTCTGGAGAGAGCCAACCGCGACCGACAACTGTCCTTTGGTCACTTTGAGCGGCGACGCAACCAGTGGCGACCTGTTCCCCATCGGTACAACGACGGTGGCCTACACCGCGGCCGACGCCACGGGGAACTCGGTCTCTGGCAGCTTCGACGTGACGGTGGCCGACAGTGAGAACCCGAGCCTCACCGGTACGCCGACCGACCTCACTCTCAACACTGACCTCGGTGCGTGCGGGGCAACGCTCTCTTGGGCTGAGCCGACTGCGAGCGACAACTGCCTCGGCGTGACTCTCACCAGCAATCTCCCGCCGCGCGCGCTTCTCGCGATCGGCGCCACGGTAGTGACCTACACCGCGACCGATGCGGTGGGGAACAGCGTGAGCGAGAGCTTCACTGTGACGGTGATCGACAACGAGCCGCCGACTCTCTCTGACCCCCCGGTAGATCTGATTCTCCCGAGTGAGACCGGAGTGTGCGGGGCGGTCGCGACTTGGCTGCCGCCCGTTCCTTCGGATCCGTGCGGAGTTTCGGGTTTCACCGAGAGCGCACTTCCGGGCGCTCTGTTCCCGGTGGGTGTGACGCAAGTGGACTACAGCGTCAGCGACCCTTCGGGCAATACGGCGACCGCGAGCTTCACGGTCACCGTGACCGATACCGAAGCCCCATCGTGGAGCGGTGTTCCGACGGACATCGTCGCCTCGAATGCTCCGGGTCAATGCGCAGCGACGGTCCCGTGGACCGAGCCGACGGCGAGCGATCCTTGCGGGGTGACTCAGAGTTCCGGTGACGCGGTTCCCGGCGATCTGTTCCCCCTGGGGACAACCGTCGTTACCTACTCCGCGACCGATGCAGCCGGAAACATCGGTGAGGCGAGCTTCTCGGTGACCGTCGAGGATACTGAGGCGCCGGTACTCACAGGTATGCCGACGAACATCAGCTTGTCGAACGAGCCGGGAGTGTGCGGAGCGACCGCTCTCTGGAGCGAGCCGACTGCACTCGACAATTGCGCCAATGTTTCGGTCTCCGCGGATATTCCGAGCGGATCGTTCTTCACTGTCGGGACGACGACGGTGACCTACACCGCGACCGACGCCTCAGGAACCCAAACGCCGGCAACCTTTACCGTGACGGTGGTCGATCTCGAGAACCCTGTGTTCACCTCGGTGCCCGCGGAAGTGATCGTCGATAACGACCCGGGGCTCTGCTCCGGCACCGCGACCTGGACCGGGGCTCTCGCCTCGGACAACTGTGGCGCCCTAGCGGTCGAGGCGTCGCCCCCCTCCGGCTCGAGCTTCCCGGTCGGTTCCACAACCGTCACCCTCACGGCCACCGACACTTCGGGGGGAGTGGCGACCACGACCTTCACCGTGACGGTCGTGGATGCGGAAGCGCCTCAATTGACCAACCTGCCGACCGCTGTGGCCATTGGGACTGACCCATTGGCGTGCACCGCGGTCGTCGCGTTTGCTACTCCGACGGCGAACGATAACTGCGCCGTCCTCACAGTCGAAAGTAGTCACGCCTCCGGCTCGTCGTTCCCGGTCGGTGTGACGACGGTCGACTTCACCGCGACCGATGCTGCTGGGAACTCGACTACCGAGAGCTTCACGGTGTCGGTCAGCGACCAGGAGGCGCCCGAGCTCGTTCCGAGCGCCGATATTTTTGCGCCCCTCGATTCCGTCGCGTGCGGAGCGTTGGTCACTGTGCCGGCGCCCTCCGTCGTCGATCGCTGCGGCGTCGATTCGGTAACGAACGACTTCACCGGAACAGACGACGCAAGTGGTAACTACCCTGCCGGCGTCACTGTTGTGACGTGGACCGCGACGGACGCGGGCGGGAACGAAGCGACCGCGACCCAGACGATCACTGTCGACGCCGGTGAGGATTGCAACGCCAATGGCTTCCCCGACGCGTGCGATATCGCGGATGGTACGAGCAGCGACTGCAACGAGAACGGCGTGCCTGACGACTGCGACGTCCTCGCGGGAACGAGTCTCGACATTGACTCCGATGGTATTCCCGATGATTGCCAGGCGCTCTTCATCCGCGGAGATTCGAATGGTGACGATCTGATCGACATCGCCGACGGGATCTTCATTCTGATCTACCTGTTCAGTTCGGGCTCGGAAGGCTCCTGTGCCGACAGTTTGGATGCGAACGACGACGGGGCCATCGAGCTCTCTGATGCGATCACCGTGGTCGCGTACATATTCAGTGGGGGGAGCCCGCCGGCGGCACCCTTCGAAACCTGCGGGATCGACCCGACCGAAGACTTGATCGAGTGCGCGCTGGGTTCATGCCCGTAGGCGGTTTGATTTGGGATCTGAACAGGTGGGGGCGGGGTGTGCCGAGCGGCGCGCCTCGCCCCATTCCTTTTGGAATGCTGCCCTTTTGGAATGCTGCCCATTAGGGCGTGCGGCCTGACTCCGGCCGTGGATCCTCATACAGGTGCTGGTGCGCCCGCGCGTAGATCTCATCGCGATTCGGATGTCCCGCTGCCGTGAGAGTTCTCGCCTCGTAGGAGAGGGGTTCCGCGAGAAGGTACCAGGAGCCGATCCGTGCAGACTCGGGGAGCCCCTGATTCACCCGTTCGAAGGCACGGCCGACCTCTGCCTCATGCCCGGCCCGCGGGACAAGGGCTGCGGAGAGGCGTGGCTTGTCGTGGCCGAAGACGAAAGCGTCTTCGATCGCTGACTGAGAGCGAAGCGCATCTTCGATCCACTCAGGGCAGAGTTTTCGCCCCGCTTTCGTGATGATCCTGCTCTTCTTGCGCCCCTGGAGCGAAAGAAACCCAGCCGCATCGATAAAGGCGATGTCGCCGGTCGGGCACTCGACTCCCGCCGGGGCGAACCCCTCGAGCCCGAGAGTGCCGAGGGAGCTTGGCCCCTTCACCCACAGCTCGCCGTCGCTCGCGATGCGAACCGTGTAGGCGTCGAGCGGTCTTCCGACAGAGCCATCGAGTTGCTCGCGAGCTGTGTTCATGGCGATCAGGGCTCCGCATTCGCGCAGGCCGTATCCCTCGTGGATCGGGAGGCCGATCTCTTTCGCGTGCCGACGCACTGGCCGGGAGATCGGAGCGCCGACCACCACGACCGTGCGGAGGCGAGAGAACTTCACAGGCCGATAGGGGGGAAGCACACCGAGCCACGCCTCGAGAATCTGTGGCGTCATGATCAGCGTGGTCGGCTCGCACTCGCTGATGAGCGTGTGGATCGCCTGGGAATCAGGCACCATCCCCGGCGCGAGTCCCAACGGCGCGAGTGGCGGTAGGATCGAGTTCCCGCCGCTGATCAGGGGATCGAGCATCGTCCACTGTGCGACTCCCAGATCGGCGAGAGACATGAGCGCGAGGTGGGCGTCGTAACGGCTGGTCTTGAGTGCTTGGTGGAGGACCCGTGCCCCCGCCCAGATCTGATCGAGGCTGTGACAGACGCCGCGCGGTGGACCGGTCACGCCGCGGGTAAACGTGATCCGTGCGGTCTCGGCGGGGATGGCGGGGACGCGTCCGCGCGGTGGGATGCGCCAGCCGCGGCAGTTCCACGTTGGCGGGAGCGGTTCCCCGCCGCCGAGTTGAGCCTCGATACGATCGGGATCGGCGGTGAGAATCGCATCCGAACCGGTGACGTTGATCAAGTGATCGAGGTGCTCCCAAGTTGCGGAGGAATCGATCGGGATGAGCACTACCCTCGCGCGGTACGCAGCAAGCTCGAGGATCGGCCACTCTGAGCAGTTGTCGGAAACCCAGATGAGACGCTCGATTTCCAGGTGCTTGAGTCGCTTGGCGTGGCGCTCGACCTGACCCTCGAAGTCGACCATAGAGGGGCCGGCTCCGGTACCATCGTCGAAGAGGTACGGTGCGGAGTTGCGCGGGAAGGTCGGCAGTGGCAGGAGTCCGGTTCTCGCGGGAGCGCGGTCCAGAATCATCTCCGTGGGCGAGTCCGTGGGCGGTTCCATCGGAGAAGTCAGCGGTGGGACTGTGGAGGAGTACTGGGGCCACTCCGCCCGCTCCTCAGATAAGTCCTTCGGTTCGATCTCTCGTCCATGCCTTCGTGACTCGAGTGGGCGTTCGTTCTCTTCCCTATCGCTGTACATGATCTCCCCCTTTCGGAGGTCGAAGGAAGTTCCGCGCGCGTCCCGCGAAGCGAGGCTCGCCGAGAACCGGTGGCGACCTTGAAATGGCTCGACGCCCCGAAAGTTGACGATCTCGCGGCGCTCAGAAGAAGATGGTTGGCAATGCCCGTTCCATTCGGGGGAGAATGGGCGGATCGTCGTCAGAACGGCTCTCTTCAGAACTCTGCCTGAGAACCGACGGAAGTCGGAGAGAAACGAGGCCCTCCGATGTCCCAAGATTACACGCGAAGACGCGACCTTTTTGTCGATGCGCACTTCGCCGATCCCGACGCAAGTCTGCATTCGCTGATCTGCGACGGACGCTCGATCGGCCTTCTGCCCCCGGAGGGGGAGGCGGTGCACGAGTCGGCGCCGTCCCTCGAGGAGTGCCTCGAAAAGGGGGCTGCCCTGGCGCAGGAGCGCCTCGGCTCGCACGCTCTGCGTCTCCTCGAACTCGCCCCCGAGTGGCTCGCCGATCGCCGGGGAGACCTCTCGACCTTGCTCTGGCTCGCAAAGCACCAAGAGGGGGAGTCGCTCTCGGTCGGAGCGTTCGTGTTCGGGCTCGCCCACCGGCTTCTGAAGCAGGGACAGTCGCGTGAAACCGCCGGCTTGATGCGATTCCTTTGCTCGACAGATTTCGACTTCGGGCAGCTCTACGCCGAGCCGGGGCTCGCTTACGGGTTCTTCCGCCCGCGCGAACCGAACCCGTTCGTGTGGAAGATTTTGCAACACGTAAACGATCGCGCGCTGCGCTTCCCCGATCTCGAACTCGACTCCATCAAGGTCCTCGAACTTGGGTGCGGGATCGGGAATGACGCGCTTGGATTTCTCGGACATGACCGAGTCGCCGGCTATGTCGGGACCGACCTCAGCCCTGAAGCGCTCTCGCTGCTCGGGCAGCGTGCGGCGCCGGTGCGCGAGCAACGTCCCACGCTTTCCCTCGAAACACGCGCGGGAGATTTCTCGTCGTTCCTCAGCGACCTGGCGGGACGACAAGGGCACGGGATCGGGTTGGTCTACAGCTACTCGAGCCTGCACTACTTCTCATCGGAGGAGTTGCGCGAGATCTTCCACCGCGTGAAGTTGCTCCTCGAACCGGGGCTCGGATTGTTCGCGTTCGGGATCAAAGGTGAGGGAAGCATCTGGGATGGCCAGGGTGTCCCGCTCTACCGCCCTGATGTCTGGATCAACTGCGATGGTCAGAGCCGATGGTTTCCATCGCGTGATGCCATCGTCGCCTTGACCGATCGGATGGGTTTCGAGCTACGCCTGCACGAGTGGTACGAGCACTGGGGGTACTCAGAGGATGGCGAGAAGGATCTGTTCCACTACGTCATCTGCTCGCCGCGGAGATAGAGTGAGATCGGGAGGGGGCCTATGAGTGATCAGTCGATCGAGCTCGAAATGCGGCTCGCGTATCAGGATCGAAAGATCGAACAGCTTGGCGAAGCGCTCCTCGAGCAATTGCGCCGAATCGAGGAGCTGGAGCGGAGGCTCGGGCAGTTGCTCCAAAACTCCGGCGAGACCGAACCGATGAAAAAGGAGCCGGCGGGAGAGTGACTTCCCACGGGCTCCTTATTCTTTGCTTCGGTATGGCGCGGCTGCGCCACCGAGAGACGGAGGGACTAATCCTTGCTCTCGACTTCTTCTTCTTCTTCTTCTTCTTCCTCTTCCTCGAACAGCTCGGGAGCGAGCTCTTCGAGCGCCTCTGCGATCACGCTGATCATCGCGAGGAGATCCCCCGCTTCGCAGCGACCACTTTCGGAGAGCTTGGTCACCGAAGACTGGACCTTCGTGAAGAACTTTTCGTCCATCTGGTCGAGCTCTTCTTCACTCGGAGGAGGACCCGGGTCCGCCTCTTCGACGACGCGGCCGAGGACCGATTGTTCGATCTCGCCCTGCAGCTCTTCGAACCCCTGGAGAAGGAGCTCGAGAGCGTTTTCGATGCGTTCATGACTCATGGGAAATGCCTTTCTGGCGGGGCCGGACTTCGGACCCGGCCGAGATTGTACGCAGATCGCGCCGGAGCACATCCGTTCCCTTGGGTTTCCGAGCGGTTTCCTGAGCGCTGGCCCCGGGGGTCAGGCGAGTGGTCACGGTCTTGGGCCCAGAAGGTGTGAGAGCGGCGGAGGGGGCAAGAGCCGTGGCTCGGGTGGTCTGGGACTTCCCAGGATGCAAAACGGGAGACCCTCCGGACGGAGGATCTCCCGTTCTGCGTTCAGTCGGCCGAGTGGGGGCGAGCTAGCCGCTCTTCTGGGGCGGCTCCGCTTTTTTGAGTCCGGCTTTCTTGAGTCCGGCTTTCTCGAGTCCGGCCTTCTCTGGGGCACCCTTTTTCTCGGCGCCCTTGCTCTTCGCACTCCACCCCGCCTCGACGGCGGCGAGGACAGCGGCGGGGTCCTTGCTCACGCCTTTCTTACATCCCTTGCAGCAGAGGCGAACCAGGCGGTTGCCGACGATGACATCGATGGACTTTCCTTCGAGCGCCTCACCGGAGACCGCGCAGGTGGTCAGGGGGTACTCTTTCGCTTGAGCCGCAACGATCGCCTCATCGAGCTTGGCGAGGTAGTTCTCCGGCTTCGACTGCACTTTGCGCACGCAGTTTTTGCAGCAGGTGCGCAGCAGGGTGTTGCCGACCACGAAGTCGACGGCATCTGCATCGAGGGGCTCTCCCGAGACGACACAAGTGGTCAGGGGGTAGCTCGCTTTTTGCGCTTCGATGATCCGCGCGTCGACGCTCGCGGCGAACTTCGCGGGGTCCGCTTCGAGTTTGGCTACGCAACGCTCGCAGCAGAGGCGGAACTCGCGGCCGTCGATCACTTTGACGACAGGATCACCCATGCCACCGAGCTTCGATTTCGTCGCGACTGCGCAGGTGTCGAGGGGGTACGCATCGATGCGGTCGGCGCCTTCGGCGATTGTGGGGATCAAAATCGCGGCGAGCGCGAGGAGGGGGAGGAGTTTCGGCATGTTTCCATGCTCCCTTCTTGGAGATCAGGTTTCTAGAGAGGCGGCCGTGAGAGCGTCCCACGGGAGACCCGTCCCTTACATCTGGTTCTTCGATGATCGGGTACTGCTCGGGGTCTTGTGGACCCCCGGCCAACGGAATTGGCTCGACCTTCATTCCGAGCCGTCTCAGATTCTACAGAATAGGAATCGATCGCATCTGAGCCCCGCCCGTCAGACGTGCGGATGCGCCCCCTACTCCGCTTTTGCGGCATGAATCCGCAGTTGTCCCCGGATGGCAAAGTGGTCGCTCCACCCCTCATCCCAGCTTCCCTTGTACTTCCGGAACCAGCGGGGGGGGTGCGCGGGGTGCTTCAAATTGCGCAGCTCTCTGCCCCCTTGAATGGCGAGTGATCCTTCGACGAACGAGAATCCGATTTCATCCAACATGCCCCGGGACACGATCGCCTGGTCGAACGCGTTCCAGCCCGACGAGTAGTAGAGCGTGCCGAGGTCAGGGGTCGCGAGGAAGGCCCAAGACGGATTGAAGAGCCGATACGCCCCGCGCTCTCCGCCGAGCGCGAACTTTCCCCGCACCGCTTCGAGGTTGTCGACGAGGGACACGTTGTAGGGGTCGTCGTTGAAGTCGCCGATGAGGAGTAGGTCTCCTTCCCGCCCGGTCGCCTTCAGGGCGTCGAGGCGCGAGTGCACGATGCGCTTCGCGGTCTCGGCGGCGGCAGCGCGATGGGAGCGCGAACGCTCTTCGCCGCCCGAGCGGCTCGGCCAGTGGTTGACGAGAACGACGAGCGGCTCGCCGTGCGCGACGAGGTTGACTTCGAGGATCCCCCGCGTCTTCGGGATCCCCTCTCCGAGATCGATATCCCACAGATGAATGGCGCGCTCAATCTCCGAGACGGTGAACGGAGCGCGGTACAGAAGCCCCATGTCGATGCCGCGCTTGTCGGGGGTGTCTCGATGCGCGATCGAATAGCCCATCCCGGCGAGGCGCGGCTGAGCGATGAGATCTTCGAGGACCCGTTGGTTCTCGACCTCACACACGCCGAGCAGATCGGCATCGAGGCTGGCGACCGCTTCGGCTAAGTGCTCGAGCTTTCTCTCGTAGCGCGGCTGGTCCCACCCTCGATTGGGGAGGTATTCGTCGTCTCCCGGGTTCTTGGGGTCGTCCTGGGTGTCGAACAAGTTTTCGAGGTTCCAAAACGCGAAGGTCACCTCGACTGCTTCCCTCTTCTGTGCGCCGACGGTGGGGTCTGGGCCCCCCGCCGAGGCGATCGGTGAGCTCGACTGTTCGAGCGAGACGCCGCACCCGAGCGCAAGGGCGGTACCGACCGCAAGAACAGCGCCGACGAGACGTATTTGGGTCATGACGATCCTCTCAGGGCCGAGCGGCGGCTGACCAGCGGTCGCCGGCGTGGAGCCGCTCAGCGCCGGACCGGGAGACGCCCCGATCGGGGCGTATTCTCACACGAGCCCCGAATGGCCGCTACCCGGATCGGGCACCTTTGACCGTTCTCCGAGGTGGGCTGCAATGGGGGTACCTGTGGTCTACAGTAGAGCTTGCGTCGAGGTGCGGCACACTGAGCGGGTTCCGCGCTGATCTCGACGCGCAGATCAACCCGGAAGGAGCGCACCGATGCGCAACAAAATGTTTTTGGTCTTCGCCCTCGGCCTCACGGCGGGGTGGTTGTCGTTTGGCGGCGGAGGCCAAGCGATCGCGCAAGCGATCACCGGTCTTTGGAGCTCCCACTCGATGCACGAAAGCTATCGGATCTCGATCGGTGTCGATCCGACCGGCAAGCCGCGCACCGACGAAAAAGTGGCGGAGATCCGCGTCCAATACAACTTGCCGATGCACTACGGAAACCTCATCGGGGTGACCGGGCACGGCGGCGCGGGTGTTCTCTGGTACCAGGACTCATCGGGAATCATTCGCAACGCGATTATTCCCGATGCGGCCTCAAGCCTCTCGCGGATCGAGTACACCGCGACGAAGCGGCTCGAGATCGAGCCGCTGCGGTAACGAGGAGCGATCAAAACAGACTCACGAGCAAGGGATGCGCGGTCAACCGGGTGAGCCGCTCTTCCCTTGTCTTGTTTCTGGAGATGCGAACGAGGGACGCGCGGCTCGCGAGCCGCGCGTCCCTCGTGGTTCGTTTAGGCTCTTACCGCAGCCTCCTAGGAGGCTGTCGGAGAACCCCCCGTCACGACGATATGATGCCGTCA
>CALEHF010000383.1 GCA_937876125.1 uncultured bacterium
GGGTCTTGTTCGCGATGGTCGCTTCGATGGTCGGGCCGGTTCTCGACGGGAAGACACTCGACGTCACGCTGATTCAGATCACCCCCGAGCTGCCCCTCGCCCTTTCGGTCGAGCCTCTCGGATTGATCTACGCGCTGGTCGCGAGCTTCCTGTGGATCTTCAACTCGATCTACTCGATCGGTTACATGCGAAAGCTGTACGGGACGACCAGCGAAGGGCAGACCCGGTACTACACCTGTTTTGCCGTCGCGATCTTCTCAGCGATCGGGATCGCGTTCTCGGGGAACCTGCTCACCTTGTTCCTCTTCTACGAGGTCATGACCTTCTCGACCTATCCCCTCGTGACACATGCGCGCACCGACGCGGCATTCCGGTCGGGGCGAATCTACTTGGGGATATTGGTCGGCACTTCGACCCTGTTCTTCCTTGCTGCAATGGTGTGGACGTGGCTGATCGCAGGGACCCTCGACTTCACGCCGGGTGGCATTCTCGCGGATAAGAACGTGTCTGCCGGTCATGTCATGGTCCTCGCGACCTTGTTCTTCTTCGGGGTCGGGAAAACAGCGCTGATGCCATTCCACATGTGGCTCCCGAACGCGATGGTCGCCCCCACCCCCGTCAGTGCGCTTCTGCACGCGGTCGCGGTGGTCAAGGCGGGAGTCTTCACCGTTCTGAAGATCTCGATCGCCATTCTCGGACTCGACCTGATGCAAGAAACCGGGGCGGGTCACCTCGTCGCGTGGTTCGCTGCGGTCACGATCATCCTCGCGTCCCTGTTCGCCATGGCGAAGGACAACCTGAAAGCGCGGCTCGCTTACTCGACCATCGGACAACTGAGCTACATCGTGCTCGCCGCTGCGCTCGCGACCGAAGCCTCCGTCACCGGCGGCTCGATGCACATCGCCATGCACGCCTTCGGCAAGATCACTTTGTTCTTCTGCGCGGGCGCGATCTACGCGACGGCCCACAAGTCGAACGTCAGCGAGCTCGCTGGGATCGGCAAACGCATGCCGATCACCATGTTCTGCTTCCTGGTCGGCGCCCTCTCGACGATCGGGCTCCCCCCCTTCGGTGGCGCTTGGAGCAAGTGGTTCATGGTTCAGGGAACTCTCGGCGCTCCCGGGACTCTCGACGGCGAGGGGATCGCCTTCATGGTGGTGCTTCTCGTCAGCTCGCTCCTGAACATCGCGTACCTACTGCCGATCCCCATCGTCGCCTTCTTCGGAAAAGAAAAGGCGCCGGAAGGGGATGAAAAGAAGCACCACGCCGATCACGGCGAGGCTCCGCTCCTCTGTCGGATCCCGATCATGGTGACCGCGGCGGGCTGCTTGGCGCTCTTCATCTGGCCCGGCATGTTGCAAACCTTAGCCGCCAAAGCGCTCGAGCACTGAGAGCGAGGAGAACATGGAAACCAAACCAGACCCCGCTCCCGCCCCCGCCTCCCCCGCCGGGGAGAAGAAGTGGTGGCTCGATGACCCCAAGAACGTGAAGAAGCTGCTCAAGGGCTTCTACAGCGCGTGCGCAGTGGTGATCGTCGTCGGCGTCTTTGCGCGGCACGGCCACTACGAGCTCGAGGAAGTCCCCGCGTTCTACGCGGTGTACGGATTCGTCGGCTGCACTGTGATCGTCCTCGCCGCACGGGCCGCCCGCCCCTTCCTCATGCGAGGGGAGGACTACTATGATCGATAGTCTGCTTCCGGGGGGGGCGCACCCAGCGCTCTACCCAGCGATCGGCGCCCTCATGGTTGCGTTCCTCCGCGGGAAGCCGCGGATGGCGTTCATGCTGATCGTCCCGGTGCTCAGCCTCGTCAACCTGCTCCTGCTCCCGGACAACTTCGAACAGAAGATCGACTTCCTCGGCTTCTCGTTGGTGGTCGCCGAGATGACGAAGCTCAGCTTCCTGTTCGGACTCTTGTTTCACATCGCATTGATCGTCTGCGTGATCTTCTCGCTCACGGTCGAAGACAAATTCCAGACCGTCCCAGCGCTGCTCTATCCGGCGAGTGCCATCGGAGCGGTGTTCGCGGGTGACTGGCTGACTCTCTTCGCCTGTTGGGAAATCCTCGCGGTCAGCTCCGTCTTCTTCATCTGGGCGCGCCGGACGGAGCGATCCACCACCGCAGGCCAACGCTACCTCGTCCAGCAGATCATCTCCGGGCTTCTGATCCTCGCCGGGGTCGCCATTCGATCTCACGGCGGAGCCGATCTCACGGTCGGATGGTTCGGCTCGTTGACCGCAGATCTCGCCAGTGGTGAGCTTGGAGCGATCCTGATCCTGATCGGGATCGGGATCAAATGCGCCTTCCCGTTCCTCCACACCTGGCTCGTCGATGGCTACCCGGAAGGAACCGCGACCGGAGCGGTGTTCCTGTCCGGCTTCACGACGAAGGTCGCGATCTGCACACTGGTGCGCACCTTCGCGGGATCGGAAGTGCTGATCACGATCGGCGCAGTGATGGCGATCTTCCCGATCATCTACGCGGTGATCGAGAACGACCTCCGCCGCACCCTGAGCTACAGCATGATCAACCAGATCGGGTTCATGGTGGTCGGGATCGGCCTCGGTGATGCCTACGGGGTCAATGGAGCGGTCGCCCACGCGTTCAACGACGTGTTCTTCAAGGGGCTCCTTTTCATGACGATGGGAGCCGTGCTGCTGCGCACCGGCAAGACCGGCGGGAACGAACTCGGCGGACTCTACAAGTCGATGCCGCAGACCACCGGGTTGTGCGTCATCGGCGCCGCGTCGATCAGCGCCTTCCCCCTGTTCTCTGGCTTCATCTCGAAGTCACTGATCATGGTTTCCGCGGCGGGGCACCACGAGACCGTCGTCTACTTCCTGTTGCTGCTCGCCTCGACCGGCGTGGTCAAGCACGCGGGAATCAAGATTCCGTTCTTCGCATTCTTCGCGCACGACTCGAAGATCCGTTGCGAAGAGGCGCCTCTGCACATGCGCATCGCGATGGGAATCTCAGCGCTCATGTGCGTCGGGATCGGCTGTGGTGGCTTCCTGTTCCTCTACAAGCTGCTCCCCTTGAGCTTCAGTGAGGCGGTTCACCAGTACACCTTCGCGCACATCGCAGAGCAGATGCAGATCCTCTTCTTCGCGTCGCTCGCGTTCACCGTGCTCTACTTGAAGAAGATCTACCCGCCCGAAATCCCGTCGGTGAACCTCGATGCCGACTGGTTCTATCGCAAGGGGTGGGGTGTGGCGAATGCCGTAATCCTTGGACCGATCGATCGCGTGGGCACCTACTTCAGTGGACTTTTCCTCGATCGGATTCCAAAGCAGATCGCGGGGATGCGTCCCATCGAAGGAGCGACGAAGCGTCTCGACGTGAATTGGATGCTGAGCGCACCGACCTTGATCGTGATGGTCGCACTGCTCGGCTTCCTGGTCCTCAACTACTCGAGACAGTAGCCGCGGAAGAAACTGAACTCCCCCGGGAGTGAGTGAGTTACGACAGGATGGGCGTCGCGCCACCGCGCGACGCCCGTTTTTCGTGTCGAGGCTTCTCCCGAAACCCTTCGGAGTCATGGCAAACGCGAAGGGCGAGTTCACGATCGAGGGAGTGCCCGTCGATCGGCAGCTGCCCCTGTGCACGATCGGAGAGAGCGAAGCGGTGCCCTTGGTGGTTCGATTCCGATCGGTTCGCCTTCGAGGAGAGAAGACATCCGAGTCTCGCCGCCTCGAGAAGAGGCGCGGGGACTACAAGAAGAGCCAGCTCGCCAAGCGTCCCAGCGCCTCCGATCTCGAGCGCAAGTTCCGCGGATTCACCAGACTCGGCGGTGTCACAACTCATGCCCCAGGAGAGGGAAGCTGGCCTCAAAGCGCCGTGGAGATCTATCTCGCTGACCAGGACTCAAAGAGTGCGGATCTTCTCGAGGCCCTCGACGGTTCGCGTACGATGCTTTGGGGACGGATTCCCCCCCATGTCCTCAGCGGAGACGCGCCGGAGCTCCCCGAGCCGATCACGATCCCGTTCGAGATCGCGAACTGATTCACGCGCCTCGCCCTTTCACTGACGACCCGGGCACTGCCGACCCAGGAACTGCCGACCCGCGCGCATACCCCTCGAGGGCATCGAGCCACGCAGGGTGTTCGTTCAGGCAGGGGATCATCTCAAAGCTCTCTCCCCCCGCCTCGAGGAAGCTCTTCTTCCCTTCGATTGCAATCTCCTCGAGCGTCTCGAGGCAATCGGAGACGAAGCTCGGGCAGATGATCACGAGCTTCTTCACGCCCTGACCGGGAAGTTCTTCGAGGGTCTTGTCGGTCGCCGGGGGCAACCAGGGGTCGCGGCCGAGGCGGCTCTGGAACGAGACGGCGTACTTCTCCTTCGGAAGTCGGAGCGCCGTCGCGAGCGCTTCGGTCGTGCGAATGCAGTGGGCCCGATAGCAGAGGCCGGTCGCCGGGTGGTCGGTCGTGCAGCAGTCCGGAGTCTTCAGGCAGTAGCAGCCGGTCGGATCGCGCTTCTCGACGTGGCGGACCGGAATACCGTGATAGCTGAAGAGCAGCTGATCGAACTCCTTCTCCAGATAGGGCAGAGCATTTTGCCTGAGCGCCTCGATGTAAGCGGGCTCGTCGTAGAAAGAAGAGAGGAACGTGAGCCGGAAGGGGTTTCCGAGCGCAAGCGTCTCCTCCCTCACCTTCCGGACCACCGTCTCGGTGCTCGACATCGCGAAGTGTGGATAGAGCGGGATGACGTGGAGATCGGTCACGCCGAGCTTCTGCATCGCCGCGAGCTCCGACCGAATCGAAGGCTCGCCATAGCGCATCGCAAGCCCGACCGGATCATCGAGGCGTTCCGCAATCGCCCTCGCCACTTTCTGACTCGTCACGACCAAGGGCGAACCCTGTTCGGTCCACACTTTCGAGTACGCGTGCGCTGACTTCTTCGGTCGGGTCGGCAAGATGAACAGGTTGAGGACCACCGCCCGGATCGGCGCGGGAGCGTCGAGAACCAGCGGATCGGAGAGAAACTCGCGCAGGTAGGCGCGCACGTCGGGAACACTGGTGCTCTTGGGTGAGCCGAGGTTCACCAGCAGAACTCCGCGCTTCTTGTCACTCATCGGTACAGCTTCCCGTCCATCTCACGACCTCCGCCGACGACTCTCACCTCGACCACCGCTTCGGTAGAAACGTGCACTACCACGGATTCGTGCTCGGCGCGGCGGCTCCCTCGAGCGCCGCGCGGTGCTCCTCCTCGGTCTCTGCGATCCACTTTTCGTCGACACCGAACAGTCGGAACATATCCTCGAGAATTCGGTAGATCACCGGCACCAGGATCAAAGAGATGAACGTGGCGAAGAGGATGCCGAAACCGAGCGAGACTGCCATCGGAACCATGAACTTTGCCTGCATGCTCTTCTCGAGGAGGAGCGGAGTGAGCCCCGCAAATGTCGTCAAGGAAGTGAGCAAGATCGGCCGCAGACGCGTGGCTCCCGCAGTGTGGATCGCAACGTCGAGCGAGACCCCTTCGCGTCGTCGTCGGTTGATGAAGTCGACCAAGACCAGATTGTCGTTCACGACCACGCCGGAGAGCGCGATGAGCCCACAGAGCGAAATCGTGCTCAGGGTGTATCCGAGGACCAGGTGCCCGAGGATCGCCCCGACGATCCCAAACGGAATCGCGCTCATGATGATCAGCGGTTGTAACCAGGACCGAAACGGGATCGCCATCAGGGCGTAGATCACGATCAGAGCGAGAATGAACCCGCGGGCGAGAGCCTCGAGGGTCTCGCTCTGCTCCTTTTTCTCTCCCTCGAAACTGTGGCGAATGCGGGGATAGCGGGCGTCGAGAGCAGGGAGGATCCGACCGGTGAGTTCGGCGAAAACCTCTTTCGAGCTCGTTTCCTCCTCGTCCAATGAGCCGCGAACGTGAATCGAACGCCGCCGATCGAGCCTCTGGATCGACTCGACTCCGCGCTTTCGCACCACGGAGGCGACCTCGCGGAAGGGGAGTTCGTCGCCGCCTGGCGTTCGGATTCGCATCGATTCGAGATCTGAGATCGAAAGCCGCTCCGCCTCGGGATAGCGCACCATGACCTTGACGTCATCGCGACCCCGCTGGATTCGGTCCGCTTCCTCGCCGTGGAACCCTTGACGCACTTGCCGCGCGAGGTCGCTGAGAGTCAAGCCGAGCTGCTCCGCCTCCGGCCGCATCGTCAGCCGCAGCTCCTCTTTTCCCTCCCGGAAGCTGTCGCTCACTTCTTCGATCCCGGAGATCGCCGCGACTTGCTCCTTCAACCACTCCGATGCCTCTTGGAGTTCGTCGAGGTCCTCCCCCTTCAGCAAGATGTCGACGTCATCGCCGACCGCGAAGAGGGAGGCGCTGAAGGTGAGCTCGACCGCGCCGGGAATCGGCCCCGTCAGCTCTCGCCACCGCTTGGAGATCTGGTCGCTCGACAAACCGACGCGCTCTTCGGAGGGAGCCAGCTCGATGTTCACTTCCGCGAGGTGGGCTCCATCGAGACTCGCGCCCGAACCCCCGGCATTCATCTGCTGGTCCGAGACGTTCGGCTGCTCACCGACCGTGGTCAGCATGTTGCGAAAGATGCTCTGTCCCGTGGCCCCTTCGTCGATCTCTGCTTGCAGCTTGATGGCGGCGCGCTCGACTTGGGCGATTGCCGCGTTCGTGCTTTCGGCCGAGGTTCCCCGCGGCATGGTGAGATCGGCGACGACGTTGTCCGCTTCGACCCCCGGCATGAAGGAGAATTTGACGAAGCCGGCGCCGACCAGCCCTCCGGTGATCAAGAGGAGAGAGACAAACACCGAGACGGCGAGATATCGCTCTCTGAGAGCAAGCTCGAGGGTCGGCAAGTAGATCCGTCGCGTGAACTTCTCGAGCGCTCCTCCGCAGACACTCTGCGCTCGCTCGGCGCCCCAGCTGAGGATCGAGCGCTTGCGGCCGGGGTCTGCCTGGTGGCGCAGGTGCGCGGGCAGAATGAGGAGAGATTCGATCAGGCTGAACGCCAACGTCGGAATCACGACGATCGGGATCTGGCGAAACAGTTTGCCCATCACCCCGGGGATCATCAGCATCGGCCAGAACGCCACGATCGTCGTCGAGACCGCGAAGAGGACGGGGATCGAGACTCGGTGCGATCCCGTGATGGCCCCCGCGAGTCCGGGTTTCCCGTGCTCCTGCTCGCGAAAAATGCTCTCGCCGACCACGATCGCATCGTCGACGACGATCCCCAGAACCACGATGAACCCGAACGCGGTGATCATGTTCATCGATGCGCCGAGAAGCGGCATCACCCAGAAGGTTCCGAAGAAGCTGACCCCGATTCCAATGCTGATCCAGACCGCGAGACGCAGCCGCAGGAAGAGGGTCAACACCAAGAAGACGAGCACCAAACCGAACGCCGCGTTCCGCTTCAGGAGGTTGAGTCGGCTCGCGAGGATCCTCGATTGATCCTGCCACGTGGCGAGCTCAATTCCTTCGGGGAGCCTCGATGCGTAGTTCTCGACGAACTGACGCACTTCATCGCCCAGGCCGGTCGCACTCTGATCGCCGCTTCGAAACACGCGAATCTGCACCGCGGGATCGTTGTTGAACCGCGCGAACTGATCTTGGTCTCGGAAGCCATCGATGACGGTGCCTATATCCCCAATGGTCAGGCGGGTGCCATCGGGTCGGGTGACGGCGGCGATCGCTGCGATCTCCTCACCCGTGTAACGCTGTCCCATCGTGCGGATCAGCACATCTCCCTCCCGCGTGCTCAAGGAGCCGCCGGGGAGGTCGAGTGAACTCTGCGCGATCGATTGCGCGATCTGGTCGAAGGAGAGTCGGTAACGCCTGAGCGACGCCTCGGAAACTTCGACCGTGATTTCGTAGGGGCGAGCGCTCGCGAGTTCCGCCTGAGTGACCATCGTTTCAGCGAGGAGATCTTCGAGGACCCGATCGGCCAGGCGCCTGAGAGTCAGCTCGCTGGCGACCCCCGAGAGCGCAATGTTGACGACGTGTCGCCGAAACACCATCTCCTGAACAACCGGTTCCTCCGCCTCTTCGGGGAAGGTTTCGATCGCGTCGATCCGACTCTTGACGTCATCGAGGGCGTCACGCGCGGACTTGTCATCGGCGAGCTCGATCAGCACGGTGCCGATGTTCTCCGCCGAGGTGGACGAGATCTTGTCGATCCCTTCGAGGTCCTGGATCGCCTCCTCGATCTTGACGCAGATCCCCTCCTCGACCTCTTCCGGGGCCGCTCCGGGAAACAAGACCGACACCGAGATCATGCCGGTCTCCGTCTCGGGGAAGACCTCTTCCCGAATTCCGGCGAGTTGAACCGCACCACTGAGGACGATGAGCACCATGAGCAGGTTCGCTGCGATCGGGTTCCGGGCAAACCAAGTGACGATGCTGTTCACTCCGTCCCCCCGTCGCCGATCTTGACCCGCATCCCATCGACCGCGGCTTCGAGAGGAGAGATCACGACCCTTTCCCCCGCGCTGATCCCCGAGCGCACGATGATCGTGTCGCGCGCCACTCGCTCGATCTCTGGGGTACGGATCGAAATTTGGGTCTCATCGTCGACGACGAGGATCGAAGTACCTTCGTACCAAGCGCTGCGGGGGAGAACGAACACGCCCCCAGCGCGGCGGCCACTGATCTCCGCCTCGACGTAGAGGCCCGGCGAGAGCGGCACCTCGCGGTCATCTCCAGGTCGAAACGGCTCTTCGACTTCGGCGACGAGGCGCACCATGCGCGTGCGAGGATCGAGCTCTCCTTCGACTCGGCGAATGTGCCCGATCCAACTGCGCTCCGCCCCTGCGAAGCGCGCGCGCAACTGGACGGTCGGTCCTTCGAAGCTGCCGTTCCCTGAGGGGAAGAGCGGGATGTCGAGAAAGGCGAGATCTTCATCGCGGATGGGGAGAACCACTTCGACCCGATCGGTGCGCGCGAGCCGAGCGATCGCCACTCCCGCGGCCACCACCTGGCCAGCGTCGACGCGCTTCGACCACACCCGGCCATCGAAAGGCGCCGTGATCTTCGTACGGGTCAGATCGCGCTCCGCCATCGCCAACTGAGCGCGCGCCGCTTCGAGTCGGGCGTCGGCAAGCCCGAGTTGCGGTTCCCGGAGGGCGAGCGGAGACGCCTCTCCGATGTCGAGAGACTCCCACTCATCCCGAGCCACCTCCCCCTGGGCTGCTTCCAAGGCTCGCGAGAGTTCTGCCTCCCGCACCGCGGAGCGCGCGATGATGACTTTCCGCTCGAAATCGATCGGATCGAGTTCGAGAAGGGTCTCCCCCGCGCGGATGAACGCGCCGACTCGAAAGGTGGGAGACATCGAAAGAACGCGTCCACCGACTTCGGGAACCAGGTCGATGACTCCGAGCGGAGCCACTTCGCCGTGGGCGATCACCGTGTGCTCGACCTCGGTCGGCTCGGCGATCATGGTCCGAACGATGGGAAACTGCCTCTCGGGGGCCGTCACCACCGCCTCTTCGCGCAGGCCGAGGAGCCCCTTCACGATGAGGACCGCGACGACGAGGACAATGACGGGGAGGACGAAGCGGATGCGGGCCATCATGGCGCGTTCTCCTCTCTCGGCGTTTGCGATCCGAGCTCTAAATCTGGAGTGGGCCCTGACTCTCGCGTGGGCCCTGGCTCTCGAGTGGGCATCGCACCCCCGAGGGCGATGAGAAGGCGAACGCGGTTCTCTAGTCGCTCACGCTCGACGACGAGGACGCGCCCCTCGGCACTCGCGGCGTTTCTTTCCGCCGCGAGGAGGGCCAAGATATCGATGAGACCGAGCGCGTACTGATCGGTCGCTACGGCGCGCGCGCTCTCGGTTTCCGCCCGGAACTCCGCCAGCCTCGCCTCTTGCTCGGCGAGATGAGTTTCGGCGCGCAGAGCCCCTTCGACTTCCGCGCAGGCATCGAGAACCAGGCTGGCAAAACGCGCTTCTGCCTCGGTCTGGCGCGCGCTCGCCGCATCGACTTCGGCGCGCCGACGGCCGTGATCGAAGAGCGGTCCGACCAGCCCCGCCGCGAGAGACCAGACCGAGAAATCACCGTCGAGAAGATCGGAGAGCTCTTCGCTCAATCGACCGCCGCTGCCGGTCAGAACGAGTTGCGGCCAAAGATCCGCCTCGGCGCGATCGCGATCCGCGGCGGCGCTCCCGAGTCGCGCCCGCGCGGCGATCAGGTCGGGGCGCCGTGCGAGGACGGAGGCGGGCATGCCGATGGGAATCTCTTTCCCGATCGAGGGAAGTGTCTCCCGGGCGGCGAGTTCTTCAGCGGGATATCGCCCGAGGAGCAGCTCGAGGGCGCGGCGCGCATCGCCGAGCCGACCTTGGGCGACGACGAAATCCGCCTCGGCCCTCGCCCGCTCCGATCGAGTGAGGCGCAGGTCGAGAGTGCCGACCAACCCCTCCCGAGCGCGCACGGCGATCCGCTCTTCTGCGGCGCGCCATCGATCTCGGATGTCTTCTGCGAGAGTGACTTGGCGCGCGGATTCGATCAGCGAAAACCAAGCGATCGCCACCTGCCCCGAGAGGGAGAGTCGAAGGGCCGCCAGATCCGAGACCGTTGCGCGGTACGACTCGGCGGCGATCTGTTCGCTCGCGGAGAGGCGTCCCCACAGGTCGACCTCCCACCGCGCGGCGAGACTCGCGCCGAACGATGTGCTCGTGCTCGAGAGCACGCCCCCCGTGCCGGGAATGTCGATCCCGATGAAATTCTGTCGCTGTCGCCCCGCGTTGAGTGACCCGGTCAGTTCGGGCCACTTTCGTGCCCCGGCTCCGTCGAGTGCCGCAGAAGCGGCCGTCACCCGCGCCGCCAGAGCCCAAAGACTGGGTTGCCCGCGGAGCGCCTCTTCGATGAGACCGGCGAGGTCAGGGTCTTCGAAATGCTCCCACCACACGAAAGGCGCCTCGGACCGATCGCCGACCATCCCCACCCGCGCCCCCGCCCACTCCGGTGGGACCGGATGCAACGGATCGATCGATGGGGTGGGAGCGCTCTGACAGCCGACGAGGATCGAGGGAATCAGCCAGAGAACCGAGAGCGCGCGAGGAGATCGACTCATGGAGCACCTCCCTCTTCACTCACACTACTCGGGGCTTCGAGGCCCCCCCGGATGAACTGGATCAGCTCACGCATCAAAACCTCCGAGTCGCGGGCATTGCACATCCCCCCAGAGATCACTTCGAGGCGGGTCTCATCGGCGAGCGCGTGGGCTGCCGCGCCGATGGCGAAGTGCATGCGCCAGACGATCTCGATCGGGGTGAGGTGGGGAAGGCAGGCGCGGAACGCGGCGGCGAAGCGCTCTTTCACCTCTTTGAACTGCTCGATGAAGAACGGAAGCCACTCCGCCCCCTGATCGGTGAGGAAGCGCCCGAGCAAGCGGCGGATGAACGCACGTCCCTTTTCATCGTGGTGCATGGCGAGCATCGGGAGGAGGAATGCCTGGGTGACCTCGGCGAGGGTCGGCGGGGTCGCGCGCGCTTCGAGGCGATCGAGCGCGGCGATGCGCTCTGAGTTGATGGGCCCGATGCGGCGGGCGAGGACCGCGCGCAGCAGTCCCTCCTTGTTCCCGAAGTGGTAGTTCACCGCCGCGAGGTTGACCCCGGCAGCGCTCGTGACCTGCCTCAGCGTGGCGCCGTCGAACCCCTCGGCAGCGATGAGGGCCTCCCCCGCGTCGAGAATGCGTTCCTTGGTGGTCATGTCGGTCATCGGCATCCCGCCCACTCCCCGGTCCCCCACGGGCCCACTGAACGTTCAAAAGTCCTGCACAGCCGCCCGGGGCTCCCGAACGCCCGTATGAAACTAGCGTTTGAACCGGAGTGGTCAAGTGAACTTCGAGTTTCACCCGTCAGAGATCGAGGACGCGTTCAGGCCGGGAAGCAATGGCTGATCCCCGCCCGATTTACAGACCGGCTGCAGGGTTGCGCTCCGAGAGCCACGGCAGGACAATCACATGCAGTGCACATTTTCGCGTACTTGCAGGGTCCGATGAGCGTTCAAAACTGGAGGGGAATACGACAATGAAGTTGACGATTCTGTTCGCGCTGTTTGCATTCTGCTGCGCGCCCGCGCTGGCCGTCGAACTGACGGGGTCCGCCACACCGAACCTTCCGGTGACAGGCAACTGTGGCTGGGGCTGCGGCGCCCCGACCGTCAGCACGATCGTGATCCCGCCCGGGGTCGCGAGCATCAACGACATTCGATGCAGTGTGAACATCCAGGGCGCGGGGGGATTCTCGAGCGTCGTCCCGGAACTCACTTCGCCGAGCGGACAGACGGTGACCCTGTCCAACTTCAACTGCCCCGGCACATCTTCTCAGCCGATCATCAACGTCACCTTCGGGCAATCTCCCAATCCGTTCAGCGCGGCCAATTTGAACGCCGGCTGGACCTTCGTCATGGATTCGTGCTTTCCCCCGGGCCCAAGCATGGACTCTTTCGACACCCTGGACGCCACGGGCACCTGGACCCTGTCGGTGTACCGCGAATTCCAGAGCTCCAACGCAACCTTCATCGAGTGGGAGCTGACCGTTTCCGACGGTCAGATCGGAACGACCCCGATTCCGGCGAACAACGACTGCTCCGCCTCGATCACGATCAACGACCCCAGCGTCACTGCATTCGACATGACGTCCGCCACTGCCTCCGGCGTCGCGGACTGCTTGGGGGGCACCGAGCCGGACATCTGGTACGACCTCACCGCAACCTGCTTCGGCGACTACACCTTCTCCGCCGCGAACTCGACGTTCGCCACGGTGGTCAGCCTCTACGACGGAGCCGGTTGTCCGGTCCCCGGCTCGCCCTCCCTCTCCTGTGCGGCGGGACAAGCGACGGTCACGCTCGCTGCCGGCGACACGGTCTTCGTGAAGGTGTCCCCCGCCGCGGGGGCGACCCTCGGCGCGGGAGAGATCGCAGTGACCAGTGATACCGCACCCGACAACGATGATTGCGCCAATCCAGAAGCGCTCGCATCGGTCTCCGGCACGGTCCAGTACGACACCACTTGCGCCACGGACGGATTCACGCAGACCTGCTCCGCCGGACCGGCCAGCACCTTCCCTCTCGTCGACGTCTGGTACCTCTTCACAGCCGATTGCGACGGGGATCTCATCTTGGATACGTTCGGCTCCAGCTTCGACACCGCGATCGCGGCATGGCCGGGCAGTGCTTGCCCGACGGGCCCCGCCCCGTTCTGCAACGACCAAGCCCCCAATCCGCCGCCGGGCGAGAACAATCGTTCCGAGTTGACGATTCCCGGAGTCTCGCAGGGGGACCAGTTCCTCATTCAGATCGGCGGGGGCGTGCTCGGCGAAAAGGGCCCTGGCTTCCTCAACGTCACGTGGGACTGCACCACGACCGACCCCATCTTCTTGCGCGGAAACTGTAACAACGATTTTTCGATCAATATCGCGGACGCCATCTTCACCCTGGGATTCCTCTTCCCCCCGACGGGAGCGCCCGCTCCGATGCCGTTGTGCTTCGACGCGTGCGATTCCAACGACGACGGTATGATCAACATCGCCGACGGGATCTTCGCTCTCAGCGTCTTGTTCCCTCCGGCGGGGCAGATGCCGGATTTCATGCCTCCGACTGGAGTGTGTGGAATTGACCCGACCGCGGATGCGGTCGACTGTGTTGGATACGACACGGTGGCCGGCTGTCCGTAGCGATTCGCCGAATCAGAAGTCAATGAAGGGTGAGTCCATGGACCATGGGCTCACCCTTCTGCTTTTTCGAAGAGGTGCGGGGCGCGCGCCAGCTTGGGATCAAGACAATGCCCTGGCCGGACCAGGCCTCGGGGACTATCGTCGAGGTGAGAGCGCTCGACCCTCTGAGCTCACGGAAGGAATCGACCGATGGGGCAGTACACAGTACGCACGCCGAGCGGGGACAAGGGGCCCTTCACGGTCGATCACCTGGAGAAGTTGGTCGTGGCGGGAAGACTGCCTGCGACGATCAGCGTGATCGAAGTGGAGAGCGGTCTCGCGATCCCGCTCGCGGATCTGATCGTGCCGGCACAAACCGCCCCGCCTCCCGAGCCACCGCGAGCGCAGCCCGCTGCCCCCCCTGCCTCCCCACGTCCGGCCACTGGTGCACCTCGAAAAGCTCCGCAGAGTCGGACCGGTTCACGCAAATCGAGGCGCGGGGGGATGGCGGCAACCCCCCCCGCCGCGCGGCAGCGGATCACGCACGCGCCCAGCTCTCACCGAGACCACTCCTATGCTCGGAAGAAGAGCCCCGTTGCCGCGGTTGTGCTTTCGGCGTTCGTCGTCGTGATCGTGATGATCGGGGCGTGGGGACTTCTCCGAGAGAGCCCTGGACTCATCATCGAGGACTACCAGAAACGCGTTTCTGGAAACTACTCGACCGAGTTCTCGCGAGTGTTGCCCCAAACAGACGAATTCAAGGCGCTGCCCCACGTGGAGCAAGTCCAAGCCCTCGCGGCGCTCCGGGATTTTGAAGCCATG
>CALEHF010000384.1 GCA_937876125.1 uncultured bacterium
TGCTCGCCCGACTGTTGCTCGCCGGACTGTTGTCCGGACTTCTGCTCGCCGGACTGTTGCTCGCCCGACTGTTGTCCGGACTTCTGCTCACCGGATTGTTGCTCGCCGGATTGCTGACCCGACTTCTGCGCACTCGGCTGTGAGCCCGCTTGGCGAGCCGCCTCCTCGAGGGCGCGGCGCGCATCCTCGAGACGATCGCTGGCATCTTCGGCAGCGCTCTCGCTACTAGGGGTCGGCGTGTTGCGCTCGTCGTCACTCCACTCGGAGAAGCGATTTGCGAGATCTTCGACCGATTCCTTCCACGATTCCGGTCCGCCCGACTCGGCCGCACGGTCAAGAGAGTCCTTCGCTCGCGCGAGCGCCGAGGCTTCCCGCTCACGCGCCTTCTGCGCGCTCTTCGGATTCCTCCCTTGCTGGCCGGCGGACTCGCGAGCGGCCGTGGTGGCTTCTTCGAGTGCGGATTGCGCTTCTGTGAGCGCCTCGTCGCGCGCCACCTCAGCCGCCCCGGTGGGGCTGCCCGCCTCGCGCTTGAGCGCTGAGATCGACTGCTTCAGCTGGCCCGCCTCACTCGCGCGCTCATCACTGCGTTCCCCGAGCTCCTCGGCCCGCGGATCTCCAGCGACCGTCTCCGCATCGTTCTTGCGCAACTGCTCTTTGCCTTCTGCGGCATCGCGCTTCGCTTCCTTCGAGAGAGAAGAAAGTCGCTCTCTCAGTCGTTCGAGGGATTCCTGTTGTCGCGATTGGCGGGAAAGCTCGCTCGCGAGGCGCTCCGTCTCGGCCCGCATTGAATCGAGTTGTTCGCTCCGTTCACGCCGCCCTTCGGCGTCACGATCGACCTCCCCCTTCAACTCCTCCTGGTCGGAGAGCATGTCCCCAAGCTCGGCCTGGGCATCGCGGATCGACTCGAGGTCTTGTGCCGCCTGCTCCGCTCGTTTGGTCTGGTCGCGGAGCTCTCGCTGCTGATTCGCGAACTGCCCGATCGTCTCACGCTTCTCGCGGACCTTCTCGAGGTCTTCCTTCACCTTCTCCGGATCGGCATTCCGATCTTGGAGCATGGAGATCACCGTGCGGAGGTTCTCTCGCACGCGTCCGACCGTTTCGAGCGCTGGGACGTAGTCGTCATCCTCGAGCAGCTCGGAGATGACACGCATGTCCTCGAGCAGGAGGTCGCGCACGATCCGCTCCCGCGCCAACCGCAGACGATCGGCATCATCGGGCTTCTCGACGGCGAGACGTTCGGAGAGGGTTTCCATCTGCACTTGGATCAGCCGGAGATACTCGCGGGCTTCTTGCTGGACGCGGGAGAGCCGCCCGCCGGTCTGTGCCTCGAGCGCGGAACCATCGATCGTGGGCAGGACCAAGAACACTATCGCGAAGAGAAACATCAGCGACGTGCTCCGAAGCAGCCCACTTCTCTGGGAACAAGAGCGTACAGATCTAACTTGAACTGCGTTCATCGCAGTCCTACCTTCCTCTGCGCGAGCAACGCCACGGCTTGTGTACCGGGTCGTGCCCGCGGGACTCCGATCGCTCCCCATGACGTGGGGCCAGACGTTCGGTTCGGGTCCGATCAACGTTCGTCGCGCTTGGTGGGGTCAGTGGCCCCTTCGCCGAGCGACTCACGGATCCGCTCGCGGAGCGAGTTCTCGAGTTCGACCTCGGAACGATGGAGATCTTCAAGCTTACGGATGATCGTCTGGATGTCGCCCCACTCTTCGAGCTCGTCGATGAGCGCCTGCAATTGGCGCTCGGTGCCGCGGAGGCGATCCGCTGCGTCTCTGAGCTGTTCGGTGGTGACTTCGGAACTTTCGGAGGCTTCGCTCAATTCGTCGAGCTGCTCGAGAGCCGGGGTCGCATGCTCCTTGCTCAGGGCATCGAGTCGATCACGGAGCTCTTCGACCCACGGAAGTTCCTGGAAATCGTTGAGACGGTTCTCGACGACGCGATCGATGAGCTCTTGGAAGCGTCCGACCCCTTCTTCGAGTCGGTCGTTGACCCGCTCCTGACTCATCCGGTGGTGTCGAAGGCTCGGCTGAGATTCTTCAGGGAGCGTTCCACCGGCCGTTCTCGCGTGATCCTCGAGTTCTTCGACCCCGCGTCGGGTGTCGCGTTCGAGCTCGAAGGTATCCTGCAAGCGTTCGCGCATCATCGTCAGCTCGTCTTGCAGAAGGCGCAGAAGCTCATTCTCGTCCAAAATCGTGAGTAGCCACTGGCGCGACTCTCCGATCTGGCCGACGGCGTCGGTCGCCCGGGCGAAGTATTCGATTCGCGTCCCCGCCTGGAGTCCCCAATCGGTGAGATCGAGTTCAAGTTCTGGCATCACTTCACGGCTCCCCGGAACGAGGGGCAAGAGCGGCACCCGCCTGAGGGGCTCTCCCGCATCGGAAGTCCCCTCGAGGAAAAAGAGCAGCTCTCCGGACGCGATGCCGTAATCGTCGGTCAGGTGCATCGCGAGTTTCAGGATCGCGCGGGCGGAGAGCTCTTGGTTCTGACCCGGCTCGAGGATCTGAACCGCGGGAGCCTGATCCTGAATCACCGCGATCCGGTACCGAATCGGAGTCGGGTTCTCGAATCCGTCTTCTGAGACCAGGCGGAAGTAGTAGAAGGCGTTCTGCTCGGCGATGAACGAACCGGAGAGCTTCTTCCCACCGCCGATCGTGAGCGAGTCTTCCAGGCGCGATTCGCCATCACCCGCACGGCGGGTCTCGACTCGGCTTGCTTCGCGAATCTCGATCGAGGTTGTCGCCTCAAAAGCGACCACGGTTCCGACCGGCACTTTCAGGTGCCCGCCGAGTATGCCAGGTGGGGCTCCCTGCTCATCGAGACCGGTGTAATCCGGGTAGTCGAACGTCAGAGTGATGTCCTCGATCCGTGGGCGGCTACGCACCCCGACTTCGTACCAACTGCTGGTAAAGTCACCGCAGTGAATACGAAAGCGGAAATCGCGAGAGACGTTCGAGAAGACACGGCGAAAACTGTCATCTCCGCGGCGCTCGAGCGGCAGCTCCTCGCGGGTTTCCGACCCATCGGCCGTCGAGAAGTACGCCTCGATCCGCGCGCGCGCACCGCCGCCACGTTCCCGGATCGCCTGCACGGTGAGGGAATCCCCAACCGCCAGCAGAGTCTCCGGGCTGGAGGGTTCGACAACCATGAGAAAGTACTGCCGTGGCCAGTCTTCGGTGCTGAGGAAAATGTTGCGCTCGACGAAAGTGCGCGAGAGATCGGGGCGCAGCGCGGCACCAGCAAAGATCGGAGCGATGACAAAGCTTGCAAAGATGAACGCGCGCACCGCCCGCGAGCGAGAAAGCAGCGTCCCCGGTCTCAAGGTCGACATCTGCTCTTCGGCCTGGCGCACCGTGCGAGCGAGGAGCATCGGGGAGTAGAACTCGCGCCGAGGATTATCCTCACGGGTGAGCTGGATCGCGGTAATCAATGATTGATCGAGGTTGCCGGCGGCGGACTCGACTTCCGCCGCCAGACGATCCTCCGAGATCGGAGTGCGCGCGGTGAGCAGAAACACTTTGAGACCGACCACCAACAGAACGGCGGCGATGACGATGTGGAATCCGCGCACCCCCACCGGCAGTGAAAGCGTGTAGTCGAGGCCGAAGGAGATCCAGACCATCAATCCGGCGAGGCAGAACCACCGAAACAACCCGGTCCAAGCCCGCAGGCGACGACGGCGTTGCCGCATCTCCATCAGACGTTTCAGCGCAACCTCGGGGCGAAGCGTGGTCATCGACTACCTCTCGAAGATCGGCAGATACTGGTATGGAATCTGGAGAACGATGCACGCCATCGCGGTCCCGTAGTTGGAGCCGACCAGGTCGGTCCATGCGCCGGTTCGTTCCTCCTGTAGGTAAATCAGGTCGTTCCACACTTGCGGATGCCACGAGGCCCAATACTTTCCGCCTCGCTGGAAGGCGGCCTGAGTGGCGTAGTACATCCCGTAGTAGTAATCAAAATTGGTCGACGCGTCGTACTTCGACGGCAGGCTGTCTTTCAGGTAGAAGAGCCCACTCTCGATCATCGGATCGTCGTAGACCCCTGCTCCGTAAAGCGCCGTGAGCCCCGCAGCGGTGAGCGCGAAGGAGATGCGCGAAGGTTGACCCCCGTGTCCGACACCCGCTTCCGCTTGGTATGCGAAAGCCTTGTAGCTGGGGTTGTAGGAGTCCCGCACGTAGCGGATGGCGTTGTCGATCGTGCCCTTGGGAACATGGATCCCGGCGTTGTGCGCTGCGCGCAGTGCCATGACTTGGCACACTGTTATCGACATGTCCGCGTCATTCGCGCCCGGTTGATAGCGCCAGCCCCCCTGCTCGTTCTGAGCCTGAACGATCAAACCAATCGAACGCTTGAGCGCGGAACGCACATCGCTCATGCCAGTCATGCCGTACACCTCGGCGAGGAACAGGGTCGCGAACGCATGGCTGTACATCCGTGACTCGTTGTCGGTGATGAAGCCGTTCCCTTGCACCTGCTTGAGGATGTACTGCAGGCCCTTCTCGACCTGATCGCCATACTCCCCGACGCCGGGAAGGCTCCCGCCCGCAAGGAACGCGATACATGCGAGAGCGGTCACTCCGACGTGCTTGCCCGGTTTCCCGCGGTAATCGTAGTGTACCTTGCGTCCGATCTTGTCAGTCCAGGACCCGTCCGCGTTCTGGCGCGACTTCAAGTACTGAAGTCCGCGATGGATACTCAAGCGCGCCTTGTCGACGAGCTTCGCATCCATCGGTCGCTCAGGTGCGCGGGCGGAGTCTTGTCCCGCGCGCGCTTCGGAGGCTCCCATCGGGACCCCGAGGGCCAACGGAATGAAGAGGACCAGGACGACCGTGGAGACGAATCGTGTCTTCATCGATGCCTCACTTCTGCGGCGGGCTCATCTTTGAGATAGCAACTGATGCGTTGGGACGACGTCACAAGAATGCGGTCTTTGAGGATGGTGACCATCCCGTCGAGGATCGATTCTTCCCTGCGCCGATTGTGGGCGTCGGTCAACGCACCGAGCTCGCAGATTTTCTCTGGCGTCGAAGCTCCTTGGAGACGCAGGAAAAAGAGCCCCGAGTCAGTTGTGTAGACCAGGCCCTCCCTGGTGAGCGCGGGTCGGGCACGGATATCGCCGATTCGCCATGAAAGGTTAGACTTCTGTTCCACATCGAGGACAGGGAACAGCTGGACCGTAGGGTTGCTGACGAGGACGAGGAAGTCCTCCCAGATCCCCACCATGAATCCGCCCCCCGATCGATCTTGCAGCACACGTCCGGACTCCGGGTCGATGACGTACAGCTTCGAGGAATCGAGCGGGGTCGTGATGAGACGACCCCGGTGGAGCAGCATCGAGTTGCGCTCCCAGGTCGGACGCATGCTCTTTGGCAAGCCTCTGGTGTGGCGCCCTCTGCGCGAGCGCTTCTCGAGCGCCTCATACTCAGTGGCCCACACGACGTGTCCATCAGAAGCACGGACGCGCGCGACCACGCCCAAGTTGGTCGAGCAGAAGATCGCATCCCCCTCGAGGATCACGTCTCCGAGGATCGGCTCGTACGCCGCCTCCCCAAACATCGTCAACTCCACCTGGTTGCCGACCAAGGGCGCGCTCCAAATACGTTTGCCGGTGTGGAGATCGAGGCAGACGAGGAACACATCGATGTAGCCCATCTTCCGCCAACCGAGTGCGTAGACCCGGTCGGAGTCGACCTCGAACCGCCCATTGAAACTCAACTGGGCGAGGAACGGATCTTCAGTCTGGCGGCGCACGGTGTCCCACACCGTGCGGTCGCTCCCGATCCGGATCCCCTTCAAGCCGCGCTTCGGGATCTCGACGGTGATATCGTATCCGAGGTACTCATCCGCATCCGACATTCCGGCGACGTAGCTCGTCACCAGAAGGTCTCCCTCACTATCAGTGTAGAACTTGATCAACGGCTGCTTCTCGCTGAAGTCCGACTCTGGCGAGAGGGACACATCGCCGATCTGCTTCCCAGAATCGACGTTGAAACGGAGTAACTTGCGGCTGGTCGCGGTCGCGACCCAACCTTCTCCGAACGTCGGGACGGCTGCGAAGCGAACGGCGGGCTCTGCGCGATTGTAGCTCCGCAGAATGTGGTTCTCCTTGAGGTAGGAGAACGTGCGCCATTCCAGGCGCCCCCGCGAGAAGGGCAGAGCGGGCAGAGTGCCATTCTCGTCAGAGCGTGCGGGAGTCACTTCCATCGGAATCGTACGTCCGAATCGGGCGAGCTCCGCGACAATTTCGTTTCGCTCTCGAGTCGAACCCTGCCGACCGGCGACGAGCGCCTTGCGAACGGCATAAGACTCGGACCAAGCGGTCGATCCGCGCGCAAATCTGGGAACGAGATCCCAGATCGCTGCTGCGCGGGTGACCTCGTTCAGCTCGAAACACAAGTCGCCCGCGGCGAGGAGCGCGAGAGGTGCGGTCTCGGCCAGCGGGTAAAGCTGGGCGGTTCGTAACAGGCTGCCGATGTCGCGTTCGGCGAGCCCGCGCTCGAGCAACGTGCGCGCCGAGAGCCCGAACTCGGAGAGGTAGAATTCCCTCGCAGACAAGGGGAGGTTCAAGATGGAATCGATGATGCAGTAGGAGAGCGAAATGGCGACGGCGAACTCGCGATCGGCGAGCGCGTCATCGTAGGCCATGTGATTCCGTCCCCAGATTTCCTCGTGCAGCGCCTGCAATCGACGCACCCCTTCTTCGAGGTCGAGGTTCCGGACGCCCTGATTCTCCCCAGCCCCCCCATTCTCCCCATTCTCCCCATTCTCCCCATTCTCCCCAGTCTCCCCAGTCTCCCCAGTCCCGGCAGCCTCCGCGTAGGCCTCGGCGATGCGGGAGAGAGCTTCACGGAAGCGCTGGGCGGATTCATCGCCGCGCACGACGAGCGGGATGAGCGCTTCTCCGACCTCCGCCCGCGCGCTGGTCGCACCGAACATCCCGATCGCGAAAACAGTGACCACGACCAAGAAGGAGGCCAAGCGAGGGAAGGATCCAAGGGAAGAGTACCCATCGCAGATCGAACTGCGCGGCAATCCACGCGTGCCGGAACCGCCGCCGGACACCTGCGTAGAGCCGAGCGGTGGGAAGTTGAGCGGGGGGGTAGCTCTCGGTAGGATCAGTTTCACAGGAGTCGGAACACCTTCCGGAGCAGCCACTCCGCTGTCAGGAGCGAGACGAAGAGGATCAGAAGCCACTTTTCGTCCCAGAGCGGGCTGCGCTCTTCGGAGATGGGAACTTCTTTCTCGAACGGCTTCACTTCCTCGATCACAGCGCGGGCCTCGCTGATCTCATGGTACGCCCCACCGGAGAGGCGCGCAATTTCCTGCAACCGAGGCCGGTCCATTGTGGGGTTCTCGTACTCGAGCTGGGGAACCACCACCCTGTACTTCGCCTGAGCCCCAGGTTCGGAGCCATCCCCGGCGAGGACGATGGTGTGTTCGCCGAGTTCCTTCGCGTCGAGGGTCACTTCGTAGTATTCGGGCCGTGCGGGGTTCTGGACCGCCGTCAGCTCGAATTCAGGAGAATCCTGACCCGCATCGATAGAGAGGATCTGCTCTTCGGCCCGCGTCGGCTTGAAGTCCCGCCCGAGGACACGAGCGAGAACGCTCACCGACTCGCCGAGCGTGTACTCGGTGCGATCGGTGCTCACCGAGAAGCGTTTGGACTCGCCGAGGAGACGGCCGGCACTGGTGAAGCGCACGACCTGGCCCCAGAACCGGTAGAAGTACTTGTTCCCCACCAGCTTCCGGACGCGCCAGGTGTCATCGGTCAGAGAGATGAAGGTCCGCCCGCGCCCATAGTACTGGTACGCGAAGATCGGACGGGACTCGCTCATGATCGTGGCAGGCCCGGGGTGCACGGCGAGCGGGACGGCGCCCCTCTTCACGCGCTTTACCCGTTGGAACCAGAAGTAGCCCGGCATCGAGGACTCGAACCGGCCGGAGAACTGCCAGAGGCGATCGTTCTCTTCAGGGTCCCCCACCAACTGCATCACGGGGTGCTCTTTCCCCTCGGGGGTCAGACGCACATTGAACGAGCTTGTGATGTTCCCACCGTCGTAGCTGGTCGCTTCTGCGTCTTCGAGCTCGACCGGGAAGAGTTTCTCGATCGGCGTTCCTCGATAGCGACTCGGGAGCGACCACCGCCCCGCGATGAAGACCACCCCGCCACCATGGTCGTCGACGAACTCGACAAGCCATTCCATCTGCTCGGTGGTGAGATAGCTCTCGGGAAGGTCGCCGACAATCACGACGTGGTATTCGAACAACTCCATGCGAGTCCGGGGAAAGCGCGAGATGGGCGAAATGCCAGCGGAAGATTCTTGCACGTACTCGGGGTCTGCCGAGGTCAGGAGGATCTGCGCCTCCATCGTCGGGTCGCGGGTCAACGCGTGACTGAGGAATCGGTAGTCGAAGCGCGGGGGACCCTCGACGTAGAGAACCTTGATCTTCTCATCGAGCACTCTCAGCGGCTTCTCGTCGAAATTGTTATCGCGGAACAGCTCACCTTCTTGCGCCGCGATCTCGACGCGCGCGCGGAACGAGCCGGGAGTCTCCGGCGTGAATTCGATGCGGCCGGGTGTGATGTCTCCCTCTTCGCCAAGCGTCAAATAGCGCGACTTGCGGGCAACAACGCGCTCCCCGGCATCCGCCTCGACCAGAGTGAAGTCCACCCGAACGTTCTCGCCGGTGAATCCCTGGTTCGACACCTGGAAGTCGACGGGGACCTCGTCCCCCACGAGCACGATCTCTGCGACCTCGAGGTTGAACACCCGAATGTCGCGAGGCTCATCGGGGTTCCCGACGCCGATCGTGAAGATCGGTACTTCGCGACGCGCGAGGCGCGAGGCTGCTTCTTCGGGGCGTACGACGCCACCGTTGTCGCGGCCGTCGCTGAACAGAACCACCGCCGAGACAGACTCTCCACGCAGCTCGTTCACCGACTCGTACAACGAATCCCCGAGGCGGGTCACCCGACCGCGGAGTTCGAGCCCCGAGAGATCGATCGCCGCGGGATCGACATTTTCGTCCCCGGTACGCGGAAGATCAGCGATCAGCTCGATCCCGTTCGAGCAGGAGACCACACGCACGTTCGCTTTCTCGCGCAGTGCGTCGACGAACCCGGCCTCCCCTCCCAACAGCGCAGTGACGAGATCGAGCCGCGAGGTGTCATCTCGGTAGGGCGCACTGAGAATTCGTTCGAGTCCCGCCGTGATGGTGGGATCAGCGAAGCGATCGGAGATCCCCATCGAGTAGCTGTCATCGACGAGGAGCAGGATCCATGAATTCTCACGCTGCACCCTCTCCTCGGTGAGGGTCGGGCGGAACAAGATCGCAACGATCGTCAGGATGACGAGGAACCGTAGCGCGCCGAGAATCCAGCGCCCCGAGGTCGTGAGCTTGCCGCGCTCGCCCGCGTAGACCCACCACACCCCGAAGAAGATCGCCGGGATGACCAACAGTGCGATCACCCAGGCATCGGGGGCGCCGAGCCATTCAATTCGAGTCTCGAGTCTCGGTTCACCGACTCCGAGTAACATCTACTATTTCCTTCTCGCTCGACGACCGCCGAAGAAACGTGCCAGAACACTCTCGCCCACGAGTAGCAAGAGCACGGTCCAGAAGATCGGCATCCAGAGATCGCCAGTTCCGTAGTCTTTGGAGATGTCAATTTCGCGCACCTCTTCGACGAGGGAGAGTCCGCTGTAGAGTTCGACGAGTTCTTCCGGGATTGCGCGGGTTAGATTTCCCTCGCGCGGGTCCGCATTGACCGCGAACCACTCCGATCGACCGCTCCCTTCGGTGACTCCGCCGTAGCGGATCTCGAAGGCACCGGGCACTGTCTGACCGTCGATCGCAAGGTCGAAGCTCTTTCGATCTTCGCGCTCTTCGAGCACCACGGGAACGCCATCCCCGCTGGGGCGAACAAGAAGCACTCGGGCGGCGTATTCGTCAGACTGGATCACGCGGCGGAACGGCTCTCCGATCGCGAGGTTGAGAGCGGTCTCATCGCGGGTGCAGAGGTAAGGAAGCGACTCGAAGAGGAATGGTAGGTACGCCGGGGTGATCGGGAAGTTGCTCCATTGACGCCCGGCACCGGTGGTCGACGCGATGGTCACCCCTCGACCGAAGCGCTTCGAAAGGAGCACGGGCGTGTGCCCTGGATCGTCGAGGGTCATGAGAATCGTCGACCCCTCCGTCGAGCGCGGGCGGATGAACCCGTGGATGGCGACGTCTGCGATCCCTGCGTCGGGGGTGTCGGCGAGGTACTCGAGCGCGGGGTGATCCGGCTCAACAATTTGCCAGTGGTAGTAGATTTCGCGATTCGCGCTGACAACTGCCACATCCGGATCGAAAGGGAACCACCCTTCTCCCCCCCGCCAACTCATCGCGCTGTACTCATTCACTCGGAACCGGCTCCCCGAGAAGAAGAGCACGCCTCCACCGTTCGTGAGGAACTCCTCGATCTTCTCATTTGCCGGCGCGGAAAATTCGGGGACATCGACGAAGACGATGGCGCGATACCGAGAAAGCAGCTCTTGGGTCCAGCGATCGGGTGTCACGATGTTGGTCGTGAACGGGCTGAGGCGCACGCCCGTCTCGGTAACCGGCAGGCCGCCGAGGGCCGCCACGAGCCAGTCCGCCTCGGAGATCCCTTCCCTCGCGTCATAGGTGCCGTCGACGACGAGCAAGTCGAACGACTCGCGGATCTCGAAGACCGCGATCCGCTGGTTGTCGACTTCGAGGTCATCACTGCGCACCACCGCGCGCACGCGGGTGGGCCCCACCTTTCGGAAAATGTAGGGGAAGCTGACGACGACACTCGCGCCGGACTCGACGCTCACGCGGCGGGATCCTTGCACTTCGCCGTCGATCCACAGTTCCGCTTCGATTCCGGCGACTTGCTCCTTGCCGGAGTTTTCGACCGTCACTTGGAACGTGGTCGGCAAATCGACCGCGAGGAGTTGGGATGAGCTGCGCACCGACGAAACGGTCACGTTGCGCGGGCGCTCTGACCCGACCGGATGGACGAAGACTCGGGCGCCGCGTTCCTCGAGGCGGCCGAGCGCCTCACGGATCGCGGGATCGCTCGACGAGTCGTTTGTGATCCAGTCCGCCTTCTGAAGGTCGGAGTAAATGTGCACGATCCACGGAGTTTCCCGCGCGGTCCCCGCCGAGATCCAATCTGCCGCGACGGAGAGGAGTGGCGAGACGTCGAGTGCCTCATAGACGATCTCGACCTGCTCCAGTTGCTCGAGGACCAGGGGAGCCCCGCCCTCAGAGATCACCTCGGGTGAAGGAGTCACGGTATCGGGGAATCCGCCACCGAAGATCAGACCGACGCGGTCCCCCTTGGAGAGCGCCTTCACCCGATCACGGGCAGCATCGGCAACCACTCGGAGCGACGAACGCCCGGTGTCTTGGAGAGCCATGCTGTAGCTGCGATCGACGAGAAACAGCTCGCTCCGGCCAGAATCGCCGAGGAGCGGTAGCGCGCCCGACTCGAGGGAAGGACGCGCCATCGCCATCACGAACAAGAGGACGATGGCGGTGCGGATGAGGAGCAGCAGCAGGTTTTCGACGCGCAGGCGTCGGCGATGCTTCTTCATGGCGCGGAGTAAAAACTCCATCGCCGCCCACTCGATGCGCTGATAGCGCTGGCGATTGATCAGGTAAAGGATGATCGGAATCGAACCCAGCGCGAGGAAGCTCAACATTCCTGGATTGATCAAGTTCATCGAATCGTCCCCGCTCTCCGATGGAGGAACCGGGTCAAAACGATATCGAATCGCTGCGATGTGTCGACGAGTTCATAGTCGATGAGGGCGTTGCGACAACCGCGCTTCACCGCATCGATGAACGAGTCGACCTCGGAAATGTAGGCCTCGCGCAGAGAGTTGGGGTCGGCGAGCAACTCGGGGTAGTCTTCGAGTCCCTCGAACATCGTCATCCGTTGAAACGGGAAGGTCAGCTCGTCGGGATCCATGAGATGAAACAGCATCACCTCGTGGCCCTGGTGGCGCAGACGACGCAATCCGAGCCCGATCTTGTCGACGTCGTCGAAGAGATCCGAGATAAGGATCAGAAGCGACTTCTTCTTGATCCGGTCAGCGATGCGCGCGAGGACGTCGCCGAGATTCGTCGCATCTTTACCTGGTTCGGCGGCGACGACTCGCACCAGATCGAGCAAGTGGCTGCGGCTCGAGCTGATCGGGACCTGAGCGCGGATGTCATTGTCGAACACCATCGCGCCGACCGCGTCCTGCTGCCACAGAATCAGGTAGGAGAGCGCGGCGACCAGGGTGCGACCGTAGTCGAGTTTTGACATCGCTCCGCCGGACTTGAAATCCATCGACTCACTCGCATCGAGGAGGACATGGGTCCTGAGGTTGGTCTCTTCCTCGTACTGCTTGATGTAGTAGCGGTCGGAACGCCCGTAGACCTTCCAGTCGATGTGACGGATGTCATCGCCGGGGACGTACTCGCGGTGCTCGGCAAACTCGACCGAGGCCCCTCGGTACGGGCTCTTGTGGAGTCCCGAGATGAATCCTTCCACGATGAGCCGCGCGCGAATCTCAAGCCGTGAGATCTTCGAGAGCTCGACGGGGTCGAGGAAGTTCTTTTTGTCCGACGCCCCCTCAGCGGCCATCCGTGGGGATCTCCTCCAACAAGCGGCTGATGACGTGGTCGGAAGTCACACCCTCCGCCTCGGCGGCGAAGTTCGTGAGGATCCGGTGACGGAGGACGGGGTGAGCGACCTTGCGCACGTCCTCGATCGTGACGTGGCTGCGTCCCGCGAGAATCGCGTTCGCTTTGCCACCCAGCACGAGATACTGCCCCGCGCGAGGGCCGGCGCCCCAGTCGATGTGCTGTTTGACGTGCTCCGGCGCCTCGCCAGTGGTCACGCGCGTCGAGCGGGTCAACCGCAGGGCGTAGCGGATGATGTCATCCGCCACCGGCACACTGCGGACCAGCTTCTGCAACTCGAGAATCTCTTCCGCTCCCAATACCGGCTTGACCTCGACGGGCTCACCGCTCGTGGTGCGTTGCATGATGGCGAGCTCTTCATCTTGGCTCGGGTAATCGACCTTCACGTTGAACATGAAACGGTCGAGCTGCGCCTCGGGGAGCGGGTAGGTCCCCTCCTGCTCGATCGGGTTCTGGGTCGCGAGCACGAAGAACGGCTGCTTGAGGCGGTGACGCGTCCCCCCGACTGTGACCTGCTTCTCTTGCATCGCTTCAAGAAGAGCGGCCTGCGTCTTCGGCGGAGTCCGGTTGATCTCATCCGCCAGGATCACGTTGGCGAAGACCGGCCCTCGCAAGAACATGAAGCGGCGCTCCCCGGTCTCCGGGTCATCCTGAATCACCTCGGTGCCCGTGATGTCAGACGGCATCAAGTCGGGCGTGAACTGAATTCGGTTGAAACTGAGAGACAGGGTTTCGGAGAGAGTGCTGATCATCAGCGTCTTCGCGAGCCCCGGAACCCCGACCAGCAGGCAGTGGCCGCCGGCAAAGAGGGAGAGGAGCAATTGGTCGATCACGTCATCCTGCCCGACGATCACTCGTGCGAGCTCGGTCCGGACCTGATGAGATGCGGTCTGGATCCTCTCGAAGCGAGCCTCATCCGAGGAGGGCCCGCTTGCGGGGGATCCACCTTCGGGGCTGAATTCGGGGTCGGCGTGCATCAGTATCCTCTCTGAGGTCGGTCGAACCCGGGCGACGCGGGTCGCGCGGGTTCGCAGGTACCGGCGAGGGATTTCTCACCGGAGCGTGCCGTCACAGCTCCATAGGAGCCAGCCTGGGAAAGAAACAGGTCCCCTCCCAGAGAGAAAGCTCGGCACTTCTTCTGTATCGGCCTTCCCGCGCGGGTCTCCACTGGTTGAGGGAGAATATCGGCCCTCGGTCCGGGCCGCCAGCGACCTGGGCACTCAGAGTGAGGAAGTGACAGATATCCTCACCAGGGGTGGAAGCGTTTCCGGCGCGTCCAGCGACGGGGGAGTGAGTGCCTTCTAGGGTCGGTCAAGCAGTATGCCTGCGCTCTGCAGAGGGCACAGGCTACCGAAAGCTCAAACCGTCGGTCGGAATGAGTTCTCCGACAGCCTCCTCGCCCCGCCCCTCTTTCCGCTCGGATCTCTACCGGCCAACGTTGACTTCGCCCTTCGGGTGCCTATCCTCTGTCCTCCCCGCCTCGTTCTCGGTCGGGGGCCCCAGGATCAGGAAAATGCGGAAGTGGAAACGCGGATCTGGCTCCGATCGATCCTCAGTCGGTAGGGAACCCCGTCCCCCCGCCGCGGTGTCGAATTCCTCCCCAGCGGTTTTGGGGCGAGATGACGGCCGAACGGGAGAGATGACGGTACTTTTCCCGCCCGACTGTTGAGTCTCTGAGCCCCC
>CALEHF010000385.1 GCA_937876125.1 uncultured bacterium
CTCTCGAGCGCAGACGATGCGCCGAGCGCGAAGTTCACGACGGCGAGCACTTCGAGGTCGAGATCGAAGGGCGTGCTTCCAAGGCTGTTCGTTGCGGTGATTGTGTAGGTGGCGAGCGGGGTCACGGCGGTCGGCGTCCCGGAAATCACGCCGGTCGTCAGGTCGATCGCAATCCCCGCGGGAAGCGCGGGCGCGACGGCGTAGCTGGTCGCGGTGCCGGCTGCAAGTGTCGGCGAGAGAGCCGCCATCGCGTTGTTCACGAAAATTGCACCGGCTGCCGGGTAGGTGAGCCCCGAAGGCGCGACGGGGGTCACAGGAGGCGCGCCGCCACCTCCACCACTATTGCCTCCGCATCCTGCAAGAGAGAGTGCGGCGAAGAGTGCGAGACAGAGACGCAACGGGGGCGTCGAGGAGTTTCGCGAAGATGGGGTCATGGAGGTACCTCCCGATCGGGGTTTGCATCTCTGGCCGAGGATGCGCAGCTGTTGGTGGATAGTAGCTTTTCAGCCTGGGCGAGCTTTCCAATGAGTGCTGGCTCCAGGTCAAGCCAGGCATCGTTTCATGCGGCCGCCTGGAGGTCCAGGCAAACTCTATTGGCGGCGCGCACGCAGTTCCTAACCCCAACCCTAGCAACGGCTTGGAGGATCCCGCCTCACGACGAGTCAGAAGAGTCGCGTGAGACCACTCATCGCAACCACCATAACGTTGCGAAATCCGTGCCCGGATCTGAGCCCCAGCCCGAATCGATGGTCTCGGGGGAGGGATCGACGCTTTTGATCGAACCATGCGAGTGCCATCGCCGGTGCGCCAAGAGCGCGGTCGCCCGCTTGTACCCGGGAAGCGCGACCGGAGAATCCCCCGTGACGCCCGATCCGAGGATCCTGACCGGCACCCTCTCGAACAACCCATGAGCAATCCGTACACTTCGAGGAGAGATCGGGGTCATCTGGCGTTCGATCGTTGTTCCCGAGCCTTGCCTAGGAGCGCGTGTGTGACAGATCCGCCCCCTCTGGACACCAACGCCCTTACCGATCCCTATCCACCACGCGAGTCGTGGACAGGAATCGAGCTGCTCGGCCGGTACACCATCGGTCCTCGCATCGGCTCGGGAGGAGCTGCGTCGTCTATCGTGCCGATGATACCGCTGGCGGCACCGCGGGCGCGGTCAAGGTGCTCCACACCCGTCAATCTTCCGGCCTCGAACGGCTCGAGCGCGAGATCGCCGCCCTCCGGCAGATCAAGTTGCCAGGAGTGGTCCAGTTTCTCGACTCTGGGGTCTTTGAAGACACGCCATTCTTCGTGATGGAGTTGGCCACTGGCGCTCCCTTTCCTGGAGCGACTGGAGCCTGTGGTTGTCGCGCTTCTCGAAGCGCTCTCCAGTCCCCAGCGGCGCGGAGCGTTCACCGCGATCTGAAGCCGCCGAACGTTCTCGTGGATGAGCGTGGCGTCCCGATGATTCTCGATTTTGGGCTCGTCTGGGATCCTGATCTCGGCGAGCGCACCTCGACTCCGCGCGCCCTCGCTGCGCTTCCGCCGAGCTGCTCGGGCCATGACTTCCTGCTCGCGCTCTGTGGACAAAGTTCGACTCGCCCCCTCGAGGGGGCCGGGCTCGAAATCGCTGGGGCGGCCCTGAAGACATTCTGTCGAGCGATCCCCCGGGAGGGGTGGGCCTGGCGGAGTGAGGATTTCTCGATCGAAGAGTGCATGGCGTCGGCCGACGGTGGGGGTTGAGTCTTCGGTCTGATGCCACGACCGTTGGGGCTCCCCGCGGCCGGCCTGCACCCCCTCGATCCTTCCATGAGCAAGCCTTACACTGACGGCGAGATCGGGTCATTCAATGGTCGGATCACCGGGATCGATGGAGTGCTTTGGAGTTTGTGTGTGAATGTTCCGCCCCCTTTGAAGACCACCGTTTTCGCCGAATCGTTCCCCCCGCGGGCCTCCTGGTCGGGAATCGAGCTCCTCGGGCGATACCTCGTCGGTGATCGAGTCGGTTCCGGTGGCTTCGGCGTGGTCTACCGCGCCGAGGATTCCGTCGAAGGCAGATCGGTTGCAGTAAAGGCGCATTCCTCCACCCAAGCCACCGCGCTTAAACGGCTCGGCCGTGAGATCGCGACGCTCCGGCAACTCAAGCTTCCCGGTGTGGTGCGGTTTCTCGACTCCGGCGTGTTCGAAGACACGCCCTTCATCGTCATGGAGTTTGTCGACGGCTCGCCGTTTCCGGGCGCGGGTGTGCCCGAGGGGAGTTGGGAGAGTCTCGAGCCTGTGGTCGTCGCACTTCTCGAAGCGCTCTCACGTCTCCATCGACGCTCGTTCGTCCATCGTGATTTGAAGCCCTCGAATGTCCTCGTCGACGAACGTGGCGTGCCGACGATTCTCGACTTCGGTCTCGCGTGGGCGCCGGAGCTCGGGGAGCGCCTGACCGGCCCGGGCATCGGCGTGGGGACCCCCGCGTATCTCGCACCCGAGCAGCTCGGAGGGAACGTCGTCGATCGAAGATCCGACCTCTTCTCGCTCGGGGTGATGATCTACGAGGCGCTCTCGGGGAACCTCCCCTTCCATGGTCTTGACATGCACGAGCTCGCATACAAGAAGGCACACACGGTTCCTGAGCCGCTCCATCGCATCGATGAGAAGATTCCGAGACGAGTGTCCGACCTCGTGCAGCGACTCCTCGCCGCAAACCCGCGTTCGAGACCGGAAGATGCCGCCGACGTGATCGCGGTGATTCGAGGAGAGCACTCGAGTCGAGATGTGCTGCCTTGGATCGACAGCTCCGGGCTCGCAGCGCGAATCGAGAGCGCTCTTACTAAAGGTGTTTCCTTCGACATCACCGGGGGACCGGGCAGCGGGAAGTCGCGCTCGTTGGAAGAGTGCGCGAGGGTTGCGACCGCGCGAGGGATCGAAGTTCGCTACACCGTGGCGGCAGACAGCGCGTTCGCGAGTCTCGAAACGGTGCTCACCGAGAGCACACCAGGGGAGAAGCAGGCCGGTGGAACCCTCTCCATCGACGAGAAGGTGAAGCAAATCCGAACCCAGCTGGAGCGATTTCTCGTCCAGGGTGCCGTGTTGCTCGTCGATGATTCGCATCGAATCGACCCTTTGAGCGCGCGCGCGATCGAAGGGGCGCGGGGGAGCGGAGTCGTCGTGCGAATCACGCCGGACAAGGACGCGATGTCGCACTCGCTCGAATCTTTCTCGGCAGAGGATCTTCGCGCGCTCTTTCGGGGCCGCGACCGCATCTTTCACATCCGCGAGGACGCAGCCGAGCAGCTGTATCTCCGCACCGATGGAATCCCAGACTTGGTGAATGAGGAACTCGCGGCGTGGGGGCGTGCCGGAGTTTGCGGGCGTAGTGACGGACTCTGGTCGATCACGCGCGCAGAGATCGATCAGCTCGCGGCGGGGTTCGGGAGTGCGTCGAGTTTACGAGTTTCGAAGCTGAGGGAGCGCCTCACGCACGAGGAGGAGAACTTGATCGCGTGGATCGACTTCGCCTTTCCCAACGCCCGGTCCGAGGTTCTCGCGGCGTGCACCAAGCAAGAGCTGTGGCGGGTGGAGGCGCAACTCGCCGATTTGCGCGAGAAGAACCTGGTGCGCGTCTCGGCCGAAGGAAGCTACGGTGCCCTGGTGACGGGGCTCGCGACCCAGATTTGGGATGACAATCAGATGCGGGAGGCGCACCGCTTGCTCGTTGACCATATCCCGCACGGCAGCGCGAACCGACTCTTCCACCTATTCGAGGCGCAGTCGGATGATTTGACGCTCGTTGACACGGCGGCGGACGAGGTGGTCGCGTGCGGAATGCGCCTCAAGGATGAGGAATGCTTCGGGGAGGCGGTTGCGGCTCTCGCGAACGGACTGAAGTTCGTTCGCTCGCTCGGCAGGCCGGAAAAGGCACTGGAGATTCTCGAGGTGTGGGCTCTTGCTGCATTGGCTGCCAATGACGTGCGTCAACTCGAGAGCCTTGCGAGGGAGCTCTGCGAACTGCCGAGTGAATTCGCGAACTGTGCCCTCTTGAAAGAGCACGTCGAACTTTGGATCACGTCGATGCGCAGCGGCGGTGAAGTTGTAATCACTCAACTCAAGGCGCTTCCGACCTACCCGAACGAGTTGATCGAACGACAACGCGGGGTCGCCATGATCTTTGCTAGCTCCGCTCTGTCACGAGATCGAGAGAGAGAAATTGTCGATTCCCTCTTGGAGCTGAACGCAGAGAGTTCGCGAAGCTGGCTAAAGAGCATGCTTCCTCGCTGGCAAGGCCGCGTGTCCTATCGCGAAGGGGACTACGCAAAATCCGCCGCGCAGTATCGGACCGCCGCGATGACTCAGAACTTCAAGAGTGCGCAGGCGATTGCGTGGATCAATGTGGCTTATGCGTGTCTCGAGTTGTCCGATTGGGGTGAGGGGCGACTGGCGATAGAGAATGCGCTCGATTGCTTGGCTGAGATGCGGTCGCCCACGCTGGAGCTTCGCTGCCACGATCTGCTCCGAAAGATTGAGTATCGGCAGGCCAGAGACGTCTCGCTCGACCCGGAGCTGGTCGAAATCGCTCGCGAGGCTGAAGCGCCCGTGATCCTCGCCTCGCTGCTCCTGAGCGAAGCCGCCATCGCTTGGAGGAGCGGTGACGTTCAGCTGGCCGGGCGATTGGCGAGTGAGTCTTCACAGGTCTGGAACCGGATCGGGCGCGATGAGCCGTCCGCTCTGGCGGGAGCCTTTACTCAATATTGTTGTGCGGATGTTACCCTCGATCCCGCTGTCTGGATCGAGACCGCGGTGCGCACTTCCGCTCCTGGGATTTCCGCCCAAATTCTCGCGCTTCTCTCGAAAAGCGGGGTCGAAGTTCCGCTCGAGGAGTTGAAAGCGCGCTGTGAATTGTTTCCGAAACACGTCTGGGAGCATCGCCGTGAGATTCTTTCTATCGCGGAGTGCGCGCGCGCGTGACGACTGGGTCAGGAGATTGAGATGAAAGTTGTATCTATGCACGTGCTGAGAGAACGTTCAGGAAACGTCCGATTTGCGAAGACAGCTCTCTGGCTGATGATGGCCGTGATCTCTGTCCAGGTACCTGCCCTGTTCGCCCAGGAGAACAGTGTCCTCAACTTCCAAATTGAGGAGGGAGCCGTCCAAGTTGTCGGGCGCACGGACTCAAATAGCCCGTGGAAAATCCTGGCTTGGGGTTTCGCGGTCAAGGACGGACCGGAGCTCTGGCGGATCGCTGACGGTGTGGAGTTCCCCTTTCGAGGAGAGTTGATCTACAACATCGGTGAGAAGTACCAGTTCGATGAGGCGCAAGCCTTGTCGTGGTTGCGGAATCCCAAGTGTCCGCCAAAGCTCGTGATCAATCCGGGCCATGAACTCAAGTACGACAGCTATACGTTTTTGGATAGCGACTGGCCAGCAAGCGCGGACACGCGAAGTTTCAAAGTGTTCGATCTGCTGGGAACACATGTCGGCTATTGGCTCGTGCGTGTCTACGACGGTGGTGTTTACGAGGCGATGGTGCTTGCCGACTCTGCGAAGGACATCGGATTTCCTTTGAAGAAGAGCGTTCGCGCAGTCCCTCTTACAGATTCGACGGTGTTTGGGACGAGCGGAAGCCCCAAGAAGAAGATGGTGGATCGGCTTCTTGATGACCTGGGCGGAACGCCTCTGTTTGCTTGGAGGAAATGGCTTCCGGGTCCGCTTTCGGCGGAGTTGAAAGTGGCGAATGTCGACCACTCCGGAAGCATCTTCCAGCTGTTTTCTGCGGAGATCGAGGAGGGCCCGGTTGATGTCATGGGGCGAAACGGGAAGCTGCTCGCCGTGGGGCATCGCCCCCGAGGTGCCCCGCACGCTGAATGGTGGGAGTACTCGAAATCCCTCGGGCTTCCATTCAAGGACTACGTCTCGATGAAATTTCAGGGCGAGCCCCAGTATGACACACTTGCCGAGTCTGGCGTGTACGCAACGGCGCGAGCTGGCTCGATTGCCGACGTGAGGACTCGGGTCGCGAGGCCGTTGATTGGCAGCGCCTCCGATTGGAGTGTGACCGCGTTTCCAAGTTACACATTCCTGGTGCAGGCGTGGGACGCGAAGACTCAGAAGAATGTCATCTTAGGAGTGTACGCGCACCGCCAAACTGCAGTGTCGCCCAAGCAAGTGCACGTCGAGACCGGTTTGCTGGTGGCGGGTGGCTTCCCCTTCGGCTCCGACATCGACCTCGTGCCACTCTGGGAAGAAAACTCACCCGATCCTCTTCTCGCTGTGGCTGGCGCAGATCTCTGGGACGCGTTGATTCAACTGCTCACCGATCGAGGAGTGGTTGTGCCACCGGTGGTCACTTTCAAGACTTTTGTCGCGACGCTGGACTAGGAGGAGGTCGGGAGGCGCGATCGGTGCGACAACCAGACCGGGAATCGCGGAGCGGCTCGCCCGGCTCACCAGCCGGGCGAGCCCCCCCGACAGGCGGTTCCACCCTCGTTGCTGACAGGGATGGCCCTCCGACAATGCACCCCCTCGCTCTCGCCCATGAAACGAACTAAACTGACTGTGATCGCTCGGATCCATAGATCCCGCGATCGCTGGGTTTGAAAGCCCGCCCGTGGAACTCCACTGTGACTGAACTTCCTCCTCTGAAAACAACCGTGCCCGCTTGCCAACCCGACCTGCTCGTCTCCCGCCGATCTTGGACCGGCGTCGAGCTCTTCGGTCGTTACGTGTTGGGCCCGAGGGTCGGTGCAGGGGGATTCGGCGTTGTCTATCGCGCCGAAGACACCGTTCTCCACATCGCTGTCGCGGTGAAAGTCCTCCACTCTGCCCATCCCGCTGGCATCGATCGTCTCAAGCGCGAGATCGCAGCTCTTCGCCAGCTGAACCTCCCCGGCGTCGTTCACTTCCTCGATTCCGGTGTTCACGAAGGCACACCGTTCTTCGTGATGGAGTTCGTCGAGGGGAGTCCCTTTCCAGGGACAGCACCGTCAGGGACAGCACCGTCAGGGACAGCACCGTCAGGGACAG
>CALEHF010000386.1 GCA_937876125.1 uncultured bacterium
TCCAAGCGGGTCCGGAGCCCAGGGATGTCGGTGAGAACCACACCGCGCGCTTGGAGCTGAGGGCTCTCTGGCAGCGAGCGGAAGATCTGACCGAGTGCGTTCCCCCGTTCGAGGACATAGGAAACGCCGGCGAGCTCGTGCCCCTCGAGAATTCGATCTGCGATCCCATCCCGCTCGGGGAGGGGCCCGTTCGCGACGAGAAACGCGGAGAGATCGGTGAGTTCGCGAATGCGCAGTGAGTGCCCAGCCGCGCGCCACGCGATCATCTCGGTGGTCTCTTCTAATCGGGCGATGATCGCCTCAGGGAGCGCGGCAGGGGTGAGCCCACGCACCGCTTCCCTCCCGGGGGGAGAGGACGCGTAGGTCGCGACACGTTCGAGAAGCGCCGGCAACTCGAGACGCTTTCGCGCATCGAGCTCGATGTTTTCTCTCCGCAGTCTCGCCATCGATGCGTCCCTCGCCTCTCGAGTGTCGTCTCCCCTGCGGATCGGGTTACACGCCCCTGGACCTCGAGGCAAGCCTTTCGCGCGGGTCGAGGCGAGGCAGGCCCACCGGGATCGCACGAGCTGACCCCGTTTCGTTTCGGTTCCTCGGCGTCGAGAGGCTGCTCCGGCGACGCGCCCACTGAACCCACCTCCTCGATGTGAAACGATCCCCGGTGAGTCGTGAGACTCGCCGGGGATCGCTCGACAAAAGGCAGGGACTGACTTGTTAGGAAAGGCCTTTGGAGACGATGTCTTTGAGATCTCCGAGGAGATCGTCCTCGTCCCCGCCGCCACTCGAAATCACTTTCGCCTTGGAGTTCTTCTCGGTCTTGTCAGGTTCAGAAACCGGGTCACCCCCGAGAACCGCATCGAGTGTCGCCGCGATCGATCCGACGTTCGCCGGTGACATTGGCTCGTTCGTGGGTATGAACGTTCCCGTGACGGTGGAGTTCTCATCAACTCTCGTGGTGGGGCCACGACGCGCCGCCCCTCTGCTGTGCTGAGCGCTCCTCTGGGTGCGCGTGGAAGCCACCGACACCCGCACCGTCTCGCGCGCCTGTTTCGCGTTCCGGCGGCGACGACGGCCCATGCGCAGAAGGAGAAGCGGCACTCCGAGCACGATCAGGATCATGGCGATCGGCACCGGGTGAAGAAGCTCCGAGTAGTTCTTACCGGGGTTCTTGATGAAGGATCGGAACTGCACAACAGCGAACGAGATGCTCTGCTTCACCTGATCCACGAATCCCTCGGGCTTCGAAACGGAGGGTGAAGAGACCGGAGACTTCGCTCCAACTTCTTTCGCCGTCGAGGATCCATTCGGGTTCGGAACCACGACAGCGCCGCTGGAGGTGTTTGGGGTCTTGACCCCGTCCGCTGCTTTCGTTGTGTCCGTCGCGTCCGCCGCGCTCGATGCGTTTGCGTTCGTTGCGTTCGGAGGATCGCCCGCGTTGCCGGCCACGATGCGCGGTGCGACGACAGCGCCCGCATGCTTCTCCGTGATCGGAGTGGAGACTGCGGGGTTCACTGGCACCTTTTCGACCACAGCCCCCGAGCTCGAACCTGTCTGATGTGGCTTCGCAAGAGGCGGAGGCGTGTCGTAGTAGTCCGCACGGCCTCTCGGGAGTGAATCCTTCGGGGTCACGACGGCGGTACGGTTGCTCGGGGACGAATCTGGAGTCGACCGCGTTCCGCTCGCAACGACTCCTTCGGCATCCGCGATGCGCTCCTCGAGGATCGCCACTTCGTCCTCGGTCGCCTGCAGACTCGCACGGAGCGCACTCCGTTCGGTCTCCCACTGCTTTTGGGCACGCGTGAACTTTTGATCCGCCGCGGCGATTTTCCCATCGGACGTAGCCACGCCCTGTTGCAACTTGGAATGAGCCTGTTGCTCGGCCTCGAAGGCGACGCGCAAGCTCGCCAGCTCTCGCTCGAGTTTCGTGGCTCGAGACTTCACCCCAGAGAGTTCACGCTTCGTTCGAGTGAGCTGATCCTTGTGAGTCTCGAGCTGACCGCCACGGTTCAGAGCCACATCACGCTCAGCGCGCATTTGCGCCTCGAGGAAGGTGAGCTCCTTCTGCGCGGTCTCGAGCTCCCCGGAGGAGTCGAGATACTTGGTCTGGACGTCGTCCCGCTGGTTGCGGACTTCATCGAGTCCTTTTCGCAGCTGGGAGATCGTCTGCTGCAGCACACGGTGCTGACGATCGGTCTCTTCCTGGACTTCTGCCACGGTCGGGCCGCTTTGGCACCCGATCCCCAAGAACAGGAGAAGCAGCGGGGCAGTGCGGAGAAGTCTTCGAGTCGCACATCGGTTCATCGGTCTCACCTCGCAGGTGGGTTCAGGTTCTCAGAGGGACCGCCAGGGAGGTCGATCCATCGGAGTCTACGATGCGATGTCGGCCCTCGTCATCCCGCCGATCTGACCTGGGTCCCGACTTTGCCGGAATCGGCCGATTCCGTTACGATCCGCCGGTCTGAGCGCCCCCCGGAGCGGTGCTAGAATCTGAGGGAATCGCCGGTGCGAGCACTGGGAGGGGAACGATGAGCGAACTCGAAACACCGCCGCCGGCTGAGGGCGGACGTACCCACTGGAACTCACGACTCGGTTTCATCCTGGCTGCAGCGGGATCGGCGGTCGGCCTGGGGAACATTTGGAAGTTTCCCTACATCACCGGCGAGAACGGTGGCGGGCTGTTCGTTCTGATCTACCTCGCGTGCATCGCGCTGGTCGGCCTGCCGATCATGATCGCTGAAGTCTTCATCGGCCGGGAGGCCCAGCGATCGCCCGTGGGCGCGTTCCAGGCCTTGTCGAAGCCACGGAGCCCCTGGGCGGGCATCGGCTGGCTCGGAGTCCTCGGGGCGTTTGTGATCTTGAGTTACTACAGCGTGGTCGCCGGCTGGGCGATGCACTACGTGTGGTTGTCGGTCACGGAAGGGTTCTCGGGGAAGACGCCTGACGAGATTGGAGCCCTGTTTGGATCGGTTGCCGGGAGCGGCTCGATCTCAACTGGCTGGCACGTTGTCTTCATGGGCGTGACCATCGCCATCGTCCTCGGGGGGATTCAAAAAGGGATCGAGCGCGGAGCGAAGATACTCATGCCAGCGCTTCTTGGGATCATGCTGCTCCTCTTCTTCTACTGCATGACTCTCGAGGGCTTCGGAGACGCCTTCCGATTCGTCTTCTCTCCGCATGCGGATAAGCTCACCGCCGGAGGCGCTCTCGAAGCGCTCGGTCACTCGTTTTTCACTCTCAGCCTCGGTATGGGGGCAATGATCACCTATGGCTCATACCTCTCGAAGAAGGCCGACATCGTCTCCACGTCGATCACGATCAGCATCCTCGATACTGTCGTTGCCTTGCTCGCCTGCATGATCCTCTTCCCGATCGTGTTCTCGGTCGGCGGAGAGCCGGGAGAGGGGCCGGGACTTGTGTTCATCGCGCTTCCCGTCGCGTTCTCTCAGATGGCGGGTGGGGCCTTCATCGGCGCGGCGTTCTTCGTGCTCCTCGTCTTCGCCGCGCTCTCTAGTTCGATCTCTCTTCTCGAGGTCGCCTCCGCTTACTTCATCGACGAGCGCAAATGGAGCCGGAAGAAGGCGGTCCTGTTCACCGGGATCTCGATCCTTCTCCTCGGTATCCCCTCGGCCTGGAGCCAGGGCAATGCGGAAAATCCTGACTTGCCAGGGGCAAGTCGGCTCTTCGGACCGAGCATGAAGAAGCTCACCGAGAAGGTTTTTGGTGAAGGGAAGGGGCACGACTGGCTCGGCCTTTTCGACTATCTCTCCTCGAACTGGATGCTCCCCATCGGAGGGCTGGGGATCGCCCTCTTCGTGGCTTGGGGGGTCGGTGGGGAGGCTCGGGAGCGGGGCTTCAAATCGGGGTCGAAGTTTGCATCCCTCTATTGGGGGTGGGTCTCTCTCCTGCGGTACATTGTGCCGGTCGCGATCCTCGCGGTGATCCTTTACAAGATCGGAATCTTCACTCCAGATGCCGGGAAGTAGGCTGCCGAGAAGTAGAAACGCGGAGAACGAGAACGACTCTCGGGAGGCGGATCACCCCACCCACTCGATGGGATCGGGTCCGGCGGCCGTCTTCACCTTGAGCTCGAGGTACTCGACCAACTCCTCCGCGCTCGCGCCGCCCGCACGCCAGAGAGAGCCGACCGCTCGGAGGGCAACCCGTGCAGCGAGATCTTCGAGACGCGTTCCGATCGACGGGAAAAGGGTCACGTCGGCACGCTCGAGAAGGCACCAGACGTGCGTACCTTCCTGTTCGATCGCGTCCTCGCCGCGGAGCTTCGGCGCCAGCTCGTCGATGAGATCGACCGCAGCGCGGGCGTCCTCCGTTTCGAGCAGAAGCAGGGCAAGCGTGCCTCCGTGCCGTCTGACTGCGTGCATCCGCCCGTCGAGTTGCCGAAGGAGCCGATCGCGCGGAGCGGGTCCACTCGGTTCGGACCCCGATCTCGGAGCCTGAAGCTGATCGACCAGCGGCACGAGAGGCGCAAACCGCGACCACTCCTTCCCGCCACGCTCGGTTCGCCACCAAAAGGCGAGCCACGCATCGCGGGTCGGCAGACATCCGAAATCGCCGAGACTCGCGCCGAGAGTCGGTGGCTCCGGGTGATCGGTGAGCTCCGCCGCGAGCGCCGACAGGAGAGCGTTTCGATCGCTGCCTCCGGTCCGCACCGTGAGTTCTCCCTGACGATCGGTCACCTCGCCCCATCCCGCACACGCCGGATCTTTCTCCGCCCACCCGCGGAGGGCATCGTCGATGGCACGACCCGCACTCCGCGCTTCCAAGAGAGCACGAACTGCCGCGAGCCAGTCGGGAGGACGCTCCCCGGGTCGGGGAATCGATCTTTCTGGATTTGTCGTCGGAAGACGCGGGTCGGCGCGCTCGAGTGGTTCCGACTTCGATCCGTCTCGACTGTGCATCGCCGCGATCGTGACTTCAGGAAGCCAAGGGAAGAGTCGGCCGAGCTCTCGATCGTCGAGGGGCCTTTGGGCGAGAGTTCCGTCTTCCTCAATCCAGGTGGGCACCTCCTCTTCCCCCCCCACTATGAAGCCGAGCTGGGGGGATGAGTCGAGTTCCCGCACACGTTCGAGGTATTGAGTCGGCACGACTCCCAAGGTGGAGAGCGCGATGACGAAGGCCTCAAACCGGTGGGATCGAAGAAGATCGAGGGCGGCATAACGATCGCTGATCGGTCGAGCGCGGGCGCCCCGGGCGATGAGATATGCGCTGATCTGCTCCACATCCTCTGGGTCGTCGGTGAGGACCAGCACAACGTCGCTGCTCCCTCCGCCGTCCCCAGAGTATGGGGCAAGAACCGCACGCAGCTCCTCGTCACTGAGCACCTGTGATTGGCTGAGCAGATCGTCGATAGAAGTCTTCGGCTCGAAGGGAATACCCTCGGTCATCGATATCCGTTCTGCGTCGGACAGAGGGTATCGATCGCGTCCCCCGACGCGATCAGGGGGGTCCGACACCCCACCACAAGCTCAATAGAGGCATACGTTACGGGCTGGCATCCCCCCGTCAGGAGGCCAATGATTCCAACGAAGAACGCCCACAGGGGATCGAACCCAGCCAGGCCCGGTCGCTCCCATGATGATCCCCGCCGGATCGGCCCCTACTGTACGCGCTCCACCACCCCTCTGTCAGCTGTCTCTCCGGGCATCCCGAAGGGCACAGCGCCGTGCTCGGCGGGAAGCGCGGGGGCGATCAGTCGATCTCGGTGTATCGGCCCCGATTGTCGTGAGCGAGTTCAGTGAGGAAAGTCCGCGCTTCGGCCTTGTCTTGATTGCGTGCATCGCCGGGGAAGAACCCAATACAGTGGATTTTGACCCCGCGGTACCGGTTCCACTCGAGCACATGCCGGCGAATGAGAGCCGGGATCGTTTCATCCCCCACTGTCGGGCTGCCGTCGGAAAGGAGATAAATCGTATCCACTTCCCGATCGAGGAAGGCGATCTTGAGTGCACCGTACGCATTCGTTTCCCCCCCCGGTTTCAGGGCTTGAACGAACTCGATCGCCTTCTTGATCGACTTCCCTTTGCCCTTCTGCAGCTTCGGAGCGAGACGCAAGACCTGGTCGGCGAACGCGACGATGTTGAACTCGGAATCGGGGCCGATTTGGTTCTCGAGTACCCGTACCAGCTCCCGAGTTGCGATCACGTGGCGCGAGCCTTCGAGGTCGGTCCCTGCGGTCATGCTCCCAGAGATATCGAGGACGAACACCACACGCTCGCTGACCACGACTCCGTAGAGGCCCTGCTTCACGGCGGTCCCGAGCTTGCGCCGGGCGGTGGTCGGGTCGCTCGCATCCTCGGGCGGGAGGTCGAGCTCCTTGCCAGTGGTCTCCCACCAAGACTTCCACCGCGCGGCATCCGCGGGAATCCCTTGGTGCGTCATATGCTTCAAAGCATCGGAGATGTCCTCGAGAAGCCTCCCCGACTCCTTCTGCATTCGCGCGATGAGCAACTCGACCGAGCGGTGCTCGCGGATCATCGAGAGTCCACGGATTGCCTCCGAGCGCACCAACCAGTGCTTGTCATCAATCAGCTCGGTGAGAGTCTCGAAGGATCGCCCATTGTGATAAAGGGCGAGCACTCGGGCGCAGTCCGCGCGGAGCTCCCACGACTTCCGCTTCCGCGCGGCGAGGCCGACCGCTGCTTGCGCTGCGTCCGACTCGAGCAATCGGAGCAGGCGTTCGGACTCCTTGTAGACTTCCATGTCTTCGTGGGTGAGCCCGCGATCGATGAGAAAATTCGCGACCTCCGCGTCATCGAACGCGCGCAGTTTTTCGAGTGCCTCGAGCGCAGCGTCGGCGTCCTTCTTGGCGACCCCAATGAGGAAGGCCTCTCGCGCCTCTTTGAAGCCTTCCTGCGCAGACGCCTCAGCGACGCAGGCCAGTGCCATCTTGGAGGCCAGTGCCATCTTGGAGGCCAGTGCCGTCGTGGAAGTCAGTGCCGTCGTGGAAGTCAGTGCCGTCGTGGAAGTCAGTGCCGTCGTGGAAGTC
>CALEHF010000387.1 GCA_937876125.1 uncultured bacterium
CGCCTCGTCGCCGAGCTCCGCGTCGACCCCCACTCCCCTGTCCAGCGCTCCCCTGTCCAGCGCTCCCCTGTCCAGCGCTCCCCTGTCCAGCGCTCCGGTGACCGCGACCCAGAGTGAGCTTCGCGCCCGCAGTCTCCTGCTTCGCACTCACACTCTGAGTTCCGGGGACCCGCTCACCGCGATGGATCGGGAGCAGCTTCGAGATGCCTTGGCGGACTGGGTCGCGGTCCCGGATGAGCTTCTCGCCGCAAGTCATGATCTCGCCGGAAACGGTGAGGTCGGCTACGCCGCGTTTCGGTCCCTTCTTCTCGCCGGCTCGCGCGCTCGCCTCGGGGACCCCCCAGTCTCGCTTCGCTCGAGCACGGTCGAGCTGCACGACGGGAGAGAGCTGGTCCTCGAGAATCCGCTCCGCCAAGGATCCTCGTTGATCGGTCACTCACCGGCGGGACTGCTACTCAGTTTCCCCCTGCGCTCCGTCGCGCGCACGGAATCGATTCCACCAGAGGATGCTCTTGCTGCCTGGCGCAAACGAACAGAAGCGAGAATCGCGGTGTTGCTCGAAACCGACGATCTCGGAGAGCGGCGCCTCGCGATCGAACTGCTTCTTTGGCTCGGAGAGTTTGAGCGCGCCGACGCGATCTATCCGACTTGGATCGCTCGCGGGGGGCCTCGAGCGATCGTCTCTGAAGTCGCCTCCGCTACTCAGCGGATCCAATACCTGAACTTGGCCGAGGCGCTCGAAGAAGTGGCCCTCCCCGACAGGGGCGCAATCCAAGCGGCGACCCCACTGCACGGCGCACCGCCCACCCGCGACTTGGAGCAGCTCCGCGCTTTTCTTTCGACTCGAGAAGGAATCCGAAGACTCGAGAATGATGCGCGGATCGCCCGCGCGGAAGAGTGCACCGAGTGGACGGAGTGGCTCGAGCGACGAGCGCCGCAGCTCAAGCTCACGACCGCTGGGCGCCGCTCCCTCGAAGAAGAGCTCCGTCTCTTCCGATATGACCTCCTGAAGTCGACCGGTTTCTAGAGCGTATCGCGAGCGAGGCGCAGGCAAATCGTCGCAGGACAAGCGGCACCAAGGCTCGTCGACCGACTTCTGCTACGGACTTCTGGCACTGCGCGGATCGATCGGGTATACGGATCGTGGATCGCCGCCGGGCTGTCAGCCGGGCCGCAATCGCAGCTTGCCGAAAACGGAGCTTGCCAAAACGGAGCTTGCCAAAACGGAGCTTGCCAAAACGGAGCTTGCCGAAAACGGAGGCTGCCACCGCCACGAACCTCGTCATCATGGCCCTGTAGCTCAGTGGATAGAGCACCAGCCTCCGGAGCTGGGTGTCGCACGTTCGAATCGTGCCAGGGTCACCAAATTCCCGAGGGTCTCCGGACTCTCGGGCTTTTTCGTGCCCGGATCGACCGCCGGCGGTCGATCCGGGCACGAAAAGAGCCCGGCGGCCGCAGCCCCGGGCTCTCTTTGTTTGTCCTTATGCTGGTTGTCCGACGCGTCGAGCTACGACGAAACCTCGACTTCTTCTTCCAAGAGATCATCGATCACGTACGTGCCGCTTCTCTGGTCGCGGTGCACATTGATCAACTTGTGCTTCGCAGCATCTTCCAGCAGCTTCGAGAAGGTCGAGTAACCGTGGTACTCCTCCGAAAAGGTCGGCTGCTTTCTCTTCATCGTCTGCTTCACCATCGACCCCCAAATGATCTCCTTGTCCTGACGCTGGAGCGCGGCGATCGAGTCGACGAGGAGCTGGAAGGCGTGCAACTTCTCCTTCGAGAAACCTTCCAACCCGACACTCTTCTTGCGCGTGCGGGGCTTCCGCTTCCGCACCAGATCATCGTAGAAGATGAATTCGTCGCAGTTGTCGATGAGAAGGTCGCTCGAGGAGTTCTTCACGCCCATCCCAATGATGAGTTTGTTGTTCTCCCGGAGTTTGGAAACGAGAGGTGAGAAGTCGGAGTCGCCGGAGATCAGCGCGAAGGTGTCGACGTGAGTCTTGGTGTAGGACATCTCCATCGCGTCGACGACCATCTTGATGTCCGCGCTGTTCTTACCACCGACCTTTTTGCGAGGGATGTCGATGAGCTCGATCCCACACTCGTGGAAGGATCTCTTGTAGCTCGAGTATCCCTCCCAGTCAGCGTACGCCTTCTTCACACTAATCTTCCCTCGCTCGACGATGCGGTCGATGATCTTCTCGATCTGGAGGGGGTGGAGTTTCGACTCGCGAACGCCGATTGCGACGTTCTCGAGGTCGATGAACATCGCTATGTGACGTTCATCATTACCGTTGACGGCCATGCCGTTCCGTTCTGGGGCGTCACAGCGCGGGGCCCGGTCCCGTCACTGTGCGGAGTGGGGTCTCGATCCGAGGCTCCGGATGGAACCCTTCTGCGGATCGAGGGAGAGTGGGGTCTCCCAGAGGTTGGTGCGAAATCGAGCGCCTAGGGAGCCTACGCTCCACGCCCAGCAGCTCGATTTGATTTCCGCTGCTTGTCCCCGAGCGCATACACCTCGCAATGAGGGAACCCAATGAGGGAACCCAATGAGAGCACCCAGTGAGAGCACCCAGCGAGGGTTGCGCGGGACGAGGAACAACGGGAGTTGAGTCTCGGGGTAAACCCACCCGATCCTTCCGAGGAGAGTCCTCACAGTTCCTACCATCGGGCCGGAATCGTTGGGACCGCAGTGTTCTTTCCGACTGCGGTTCTTTTCCCAATACGATACTCCGGCTGCTCGACGCCAGGGAGCGCTGCTCCGGGCGAGGGTCTCGAGAGGCAGGATCGGGGTCAGAAATGGTTCTCCCTCTCGTTCACCGAGAGGGAGAACCGTTTCGGTGGGATCTAGTCTGACCCAGAACCCGAGGGATGCAAGTCGATCAGTCGAGGCAGGGGTAGCCGAGGGCCGGGAACGGGTCCGGACCCGCGGTCGGGAATGGGGCCAGCGGCTGGGGGCCCGCCCCCGCCAAGAACCCAATCAAGTAGACAGGATCCGCAAGATCGAGGGATCCGTCGTCGTTCACGTCGAGCGACTCGGGGCAGGTCGTCGGCGGGCCAGCTCCCGGAGAAGTCGACCCAAAAAGCTCCTCGAGAGTGCGGAAGGCGTCCAAGAACTCGACGGTACCATTACGGTCGGCGTCCCCCCGAATGAAGCTCGAAGGGGAACTCAGAGCACTCAGAGGATCAAACCCGAGACTCGCTTCAGCCTCGTTCCCCGTGCCGTCCCCGTCGGCGTCCCCGAGCGGATCGACACTCAGCGCGTAGGTCAACCCGGTGAGATCTCCGAGCCCATCGGGATACGTCGCCAGAATGGACGAGAGCGGCGCCCCATCGGCAGCGTAGTGCCGGACCTCCCCGCCGAGACGGCAGAGAACGTAGACGGAACCGTCTCCTGCGGCCGCGATGCCGCGCGGCTTCTGGCCGGTCGGTATCGTCGCGAGAGGAGTCCCATCAGCGGCGAACACAGTCACGTCGTGGGTGTTCTGGTTCGCGACCCACACCTCGCCGCTGCGCGCGACGGTGATGCCGAGCGGGAAACCCCCGGCGGGGATTTCAGTGAGCAGTGATCCATCTGCGGCGAGTTGACGAACACTCTCCTTCTCCGCGATCCAGATCGTTCCGTCCGGCGCGGCGACGAGGTGGCTCGGGAAAAAGCCGACCGCGATCTCGAGCGTCGCTCCGGTCAAGGAGTCGATCCTCGTGACGCTATTTCCGAACGAGTTCGCGACCCATACTCGTGCGTCACGATCGATCGCGATGCCGTACGGAACATTCCCCACCGGGACGCTTCCGAGATCGGCTCCATCGCTCGCGACGTGCCAAACGTCATTCAGGGTCGGACGCGTCGCCCACACAGAGCCGTCCCGCGCGACCGCGAGCCCTTGAAGAGGGGCGAGAGTGACGAGGTCGAGCAGCAGGGCGCCATCGGCCGCGAACCGTCGCAGGCGAGCTTCATCTCGGGAGGCGACCCACACTCCGCCATCGGCCGCGACCGCGAAGCCGACTCCACCCCCGGGGAGAGCCCCCACAACGATTCCGGCTCCTTGGTCGACCTGCAAGAGGTCGGTGTTCGAGCAATACCAAAGGTCGGCCGCTCCGACAGCGGTCATCGACCCGATCAAGAGTCCCAACGAGAGGAGTGCGCGATGTCGTTTCATCGGAATGCCCCTTCCTTTCCCACCTCGCTGGCGCGCCAGCGAGGTATCCCTATATCAGCTAAGTAATTGAGCGTGAGTCCCGCTCACGGACTGCAGGCGAGGCTCGAAGCCCCGGTGATCAGTTCCCCCGCGATGGGGAACGGGGCACTCGGTTCGACCCCGCTCTGAAAGAGGTACGAGAAGATCGAAATCGCGTCGCCCAAATCGATGGCTCCCCCGCCATCGAAATCGGCTGCTTCTGCACAACTCAGAGTCCCCCCGGTGAAGAGGTAGTTGAGTGTGGCGATCCCATCGGCGAGGTTCACCACTCCATCGCGGTTCGGATCCCCCCGCAAGAACGCACCGGGCAGCCCCACGATGGCAATTTGCTCGAAGCCTTGTTCGGTCACGAACAGTCGCCCTTCCGCCTGGACGAACGCATTTGGAAGTGAGAGTCCGATGAGTTCACTCTCGAACGCAGCGGTCAGTCGATCGATGATTCGAATCTTCCCCCCGAAAAAATCTGCCACGACCAGGGAGGCCCCATCGGGAGTCAGCGAAATCGCCGTCTGAACGAAATCCGCGCCTCCGAGAGAGAGCGGAGGAAGCAAGGTCGCGTTGTCGACATCCACGACGACCACCTCGGCCGAGCCGCCGAAGATCGTGATGTACGCGCGGCTTCCGTCGGCGGAGAGGGTAATGTCGCTCGGCGCTGGGAAGTCACTGGTGTCGACCGCCAGAGTCAGAGTGTTCACCAATACCGTGCTGGGCCCTTGAGTGTCGTAAATGCGGATCTGAGGAGCCGCGGTAAAGTCGTCGTCTGGAAAGCCCACCGGAAGCACGACGCGTCCGTCGCTTCGCACACTAAAGCGACCCATGCCACCTGCGACCACCCATCGATCGACGACCAGCCCGCTCGCGCGATCGACGACCAAGACGTTCTCACTCGATCCGTCGAAACTCCCGCCGTTCGACGAGAGGATGACTCGCGTCCCGTCGTGAGAGATTTCAACCCCGGAGAGAAAACCGACCGGGCTCCCGAGGCTGTCGGTGATCGGGAGCGCGGTCACCTGAGCGGTCGCGAGTTGGATTTTGAAGAGCGTGCTCTCGGTGGAGGTCGTGACGTACAGCTCGGCGCCATCCGCAGTCACTGCGACCTCGGTCGGGTAGTACCCGACCGGGAAGGACCGTACAACTTCGAACGTGTCGGTCCTAAACTCGATGACCGTGTGGCCGCTGTAGAGCGCGGGGTCCCCCCCGAACGGTGCCACTTGCCCGGCCAGAGCGACGTAGGCGAGGTGAGTCAACGGATCGGGGTGGAGCGTGATTCCGTAGGGAGAACTCGAAACGGAATCGAGTCCAGCGAGGGGGATCGAGTCGAGGAGCTGCCAGTCCCACTGCGCAGAAGCACTCAGCGGAGTGGCGGCGATCGAAAGTAGGGTGAGGAAGCCGAGAACCGGCAATCGAGAAGACCGCGCGCTACGCATACGAACCTCCTGCCCCTGCACGGGGGCGTGAGACGCTCCAAAGCACCGCTGCGATCACGCACGAGACGTGGGCGCCCAGGCGAAAGGAGTATCGAGGACGGAGGCAGGCCGGTCTTCTGGCTCCCGGGTCAATCTCCCCTCGCGCCTTCCCACCCCTCACCCACTCAAAGCCTCTTCTCGAGCACTCAAAGCGGTCTGGGGCAGTGGCTGGTGACGATCTCTGGGATCGCCACACGTTGCGAAGTTCGTCGCCGGTTACAGCGGCGGCACCGCGGTGGAATCTCACCACACTTCCCGCCCGGGTCCTCCCCGGGCTTCCTGCCAGGGAGCACGGTACCTCTGACTGAGATGCGGAGTCAACAGAGAGGACGGCGCAATCGCTCGATGGAACGGTCTCGACCCGCGAGATTCTGACCGCGACCTTGCCTTCGAAGGGGCGGGTCGGAAGGATGTCGCGAGCCCTGAGGCAGGGGCGGCTCAGGCGCGACCGAGGAGTCGACATGAAGATTGGACCGGAGAAACTGGCCGGCGCACTCACGAAGAGTGTGCCCCCCCTGATCGTCATCGCGGGGCCGGAGGAGTTCCTCCGCCGCGAGGCGCTCACCACGATTCGTGCTGCTTTGGGAAACGCCGAGACGGGAACCGAAGGAGACTCCGAGATCGATCGACGGAGCCTGAAATCGCCCTCCGTCGATGATCTTGTCGCGCTGATCGATGACCTGCGTACGCCGAGCCTCTTTGGCGGCGCCCCAACGATCGTCATCGACCCGGCGGAAAAGTGGTTGAGTGCTGATCCCGAGCTGTGGCAGAGCGTCATGGGCAACCTCTGGAGCGCAGGTCACCTGATCTTGGTCGCCGAGTCGATCGACGGCAGGACCAAGGTTGCGAAGTCACTCCAGACGAGCGCCCTCTGGGTCCAGGTGGAGAAACCGTTTCACCGCCCCCCTCCGTGGAAACCGAACGCCCGACCGTGGGAGCACGCGCTCAACCAATGGATCGTCGGCCGTGCTCGCTCTCTGGGACTCACACTGGATCCGCCCACCGCACACTTGATTCAAACCCGCACCGGGACGAGACTTTTCGACCTCGCCTCGATCCTCGATCGACTCGCAACGATCCTTGCCTCACAAGGTTCGAAAGTGATCACCCCCGAGCTCGTCGAGACGCACACACCCGCTGGGGAAGAGTCGAGCCTGTTCGAGGTCGTCGATGCGTTGTTCCTGGGGAATCGAAAGAGTGCTCTGCAGCAAGTGCAGGAACTCCTGCGCCGCGGCTCCATCGACGCACATGGGGCGCGGACCACCGATCCGACCGCGCTGCTCCTCCAGTGTCTCGGAGTTGCCCTCTCTCGTGCGCGACAGCTGCGGGCGTGGCATGAAGAGAAGCGCGCGGGGGGTGGCGACGAGGAGATCGCAAAGCGGATTGGAATCGCTCGGCCCTTCATCCCACGGATTCAGCAGCAGGCGAGAGCGATGCCGATTCCCGCGCTCGAACGCACGATCGACCGACTGATCCGAGCGGACTGCGATTTGAAGAGCGGAACGGGCCCGACCGCCGAGGAGTTGCTCGAACGGATCGCCGCGGGGGTTTAGCGAACCCGCTGAACTCGGCGGAGCGCCGACTTCACCGCGACCGGAGACCCTTCCTCACAGCGACGGGTGACCCTACTTCACGGCCACGGGTAACTCCGTCTTCCACAGAACGTAGAGGGTGTAACCGGTCGTCGCTTCAAGCACGGCCTCCGAAAACTCTACGCGTTCGCCCGCTTCAGAATAGTAGCGACGCTCCGATTCGACGGGTTCACCCACATCGAAGCCGAGGAAGTTCGCTCCCCCGATGAACTCCACCACGCGGATCGAGCCGACAACTTCGCGATCTTCACGGCGTACCTCGTTCAACATCACGCGCCGCCGCATCCCCTTCTCGAAGCTGACATCCCACATCTCTCGAATACGCCCCTCCATCGTGTCCCGCCCCCCGGCGGCCATGAAGATCTCGAGCGCTCCCGATTGTGCGAGAGCCCACACGCCTTCGGTCCCCATCTCGTGCTCCACCGGCTTCGAGCCGAGGATGGCCACGATACCGAGCGCGATCGTCGCCAGGATGCAGAAGAGGAGCTGCGCAGCTGCCATCTTTGGAGAGAGTTTGCGCATCAGCGAATTCGAGTTCTACGAGCGAGGATCTGCTGGAAGTCCAAACGGCTCTCTTTTCCACGACTCCGCCAAAGGATACTGACCTCCACGAAAATCTCGTCGCCCCCGGTCTCCCCCGCGATCGGCAGCATTTGCACTTCGACTGTGTAGCCGGGCCAATCGCGTCGCATCACCTCGACCGGAGGAGACTCGATAATTTTCTCCGGTTCCATTCCCAGAATCAGAGCGCTTTCGATGTCGGCGAGCGCCCACTCCGCGAGAGCGGAAGCCTGGGAGTGATGGATCGCGCGACGGTGCGCCGCAGTCGCTGCGGTGAAGAGGCCGATCACCGAGCTGATCCCCAAGGTGAGAATAGAGAGTGCGACAAGCACTTCGAGGAGAGAAAAGCCGGCCTGATTCCGCGATCTGGCGTTCATTTCGAACTCCATCGGCTGTCGCGACTCCCTGGGATCCGGACCACCCGACTGAAGCTCGTTCCGTACACTGCGGGTGTTCCCGACTCATGCTCGATCGCTTCGGTACCCCGCACTCCGCGTGTGCACCCGAGCAGCTTCCCGCCTTTGATCGAAGTGTAGCGGATCCACTCGGAATCGATCCTGACATAGGGGAAAGACGCTTCTGGATAATTCTTCGTGTTGTCGAGCACGATCTCATCGTCGTCGGCATCGATCTCGTCGCGCAATCGCCCGAAGCGAGCCGCACGCGCGGGGCGCAGAACCAGAATCACCTGGACACGGGATGGGAAAATGTCGTCGCGTGGATCGTGACGGCTCCCGATCGAGAACTTCCCGTCCCCGAGATCGATCTCTCCGCGAGTCGAATCCCACTCGGGGATCATGCCTCCCTCGCCACTCCACGCCGATGTATCCGGTCCCCAAAAATTGTACTCGAGGTACAGGACACCGTCCGCGAAGGGGCGACAATGCCGGAGCCCCCCCTCTTCTGGGTAGACGTTTCCATCGAGGAACAGGGAGCGCTCCCCGCCGACCGGCGACCGCACTCCGCGCCAGAGCAACTCGTTCGTCGGGACGGGATCAAACACGTAGATCACTTCCTGCAAACCGCCCGGCGCGAGCAGGACTCCCTGCCGAGACTCGAACGCATCGTTCTCGAAATCGTAGTCGGCGTACGCCCCGGTGAGGGACCCCGCCTCGCGGGTGATCGGGTGACGCATCTCCCCCGCCAAACTGCGCACGAACCGCAGCCTCTGCCGAGAATTCACGTCGTAGTCCGAGAGGCAGAGAACATCGACATCCCCGTTGTCCCCGTGGTATGGATCGGGGTGCAGAGAACGGAGGTCGCTCGTCAACTGATCGAGGATCGCCTGGCCGCGCTCGAACGACTCGCGACGAATCTCCGCGATGCGCCAGGTGTCGATCCCGATGCGAAGGAACATCACGAGACTGCTCCCGAGAACGATGAATACCGCCATCGCGACCAACAGCTCGACCAGGGTCATTCCGCG
>CALEHF010000388.1 GCA_937876125.1 uncultured bacterium
TCCTGGACAATCCCACGGAAGAAGTATTGGCTCGCGGCGTCGACCCCCGTGGCCGCCGTCGAGTGGCCCTCTTGCGCTCGCAGAGGGGTGACGCCGGCAAGGATCAAGACCAGGAACAGTGCTCCCACCAAGCCGCCGCCGACCTTACGGATCTCGCCGACTGTTTCACTCATCCGCACACTCGCCCCGCTTTCCTTCCAGAGTCTCGACGCTCTCTTGACCCACGCGGCCTCGACCCACGCGACCGGGAACGACAGGAGCGTGCCCCAGGACGATCCCATGATCAAGGGCAAGGTGGAGGAGGGGATGGGGAGGATGGTCGCCACGCATCAGAGCCAGCTCAAGATGACTCCCTCGGAAGCCGAAGCAAGAGGAAGGCAACCTCCCGCTGGGTTGCTCTCTCGTTCATGTCCGTTCCCGTCACCCTTCTAGCCTGGCTGCGCAGCAGCGCGAAGGACCATCGTTGGCCACCAAGTCAAACATCCAAATTGCTGGCATGCTCGCCGGCCTCGGGCACGAGATTCGGAACCAACTGGCATTGATCGTGGGACACAGCGAGTGCTGCGCCGATGGTTCACTCGAAGGGAAGAGAATCACAGACACTCTCCGCCTGGTTTTCCTGACCAGTCGGCGACTGCAGAGCCTGTTGGACGTTGTCCTGAATCTCTGCGAGCTCGAATCTTCGGGCGAGAGTGCTCAGCAAGTGCCGGTGAGCCCGACTGCGCTTCTCGAGTCCGTTCGTCTCGATCTCGGCGAAGCGAACGACAGGGTGGAACTCTCGATCCACGGCCCCATCCCCTCCTTGATCTCCACCGACCGTGAGCGTCTCAAGAACATGCTTCGCCTCGTCCTCCTCAGTTCCCTCGAGGAATGCGGGCCCCGGGGACTTCGGTTGGAAGTCAGTGTTGTCGAGAGCGATCCCGGCAATGCAGCGTTGTTCATGGATGTGATTGCTGTCGATCCACAGCACCCCTACCTCTCCGTCGCAGGGGTCTCCGATCTCGGGTTCCAAGTCTCCAACTCTCTCTGCGAAGCCATCGGAGGTGAACTCTCCGTGCTTCGAAGGATCGGCACACCTGCGGAGGTTCGCATACTTCTTCCGGCAGGCCCTTTGGCTGAACTCCGGATGATGGATGCGAAGAACGACCTGAATCTGGACATGGAGATTTTGCAACTCCGCCCCCTCGAGGGGGCGCGGATCTTGGTGGCGGAAGACGACGAGGACAATCAGGAACTGATCCGCTACATCCTGGATCGCGCCGGAGCTGGCGTGACGGTCGCGAGCAACGGGCTGCAAGCGGTCGAGATCGTGGAGAAGAACGAAGCGTCGGGTTCGCCGTTCGACTTGATCCTCATGGACCTGGAAATGCCCGTCCTGAGCGGGTACTTGGCGACCCAACAGATTCGGGCCAAGGGGCACGACCTGCCGATCGTCGCCTTCTCCGGCAACTCTGACCCCGCGAGCTCGACCAGCATGAAAGACACCGGGTTCAGCTACTTCATCAGCAAATCTATCGGTCGGGCTGGATTGCTAAAGTGCTTGGCCGAGTTTCTGAGGGCAACGACCCACTCATCATCCTGACGGATGCCCGGGGCTGGGGCTGGGGCCCACCGGAGAGATGGGTGATTCCATCCTCGGAAGCGACGAGAGCTGGACCGATGCGGGGCAGATCCGGTCGATTGGTCCGCGCCTCTGGCGAAGAGTCACTGGATTCCCTTCCGACTTCCTGACCGGGGGGACTAGAATCTCCGGGCTCGTGCCTGAGCCCCCCCCAATTGAGGATTGCCCCATGATCGACCTCCGAGATTACGTCCGTGAAATTGCCGACTTTCCCAAGCCGGGAATTCGATTCAAGGACATCACTCCGTTGATCGGAAACGGTCCCGCCTTCCGCGCGACCATCGATCGAATGAGTGCCTTGGTGTCGGAAGCTGAGCTGGCCTCGGGTCAGAAGATCGAATTGATCGCATCGCCGGAGGCGCGCGGTTTCATTTTCGGCCCCCCCCTCGCCGCCCATCTCGGCGTCGGCTTTGTCCCGATCCGCAAACCGAACAAGCTCCCCGCGGCACGCACCTCTGTGAGCTACGCGCTCGAGTACGGCACCGACACCGTCGAGATGCACACCGACGGCGTGGACCCAGGCCAACGCGTCTTGCTCGTCGACGATGTGCTCGCGACCGGCGGCACCATGGCCGCATGTCGCGAACTCGTCGAGCAGCTCGGCGGCACCGTCGTCGGTTGCCTATTTTTGATGGAACTCACGTTCCTCGAGGGGCGCGGCCGCCTCGATGGCACCCCGATCTACACAATCCTCGAGGAGTAGAATTGAAACGTGCGACCGCCCTCCGGTTCATCGAGACCGCAACTCTAGAGATCGACCGCGCGATGCGGGCCCTCTCCGAGCGCAAGAAGCCGACAATCTTCCACCTCTCCCATCTTATCCGCGACGAGGAGCGGTTCCGGGTCGAGGCGCGGCACGGCGGCCTCGCGCGGGAACAGATCCAACATCGGCGCTCCTGTCTCACCGACGCCCGCGTCGGTTCACCGAAGCGCGATCAGGTCACTGAGGGTGGGCTCCTCGACAACTCGAGGGAAGAAGAGTCGTACGGCTATGTCAACATTCCGATCGGAGACGATTTGGATGCGCTGCGCCATTCGCTGTGGCGGCTCACCGATGCGCGCACCCGCGAGGCGGAGGACGCATGGCTCAGAAAGCGCGCGAGCGAGCTGACCTACCTCGACGTCAACCGTCACCTCGATGCATGGGAGACGCGCCCTCCCGAGGAGGACTTGCCGTTCCCCAAGCTTCCAGAAGTCGACCTAGAAGAGTGGAAAAAGACGATCCAGCGCGCGAGTGCGGTCGTGAAAGAGCACCCGGCGATCAAGGCGAGTCACGTCGAACTGGACGTGCGCAACATCACGCGGATCTTCGTAAGCTCGGAGGGGATCCGCCGGATCGATCGCCACAGCTACTGGACCCTCGAATGCTATCTCTGGCACTTGTCGGAGAAAGGGGACGGGCTGCCGTGGAGCATCACGTTGACCGTCGCCGACCCCGCTGAGCTCCCGAACCCGCGCGAGTTTCAGAAACAGATCCGCGAGGCGATTGCGTTGCTCGAGAAGCTCGCGGCCGCTCCGGTCGTGCGCAGCTACTCGGGACCGGTCCTTCTCGAGCCGATCCCCGCCGGCCTGCTGATCCACGAAGCGCTCGGCCACCGCTTGGAGGGAAACCGTCTGCTCTCTCCCGGAGAGGGTCAGACGTTCCGCGACTCGGTCGGCAAAGTAGTGCTCCCCGAGTTCTTATCGCTCCGCGATGACCCGAGCATCTCGCACGCCGAGGGTCGCAGCCTGATCGGGCACTATCGATTCGATGATGAAGGGGTCGCCGCGCAGAACGCATCGCTGATCGAAAACGGTCAGCTGGTCGGCTTCCTGACCTCGCGCACACCGATCTTCAAGAAGCACCAGTCGAACGGACACGGGCGCTCTTCGCATCACGAGCGACCGATCAGTCGCATGGGAGTGACGATCCTCGAGACCACCGAAGGGCTCGATGCCGCTGCGTTGCGCGCTCGGTTGATCGCCGAGGTGGAACGCCAGGGGCTCCCCTATGGCATCCGCATCATTCACGCCTCGGGAGGTGAGACCGCGACCGACGCCTACAACTTCCAAGCGTTTCTCGGGGAGATCAATCTCGCGTCTCGGATCTACCCCGACGGCCGCGAGGAAATCATCCGCGGCGTGAACTTCGTCGGGACTCCGCTCAATGCGATTCGTGGCATCATCGCCTCAGGCGATCAGCGCCAGGTCGATAACGCGTACTGCGGGGCTGAATCGGGATATGTACCGGTCTCGACGATTACGCCGGCGCTCTTGGTGCGTGCACTCGAATTGCAGAGTAAGTCGGAGACGCCCTACACCCAGTATCTGTATCCGATTCCCTGGGAGAAGAACGGTAAGACTCGCGCGAAGAAGACCGCGAAGAAGAAGACCGCGAAGAAGAAGACCGCGAAAGTGCGGAAGAAGTAGCTCGGCTCTGGCGAGCGCTACTTCGCGGTGCCGAGGATGATCGCGTACTCCTCCTTGGGGAATCCCTTCGCCAAGATCTCCACCCTCGAAACCTCGACTTCTAGCGGCTTGAGGGAGGCCTTTTTCTTGGGCTCGCCCTTCTCGGGGTCGACGACCTCATGTGCAACCTTTTGGCCCTCGATCCTCAGTGCAGCACCCTTCCGGAGCGGCGCCTGCTTCCCTTTAACCACGTTTGAGAGCTTGGTCGGGACGAGGCGGAGCACTTTGCGGGTGACCCCCGCCTGAAGAATCGTTCCACCCACGGTGAATTGGGCCGCCTGTGGCCTCTTCAGGGGGCCGTGTTCCCACTTCAGAGTTTGATTTTTCTGCTCCGTGGTCAACCGAGGAGGGGTGAACTCTCCGACCACGATTGCCCGCACCATGATCAGCATTTCCTCGGTCGAAGGGCTGCCGGCATCGGTTCCGCTCGCTGTTGCCTTCTGACGTCGGGAGAGGACGTGCAGCACGCTCCCGATCGGGATCTCGGAGAGCGGAATCACTTCATGTTGGAACCACTCGGTTCGCTCGGATGCGATCAACTCGAGTTTCTGACGCCCGGACCTTCCTTCGATGCGCTTCTCTTCGACGTCCACCGATCGGCAGGTGACGAGCGCTTGGAAATCGGGCGCAAACTCATCGTCCGCCGAATGCGCAGAGACCGAAGTCGAGAGGAGTGATCCTGCGAGCCCGCAAGCGAGAGAAAACTTCATGGCCAAGCCTTTCGCGTCCGTGTCCCGAATCACTGCAAGATGCCAGCGCAATCGGGGAGGAGCGAACGGGCCACTTGGGTCATGAGGGCGCGGTTGCTCCCCTCGCCGACCCGAGTGACGAACAGGTCATTGTGGTGTCGACTCAGTCCGAATTCATCGAGCCCCGCCACCCCGCCGCAGATTTCCATCGCTTCGATCAAGAGGTGCGACGCCGCGCGCGAGCTGTCGATCTTCACCTTTGCTGGCTGCTCGCGATCGAGCACGCCGCGGTCGTAGCGATCGAGGAGAGTCATCAGCCAGTTCAAGTTTCGATCGAGGACGAGATCCATCTCGAGGACGACATCTTGCACGCGCTGGAAGCGCGCGATCGGCCCGCCGAACTGCTCGCGCTCCTGAACGTAGGTGCGCACGCGGTCGAGTGCGAAGGCGAGGGAAGCGAGCGCGAGTCCTGCGATGAAAAGACGTCCGCCGTTGAGCGTCGTGACCATCACTTTGAAGCCCTCGTTGAGCTCGCCGAGGATTTGATCGGGAGTCACTTGGACCTGGTCGAGGACCACGGAGCCGGTCGACGACATCTGCCACACCGTCTTCCCTGACATCTCGGAGTAGTGCACGTTCGGCTGATCCATGGGGACGATGAAACAGGTCGAGCGATGGCCGTTTCGGCCATCGGGATCAGTGAGGGCGTGGACGACGACGTGGCTCGCCCACTTCGCATTCGTCGCCCAGCACTTCTCACCGCGCAGCGTCCAACCATCGCCGTTCTTCTCGGCGACCACTTGGGGGTTCGCGGCATCGGATCCTCGCCCCGGCTCCGACAGGCCGAAGGCGACCATTCGACGCCCGGCGGCGAGGTCGGGAAGGTGCTCTTTCTTTTGCGCTTCGGTGCCGTTCTTGAGAATCGGATTCGCACCGAGAGAGACCGCAGCGCCGGGGGTGATGGCAATCGAATGACTTTGATAGCCGAGGGCGAGGCCAGCGAGCACAAGCTCGGTCAGCCCGCCTCCTTGCCCACCGTACTGTTCGGGAATCGGCAGCCCGAAAATACCCATCTCGCCGAGTTGCGCGATGAGTTCGTCGGGCACATACCCACCAGCGCGCTCCCAACCGAGGAGTTTCGGGCCGATCTCCTTGTCCGCGAAGTCGGCGACCGATCGGTAAAACTCGTATCGATCCTCATCGAGGAGCATGGAGAGGTAATAGTCGATGCGGCGATCGCTCATCGAGAGGATATCCCTTCGGAGGCGCACTCTCGTGCGCGATGGAATGGGCCCGCGGGAAATCCCTACACAACAGAGACGTGCCACAACGAAGAGTGGGGCTGTGGGGGAGAGATCGGGGAGCCCGAAAGAGAGCAGTAGACAGGCTATCAATCTCGCACCCGTCCCTCAAGGGAGGGGGGGACCGAAGAGCGGGCTCGTTCCGCGATTCCCCTTGCCTCGACCCCGCGTTCGGGCCGTGATGGCAATCTGCCACTTCCGGCGATTCACCACTCGTTCTGATCCAGCGTCAGCAAGCCTGGAGGCGACCGTGACCCCAAGGCGGCACTTTTGAAGCCATCGAACTCAAGGCCAGCGGACTCCGCCTCACCAAAACTCGGGCGGTGGGTCGTCGTCGCCGTCGTCGCGACGATCCTCGCCATGGCGGTTCTGGCTGTCCTCTCACGAGAGTCCACTCTCCTCGATCCAACACTTCCCCCCGCCCGCCTCGCTCCCGTCCCGATTGCGGCGACCCACGTCGGCGATGCGACATGCCGGCACTGCCACGAGGCGGAACACGCGGCATGGGTCGGGTCACACCACGATCGCGCAATGCAGCTCCCGACCCCAGATGCAACCGTCGGCGACTTTTCGGGAGTGAGCCTCGAGGTCGGAGAGGTGACGTCGACCTTTACGACCGTCGATGGCGCTCCGAGTATTGTTGTCGAGCACGACGGAGCGCTCACCACTCATCGAGTCCATGCGCTGTTCGGCACCACGCCGCTCCAACAGCTCCTGATCGATATCGGCGATGGGCGGCTGCAGGTCTATCCCATCGCCGCCGCGGCCAAGGAAGCCGCCGGCGGCGCACGCTGGTTCATGGTGCACGCAGAGGAAGCTCTCGACCCCGGTGACCCGTTCCACTGGACCGGCCTCCTCCACAATTGGAACCACATGTGCGCCGAGTGTCATTCCACCAGCGTGGCAAAGGGGTACGACGAAGCCTCGGGTCACTTCCAGACCACGTCCGCCGCGCTCGACGTCTCGTGCGAGGCGTGTCATGGCCCCGGCTCGAAGCACGTGGCGTGGGCGGCCGGAGGTGCGAAGCCGCGGGCGGATGCGAAGGGGTTCCTGATCCCTCTCCGTCATGAGGAGGCGAGCCCCTGGCGGCGGGCGGTCGGCGAGCCGACCGCCCACCGCGAGCCCGGCGAGCGCTCCTTGGAGACTCTCGAACTCGCAGTCTGCGGACGATGTCACTCGCGCCGCTCCCCGCTCGCCGATGCTGTACACCCGGGCGCTTCCCTCCACGACACTCACCGACTCGAACTCTTGACCGAAGAACTCTACTTCGCTGACGGGCAAATTCGCGACGAGGTGTTCGTGCTCGGTTCGTTCCTCCAGAGTCCGATGCACGCCAAAGGAGTGACCTGCAGCGATTGCCACGATGCGCACTCAGGTGCACTTCACGTCGACGGGAACGCGCTCTGCCTCGGCTGTCACGCGCCGGAGGTGTTCGACGCGCCAACCCACCATCACCACGATCGCGGCTCCCCGGGAGCTGAGTGTGTCGAATGCCACATGCCCGCGCGTACCTACATGAAGGTCGATCCGCGCCGCGACCACTCCTTGCGCGTCCCGCGCCCCGATCTCGCCGTGACGCTCGGCGTACCCGACCCCTGTCTCTCGTGCCATGAACAGCGCGACTCCCGCTGGTCGAGTGCCCAGGTCGTGGAGTGGTTTCCGAACGGGCGCTCCCAAACTCCACACTGGGGAACCGAGTTCGATGCGATCCGTGCGGGGGCCGCCGACGCCATCACGCGACGCGACCGTCTCATCGCCGACCCATCGCTCCCCCCCATCGTGCGTGCCACCGCTCTCGCTGAGCCTCTTCCCGTTCCCCCGGAGTCGCTGTCGGGGGTCATCGCCGCGCTCTCTGACCCCGACCCGCTGGTCCGCCGCGCGGCGCTGTCGGCGTGCAGCAACGCCCCGCCCGAGGCATGGGTCGAGAGAGCGCTCGAGCTCACCCGCGATCCGATCTTGAGCGTCAGGCTCGAGGCCACCCGCGCGCTCACGCTCGCCGCGACCCAACGTCCTCCGAGCGAAAATCCACTCTCCGCCCTCGTCGGGGATCGACTGGAGGGGGCGATGATCGAGTTTCGCGCAGCCGCGCGGGTGAACGCGGACCGCCCCGAAAGCGCGATGGAGCTCGCACTGCTCGCCCTCTCCCTCGGTGATCGACCGGAGGCGAGGGCTCAGTATCGCCGCGCGCTCGAGCTCGAGCCGACCTTCGGAGCGGCGGCGGTGAACCTCGCCGATCTCCACCGAGAAGATCAGCGCGACGACGAGGGCGCGAGGATCCTCGAGCGAACGATCGCGCTCTCACCGAACGATGCCGGGCTGCACTACGCACTCGCCCTCAACCGGATCCGCAGCCGCGACCTCGAAGGGGCGGAGGGGTCGCTCGCGACGGCTCAGCGCCTCGCTCCCGACCAAGCGCGCTACACCATCACCCTCGCGCTGCTCCTCGCAGAAACCGGTCGCAAAGAAGAGGCGCGGGCGCTCCTCGATCGTGCGATCGAGAGGCGCCCGCGCCATGAAGACCTGCGACAGGCTCGCGCTCAGTTGCCCTGAAGCTCTACGGGCAGGTCGAAGTGAAACACGTCAGGGTGTTCGGGAACGTCTCCAACCCGCACTGTGGATAGGGGGCCGGGAGCGGCGGGTAGTTCGCCACGAACAGTGTTCCGAGCACGGTGACCGCGTCGGAGATCGGCTCGAAGATTCCATCTCCGTTCCCATCGCCCGCATCACGGCAGAACGGATCGCAGGAGAGCCCGAATCCTGCCTGAAGGATAAAGATCGGATCGGCAATGTTGATCACCGCGTCGCCGTTCACGTCCCCGCGCAAGAATGGAGTCGAACCGATCACGAACTGCGAGACTTGAGCGAGCACCTGCATGAAGGAATTCGTGCTCGTGTCGCTGGAGAGGACGACCGGGTAGATCGGGACCGGACCCCCGTTCGCAGCAGCCACACCGGCGATCGTCTCACTCGGTCCGGGGCAGTTGGGTGGCCCTTCCGCAGTGAAGATCAGCACAGGAAAGGCAGTGCTCCCCTCCGCCAAATCAATCGCTGCCAGCAGCCCGGACAGCGCGCAAGTCGCGCCAGCGGCCGGCACCAAAGTGAGCCAATCCGCGGCCAGCTGCACGTTTTCGGGAGTGGCAGGAAGGAGCGAGTTCGAGAAGCTGGAGAAGGTGCCCCCGAAGGCC
>CALEHF010000389.1 GCA_937876125.1 uncultured bacterium
GGTTCCGCGGAACCACCGCTCAGGGATTTTCTAGTGTCCCGAACGCTCGATGACCCCTTCGAGCGCCTTCCGATAGATCTCCGCCGCCTCCGCCGCGCGATCGAGCGCTTCGAGAGTCCGCCCGAGCTCGAGGGCGAGATTGAGATTGTGCGGGGAGATCGCGAGGAGCGGTCGGAGCAACTTCTCCGCCTCCGCTGGGCGGCCATCGAGCCGGGCGAAGCGTCCCGCGATGAACTGAGTCTCTGGTTCCCCAGCGGCGATCTGTTCCAACTCTTCCACCCACCCCCGCGCGCCGACCAGATCAGCGAGGTCGAGCGCGACGGTCGCGCGCACCGGCAGCCACGCCGCACGATCTGCGCCGAGCTTCTCCGCCTCGGCGAGTGCATCGATCGCCGCCGCAAACTCTCCCTTGTCGCGCAACCGCTCCGCCAAGTGCACGTGTCGCCGCCACGGCTGGGAGGCGATCTCCGCAACTTCCGGGAGGGGCGGAAGCTCGAGGGCGAAGCGCAGCGCGTTCTCGATCTGTCGGGCGAAGCCGGGTGGACGACTGGGAATGCGGGTGATCGTCGATCCGTCGGGGGTGAGGATCGCGGTGGTCGGGTACGCGACGACATGTTGATGGCGAGCGGCCGCGCGATCTTTGTCGAAGAGCTCGAGCCACGGCTCGGGAAGGGAGCGCCAACGCTCCTTTGGTTCTGCGATCACCCACACGGCGACCAGTCGAACTTTTGCGCGCGCGGCTGACGGCAAATGGGCGCGGACCGCTTCGAGATCGGTGATCGCGCCCTTCGACCACTCCTGCTCGGGGCGCAGGAAGAGCGCGACGGTCCAGGTGTCGGCGATCGCGAGGGGTTGTGGCTTCTGGTTCAAGTCTTCGAGTTCGAGTGGCACGGGGGGCGGCGGCGCGGGAGCATCGAACGCTTGCGCGACCAGAGTCGCGCCACAGATTGAAAGCACGGCAAGCAGAGGGATGACGCGTCGCTTGATCACGGCTGCTCCTTCCCTTCGCTCCGGTTGTAGTAGGCCGGTTCATGACAACCCGGGGCGCACTTGCCGCCGTCCTCGTCGGGGGTCCAATCGATCGGCATCTGCCACTTCCCGAACGGCGTAGTCTTACGAAGTTGGAAGGGGAGATCGCTCGCGTGGATTTCGTGGCACGCACGACAGGAGCGCCCCTTCTTCTCGCGGTTCACGTGGACTGCGTGGAGGTTCTTGTCGCCGTGGCGGAAGTTGGTCGAGAGTCGCGTGGTGCGCTCCGTCACCAGAGCGTCGTCGTGACATTGGAAGCAGAGCCCGTAGCGTTCCTTCTCGAAGTCCGCGTAGAAACTCTCGGGGAACTCCTGTTTCAAGAGCCGCCAGTGATCGGAGGCGTGCGGTTTGTGGCAGGCGACACAGTTGCCCTGGCGCAGCGGTCCATGGACGTGCGCCTTGCCTTCGATCTGATCCTTCACGCTTTGGATCGTCGGGCGCCCTTCCATCACGATCGGCTGATCGTGGCACTCGAGGCACGTCTCCATCAGCGGTTTCTGGAGCAGCTTGCCGTGCTGCGATCCGTGGGGGTCGTGGCACGACAGGCAGTTGCCCGGCTCCCCCGCCGGTCCCACCAAGGGGCACTCTTCGGCGTTCGGGTCGCTGGGCGGCTTCGTATGACACTCGGAGCATCGTTCGGGGACCTTCAGCGCGGCGTGGATGCGAGTGCCGCCGAGCTCTTCCGCCTGTTCTGCGTGGCAAGAGAGGCAGAGGCCAGGGAGCGGGCCGTGGAGGTGCTTCGGAAAACTGGAGCTGTGCGGGTCGTGGCAGTTGGCGCAGTTCTCTTCCGCCGGTTGGTGCCATTGCATGCCGGGGACATTGAGCTGTTTGATCTCGTCGTGGCAGGTGGAGCAGAGCTCGACCCCTGATTTCCGCTGGAGTTTTGGGTGCTTGCTCGCGTGGGGATCGTGACAGATCGTGCAGTCGGAGCCGAGTTGCAGCGGCCCGTGCGGCTTCCCGTCGCCGATCAAATCTTCGCGCTCGTGGCAATCGAAGCAGAGCCCATCGTCCACCTTCTTCCGCAAGGTGAAGACGTTTGTTTTCCCCCCGTGGGGGTCGTGGCACGACGTGCATTGCCCGGCGGCGACCGGTCCGTGGATCGCCCCCTTGTCACCGATGGTCTTCTCGAAGGAAAAGAAACTCTCGTGACACTGCCGGCAGAGTTCTGCGCCTTCAAAGGTGGGTCGGAATTCGTGGTGGTTGTCGACGGTCTCGTGGCACGGTCCGCAGGCGCGGAGCGCGACGGGGCCGTGCAAATTGCCGTTGGCCAGTTTGCCGCTCCGGAGATTCGCGTGGCAGCTGCTCGAGACGCAGGATTCTCCCGGCTTCCACGGGGGGCGGGGAGTGTCGTCGATCGCTGGTTCCCCAGAGACTTGTCCCACGGCGGGGGCCGCATCGATGGCGAGGCCAAGGAGAGAGATGGCGGCCACGATCGCGAGCCCGGCGATGATCCTCGGGAGCACTCCCCCACGTGGCGGCATGCGGAGTCCTTTCTCGTCGGGGTAGGTCTCAAGGTTTCGGGAACGAGCGAGGTGGGAAGATAGCAGCGAACGTGCCAGTTTGCGCCAGTTCAGGTCAGTGCCCAGAGCAGAATTGCATGGCCGTCTACGGCGGTCTCGGCTTCCAGAGACGCGAGACAGTCGATCGCGGAGGCTACCGAAGCAGTTTTAGGTGCGAGCTTCGCGAGCTTGATTGTCGATCGTGAGATTGCGGGAGGCGCCGTTCCCTGATTTGGGACCGGGCGTCGTAGCGCCCTCGAACTCGTCCAGCTCATGTCGAGGCTCTTCCGAGTGGGCAGTCCCTCGGTGGTGGCCAGTCCCGAGATATCGGACCCCCGTGCTTATCTCCTTGCTCGCCGCTCACCTCCCCCGGCACAATCACTCCTCTGCCACCGACCTCGGAACCCCATTCCATGAGGAGTCCCATGCTGCCTCGGCTTTGCCGATCGAGCCTCCTCCTCCTCGCGCTCCTCCCGGCGGGCTGCCGGGTCGGACCCGACTACGAACCCCCCGACCTGAGCCCGCGCACCGAGGCTCCCTGGCGCGCCCCCGACAATGCAGTGATTCGCGGCGAACGCGCAGAACTCTCTCGGTGGTGGGAGAGACTCGGGAGTGCTGAGCTCTCCACCCTCGCCGAGCGGCTGGTGAACGAGAATCTCTCCCTCGCCGAGGCGCGTCAGCGGGTGATCACCGCCCGAGCCCGAGCCGGACTGGTCGAGGCTGACCGCTGGCCCGAAGTGAGCAGCGCGGCGGGGTACATACGGGCCGGCACCGGCGACCAGAGCCTCAACTTCCAGGGCCCCCCCCGGGGTCGAGAGGTCGATGTGACTTCGGTGAGCGTGTCCGCGGCGTGGGAGATCGATCTCTGGGGTCGGGTCGCTCGCGCCGTCGAGGCGGCAGAAGCGGATGTCGATGTTGCGATCGAGGACTTTCGGGCCGCCAGTGTGTCCCTCCTCGCCGAACTCGCCCTCGCTTTCGTCGCGGTGCAGACCCTCCACGCACGTCTCGAGGTCGCGGCTCGGAGCGTCGCTCTCCAAAGGGAAACCCGACGACTCGCAGAGTCTCGTCTCGAGGCGGGGAGTGGCACTCGACTCGATGTAGATCAGGCGACCCGAGAACTCGACACCACTCGTGCGTCGGTTCCCGAATTGAAGCGTCAACTCGCCCTCGCGGAGAATCGTGTCGCCCTCTTGCTCGGTGAGAGACCGAGCGATGGCTTGGTGATCGCGGGAGACACGCTGACCCTCCCCGACGCGATCGACATCGGGCTTCCGGCGGACCTTCTCTCGCGACGCCCCGACGTGAGGCGCAGCGAGCGGACTCTCGCCGGCGCGGTTGCGCGGATCGGAGTCGCCGAAGGAGAGCGCTATCCCCGTCTCTCGCTCAGCGGCACCCTGGCACTGCGAACCCAGGACCTCGGAAACCTCGGGAGCGGTCTCGATGCGTGGAGCTACTCCGCGGGTCCGAGCTTGGTCGTTCCGCTCTTCACCGGAGGGCGGATCGATCAAGGGGTGGCGATCTCCGAGTCTGAGGCCGAGGTCGCGCGTCTTCGTTTGGAGCGCACGCTTCTCGAAGCGATTGCCGAGGTCGAGAACGCCGCCGCCGGGGTGGTGCGCTCGCGAGAACGACTCGAGATCCTGGCGTCCGCCGCCGCCGCTGCGGAGCGAGCACGGGAACTTGCCCGAGAGCTCCACGAGGCGGGAACGCGCAGCTTGCTGCAAGTCATCGATGCCGAGAGAGCCGAGGTGGCGAGCGTCGATGCGCTTCTGGTCGCTCGCCAAAGTGCGTTCGAGCGAACCATCGAACTCTATCGCGCGCTCGGGGGGGGGTGGCCGGAGGACGCTGCCAATCTTCCTCGACCAGACCTGCCCGAAGAGAGTACGACACCATGAAGAAGATCCTGATCCTGATTCCCGTGCTCGCCGTCGGAGTGGTCATCGGAATCCTCGGCCACCAACGGAGCGTCGCGCGCGACCGGGCGGCGGCGGTCGGCACCCTGCGTCTCCACGGGAACGTCGATCTCCGGGATGCGCAGCTCGCCTTCTTCGGGCAGGAGCGCATCGCGACGGTTCTCGTCGAGGAGGGGGATCGGGTCGAGCCCGACCAACTTCTCGCCACCCTCCACCGCGAACGACTCGAGGCGACGATCGGAGCGGCCGAGGCTCGCATCCGTGGACAGCAAGCGGCCGTCGATCGGCTCCAGGCTGGAACTCGTCCCGAGGAGATCCGTGCCGCGCGCGCCGCCGTGGCCGCGGCCGAGGTGCGTCTCGCGAACGACCAGCGCGCCATCGTTAGGGTGGAAGCGACGTCGGCGAGTGGCGCCTCGAGCGCGAAGGAACTCGACGATGCGCGCGCGACCCTCGAGGTCGCCACCGCCGAACTCGAGGTCCAACGGGCCGCGCTCGATCTCGCCCTCGCCGGTCCCCGAGTGGAGGACCGACTCCAGGCTGCGGCCACCCTCGATGGACTCCGCGCCGAACTCGCGGGCCTCGAGCGGCAACGCGCCGACACCGAGCTGCACGCGCCGGCGAAGGGGGTGATCCGCACTCGGATCCTCGAACCGGGGGAGATGGCGTCCCCGGAACGACCGGTGTTCACGCTCTCTCTCACGGACCCGAAGTGGGTGCGTGCGTACCTCCCCGAGCCGGATCTCGGGAGAGTGAAGAGTGGGATGCGCGCGACGATTCGGTCCGATTCCTTCGGGGGACGCAGCTACGAGGGGTGGGTCGGGTTCGTGTCCTCGGTCGCGGAGTTCACTCCGAAGGCGGTCGAGACCGAGGAGCTCCGCACATTGCTGGTCTACGAGGTGCGTGTGTTCGTGCGGGATCCGAACGACGAGCTTCCCCTCGGGATCCCCGTCACGGTCGATCTCGAGGTTGGCGAGGGGAGCGCCCCCGCCCAGGGGAGCGGTCGATGAGCGATGGCGTGGTCATCGACAAGCTGAGCCTCACGTTCAAGGGCGGGTCGGGACGCCCCGCACTCTCGGCGGTGTCGATCGAGGCGCCGCGCGGGGCGGTCACCGGGCTCGTGGGCCCGGATGGGGCGGGCAAGACCACACTCCTTCGTATCGCCGCGGGCCTGCTTCTCCCGGCTGCGGGGCGCGTCCGCGTCCTCGGGCTCGATCCGATCGTCGATCGTCAGGAACTCCGCGAACGGATCGGCTACATGCCGCAGAAGTTCGGGCTGTACGAGGATCTGACCGTGGCCGAGAACCTCGACCTCTATGCCGATCTCCAGGGAGTCGTCGGAGCGGCTCGCGTGGAGCGTCTCGAGCGCCTCATGCGTATGACCGATCTCGCTCCCTTCCTGGATCGGCTTGCCGGACGTCTCTCCGGGGGGATGAAGCAAAAGCTCGGACTCGCTTGCGCCCTGGTCAAGTCCCCCGATTTCCTCCTCCTCGATGAGCCCACCGTCGGCGTCGATCCCGTTTCGCGTCGAGAGCTGTGGCGCATCGTCGATGAGTTGGTCGTGGAGAGCGGGATCGGAGTCCTGGTCTCGACCGCCTATCTCGACGAGGCGGAGCGCTGCACCCAGGTGGTGGTGCTCGACGATGGTGAAGTGCTCGAGCAGGGGACTCCCTCCGATCTCGCGGCGAGCGTGAGTGGCCGCGTGTTCCTCCTCACTCCGAAGGTCGGAGCACTCCCTCGCCAGATCCAAGGATCGCTCTCCGGCCGGCAGGGGGTGCTCGATGTGACCATCGAGTCGGGACGAGTACGGGTGGTGGTGGCGCATGGGGAGGAAGATCTCGCTCCCTGCGCGGGAGGGGAAGGGATCGAGAGTCGCTCCTCGGCGCACCCCCGGTTCGAGGACGCGTTCATGGCCCATCTTTCGACGCGGCGGGCGCGACTCGAGGTCGGGGAGAAGCACGCCACGAGGACCTCGACCGGGGATGGCGTGGCCGTGCGCGTGCGCGGTCTGGTGAAGCGCTTCGGAGACTTCGTCGCGGTCCGCGATGTCTCCTTCGACGTCCGGGAAGGGGAGATCTTCGGTCTTCTCGGCCCGAACGGCGCCGGGAAGAGCACGACGTTTCGCATGCTGTGCGGCTTGTCCTCCATCACAGCCGGGGAAGCGACCGTCGCGGGGCGCGATCTGCGTCGTTCGGGGAAGCGCGCCCGTGCGAGGCTCGGGTACATGGCGCAGAAATTCTCGTTGTACGGTTCACTGAATGTGATCGAGAACTTGCGGTACTTCGGGACCGCCTACGGGTTGTGGGGGCGGCGACTCAAGACGCGTATCGCCGAGTCCCTCGCTGAGTTCGACCTCGGGCCGCGCCGAAAGGATCCAGCCGCGCAGCTCCCCGGGGGTTACAAGCAGCGGCTCGCCATGGCGGCTGCGCTTCTCCACGAACCGGAGATCCTCTTCCTCGACGAACCGACTTCGGGAGTCGACCCGATCGCACGCAGAGAGTTCTGGCGTCGGATCAACGCCGTCGCTCTTTCCGGAACGACGGTGGTCGTGACCACTCACTTCATGGAGGAGGCGGAGTACTGCGACCGGATGTTGATCATGTCACGGGGTGCGGAGCTCGCCCTCGGGACCCCGGCCGAGATCCGAGAGAGCGTACGAACCATCGATCGACCCGACCCCACGATCGAGGATGCGTTCGTCGTGCTGGCGGAGCTTCGCGCGAGTCAGCAACCATGAATTCTTCCACGAGACCCACCAGAGGCCGGCGTGCAGCGGCGCGACGGCTGCGCGGATTCATGCGCAAGGAGCTGCTGCAGATCCGACGCGATCCGAGCAGTATCGCGCTGGCCCTGGTCATGCCGGTCGTCCTGATCCTTCTCTTCGGCTACGGCGTCTCGCTCGATGCCGAGCGGATCCCGGTCGCGGTCGTGCTCGACCATCCGGGTGCCGCCGGGGCGGATCTCCTCGCCCGACTCACCGGATCCCGCCACTTCGACGCGAGTCGTGCGACCTCCCTGTTCGAGGCGGAGACCTGGATGCGGGATCACTCGATCGAGGCGATCGTGCATCTCGGGGCCGACTTCGAGCGCCAGATCGCGGCGGATGAACAGGCACCGGTCCAGCTGATCCTTCGCGGAATCGATAGCAACCGCGCCCGCTTGATCTCGGGGTACTTCGACGCGGTCGTCGGAACCTGGTCGGGGGCGCGCCTCGCACGGGGGGAACGCGCCCTGCTCCCCCCCATCTCGATCTCGGCGCGCACCTGGTTCAACCCCTCGCTGCGCAGTACCGATGTCCTGGTCCCGGGGCTGGTCGCGCTCGTCATGACCCTGACCGGTGCCCTGTTGACCGCCCTAGTGGTCGCCCGCGAATGGGAGAGGGGCACGATGGAGGCGATCCTCGTCACTCCGTTGCGCGCGACGGAGTTCCTCGTCGCGAAGATCGTGCCCTACTACATTCTCGGCATGGGGGGGATGGTTCTCTCGGTCGGACTCGGGGTGCTCCTGTTCGAGGTCCCTCTTCGGGGATCGTTCTTCGCCCTCTTCCTCCTGAGCTCCCTTTTTCTGCTCGCATCCCTCGGGCTCGGGCTCGCGATCTCATCCACGGTTCGGGTCCAGTTCGTCGCGGCTCAGATCTCTATCATTGCGGGCTTCCTCCCCGCCTTCTTCCTGTCCGGACTCCTCTTCGATCTCGGCAGTACGCCGGTCCCGATCCAGGTGATCAGTCATCTCGTCCCTGCGCGGTACTTCGTCAGTGCGAGTCACACCCTGTTCCTCGCCGGGGATCTCTGGTCGGTTCTCTGGCCAGATGCTCTCGCGCTCTTCGTCATGGCCACCTTCTTCATCGGGATCGCCCGTCGGAGAACCGGAACGAGGCTCGACTCATGAACCCGCGTCTCTGGCTCCGACAGGTCCTCGCACTCGCGCTGAAGGAGTTCCTCACGATCCTCAAGGATCCGAAAAGCCGCTTCGTGGTGATCGGACCACCCCTGGTCCAGTTCATCGTGTTCGGCTACGCCGCCACCTTCGATGTCACGCACGTTGATTACGCGATCGTCGACGAAGATCGGTCTCCCGAGTCCCGTGACCTGCTCTCGCGCTTCGCGGGATCCGAAAACTTCTCCCTGGTCGGTGAGCTCGGGAGCGTGAACGCGATCGCGACCTCGATCGACACGCAGGAGTCGCGGCTCGTCATCCACGTCGGGTCCGATTTCTCGGCACGACTTCACGCTGGACGCACGGCGGAAGTCCAAGTGATCCTCGACGGGCGCAGTTCGAACGTCGCGGGGATCGCCCTCGGCTACGTCCAAGCGATCGTCGGGGAGTGGGGACGAGAATGGGGAAGCGCCCGCCCCGGTCCATCGATCGAAGTGGTCGAGCGCGCCTGGTTCAACCCGAGCCTGACGAGTCGATGGTTCATCGTCGGGGGGCTCCCGGCTCAGATCGCACTCGTCGTGGTCATGCTTCTGACGAGTCTTTCGGTCGCACGAGAGCGGGAGCAGGGGACCTTCGATCAGACGCTCGTGACCCCGATCGACTCCCTGCAGATCCTCATTGGGAAGGCGATCCCGCCGCTCTTGCTCGGGCTGTTCGATGGACTCCTTCTCTCGGCGGGGGCGGTGCACTGGTTCGGAGTCCCGATGACGGGCACACTGTTCGCCCTCACCGCCGTACTCACCGTCTATTCTTTGGCGGTCATCGGCATTGGGCTCTTCGTGTCGTCGTTGGCGACGACGATGCAGCAGGGCCTTCTCGGAGCCTTCATCGTGATCATGCCGGCAGTCCTCCTGTCGGGATTCACGACACCCATCGAGAACATGCCCGAATGGTTGCAACTCGCGACCGTCGCCAACCCTGCTCGTTACGCGGTGGCGGGGTGTCGCGCGGTCTTCCTGGAGGGGGCCGACCTCACCGCGGTCGGACGCTATCTACTCCCCATGGCGATCATGGCGACACTGACCCTCAGCGCTTCCGGTTGGCTCTTTCGTCATCGCTCGCGCTGAGGCTCGAGAGAAGGGTCGTCCGCCGACACGCCGCACTCAGCCTTCGATCGGGCGACGGCTACACAGGGGGCGGCTTGAGCTCTACCGATCGCCGCGCTCTCCCGCTTCTCATCTCATCTGCAGGCGACAGTGGACAATCCAGCGGCGCACGCTAAACTGAATCTGAATTCAGGTTCAGAAACAAGACTCAATGGCGAATCTACAGCGGCAGACACGGAGCCAGGTCACCCGCGCCGCATTCCTCGAAGCGGCGATCTCGCTCCTCAACGACGAATCGACCGGGGATCTGTCGATGCCGGGGGTGGCCCAGGCCGCGGGGAAGTCGGTCGGCGCCCTCTATGAGCACTTCGGTTCGAAGGACGCCCTGCTCGCGGCGGTTGGGGAGGCCTATGTCGCTCGACGCGATGCATTCCTCAACGAGACCTTCGCCGAAGCTCGCTGGAGCGAGTCCACCCGGGTGGAGCGCGTCGATGGCTTCGTCCGCTCCTTCGCAGAGTGGTACCGCCAGAATCGCGGGGTGCTGCGGCTGGTCATCTTGCGCGCGTGGTCCACGGAGACCCAGCCGTCCGAAGCGTCGGTCGAGGGATTCCGGCGGAACATCCGCTTCGTGGGCCGCTTCATCGTCGGAAGCCGCTTCGAGGAATTGACCCCCGCGCAGGCCCGCGCGACGGAGAACGGGGTGCACTACGCGATCATCCTCGCTCGAGATGCACTGGTCATCGATGATGCAACGCAACAGATTCTCGAAGCCGGCGCTCCATCGCATCTGGAAGAAGACCTAATCGAGATCGTGAACGGATTTCTCGATCGGATCCCGTCATGACCGTCGAGAGTCCATCGTGGGTCCAGTTGAAGCGCACGAGCCTTGGGATCGGAGTGCTCGGAATCGGTGAGATCCTCGCCGTCCAGTTCTTGATCTTCGGACTCGGGCGACAGCTGTACTCGTGGACGGGACTCCCCTCCCCGGATCAGTTCATCTTCGTCGAGGACCTGGCGACCGTGGATTTCATGGGCGCCGTCCCGTACGAGTTGGCCACGCTCGGACTCACCTTCGGACTCGCTCTCCTGACGGCGGTGCTCGTCGGGATCATCCGCGGACGCCGTTCCCGACTCTCCTACGGACTCCAAGTTAGGTCACAGGGATTCCTGCGTCTGACCGGCATCGGGATCCTCGCGGGCTCGTTCATCTGGTTGCTCCCGAACTCACTCAAGTTGGTGGATCACTACCTCCTCGATATCGGTCCCGGAACCGGATTCTGGGTTCTCCAGGAGCAAGTACCGTGGGGTCTCGGTTACTGGCTGGATATGGCGATCGCCAGTTTCGTCCTGATCCCCCTCGCCGAGGAGTTTCTGGTCCGGGGCTACGTCATGGGGCGGCTGAACGAGAGCTTCCGGCCGGGGGAGTCGATCCTGATCGTCGCCTTCATCTTTGCCTTTGGGCATGGTCAGTATCTGCGGGCGGATGCCCTCTCGATCGGATCTTTGATCTCGATCTGCATCAACTCGACGCTGCTCGGCTACTTGGTCTTCCGTACCGGCTCGCTGTGGCCCGCTATCGTTGCGCACGCCCTCGTCAATCTGCCTGCGACCTATCCGTGGAAACTGGGATTGCTAGGCATCTTCCTCACTCTCCTCATCGTCCACGGGAGACAGGTGTCGCGCTTTGCGCGAGAGACCACGGCCTTCGTGCGAGCGCACACTCGTCCTGGAGTGCTCTTGATCGCCCTCCCTCTCCCGGCGTGGCTGATCCTGGCGCACTCCGAGAAGATCCCCTACCCAGAGGTGATCGACGGGGTCTGCATCGCCCTCGGGTTGGCGAGCCTCCTCGTTCGATCGGCATGGAGGACGGGAACCTCGCGCGGAATCCTTTAGCCCGGCAGGATGCCGTGGACTACTGATCGGGCTGCTGCTGATCGTCCTCTGAAGTTCATCTCCTCCTTCTCGTGCGGAACCGACCGACGGGACGCGCCGGACCGAGTTCCATCGGGAGGTCCCGCCTCGGGGGAAGGAGACCGTTTGTCGCGCCGCCTCCACCAGCGCCTGATTCGGTTCATCGAATCTGCGTAGGTTTACGGGGCCTCGGTCGTGAGGGACCTTCGAGCCAGGCGCGCCCCTTCACGGTCCACAAGGAACGAGGGGCGATGATTCCGTGGGTTCTCAGGAGAGCCCGGATCCGATTCTTGGTTCCAACTCGCCCCTCGACCACGACATCGTCGAGAATGGCGAAAGACGACCGCGCGGAGTGGAAGTCCTGACCGATCGACAACATGTGAGCCTCCTTTTTTGGGGTCATGAAGCTGTTGCAACTTCAGAATGCCTCGGAGGAGGCTTGCTTCATAGTTTCCGCTGGGCGGCGTCGCGCGGCAGCATCATCAATACGGCGACTCTGAAGGAGCCTGTGGTGGAGATTTTCGAGTCAGGTACGCTGCTCCTCGCGCTTCTGAACCCCTTCTTGCTGGTCGTCTATCTCACTGACTTGATCAGCAAGCTTGACCAATCCCAGTTTCGGCGGATTTTGGCGCGCGCCGGACTCATCGCCGGAGTGGTCTTCTGCTGCTTCGCCATTCTCGGCGACGTCATCTTCTCTAGGGTGGTTCACGCGGACTTCGCATCCTTCCAAATTTTCGGTGGGCTTGTCTTCGTCCTTATCGGGCTGCAGTTCGTATTCCGCGGACCTGCCGCGATCGAGATTCTCAGAGGGGAGTCCGCACACATTGCTGGCGCAGTGGCAATGCCTGTGCTCATCGGACCCGCTACGATCAGCGCAAGCGTCGTGATCGGGAAAAGACACGAACCGCTCGTAGCATGTATCGTGGTTTTCGGTGCCGTGGCGCTCTCCCTCCTCATGGTGCTCCTGCTCAAGGCCGTCCACGACTTCGTACGCCCGCGATACGAGTCGCTCGTCGAGCGCTACGTCGAGGTCGCTGGCCGCATCACCGCACTTTATGTCGGTACAGTGGCGGTTGAAATGATCATGCAGGGCATCAGCGGTTGGCTCGCGAAGGTCTAGTCGGCAGTGCCTCCCCCCAACAAGGGCGATTCCCGCCGGAGGTGCGGGAGCGCAGAGAGCGAGTGCTGGACCAGATATTGGCGCGGCCGACAAGGTAGCGGGCGGGCTTCTTCCCCTGCAAGGTGGGGGTCACCGGACGGTTACGTTCATCGTGCTTCTCGCGATCTCCGCACTCGCGGGGCCGGTGTTCGCCTCGATGTTCCTCCCGGAAAACCCCGAGATCCTTCCGGCGCTCCGGCGCTCCGGCATCGATGGCTCATCGGGGGCGCGCTGGTCTGGGGTGGCCTCCTGTTCGTGTGGGGGGTCCAAACCTCTCACTCCCCTCCGGCGACGTTCGTTCCCGGTCCGGCTGGTGGTCCTGTGTTCGTACATCGCCTGCGTGATCGCCGCGACGGCAGGGTTCTCGCTCTACCGGACAACGGGGGAGTGGCGCTCGGTGTCGACGGTCCTCTCTCCGGCGCTCTTCGCGTACGCGGTGGGGGTCAGTCTCGTGCTCCTGGTGATCCTCCAGGTGACTCGCAAGAATCCGTCACAGGGACTCCCAAAGCCCCTCGCACCGCGAGAGAGGGGCTTGGTGGCTGTACCGTGGAGTGAAGCTCCCGCGCCCCGCCAGCCACCCATCGGGTTGGGTGAGGAAGCTCAGAAAGCACGAGCGTCCGCGATGCCAGTTCCTCGCCCTCGAAAGTCCCGACGGCTAAAGCTCTCGTACCCCGCCTGGATCCTCCTGGGCGCTGTCTCCCTCCTGCTCCTCGGCGGGTGGGTCTTCTCAGCGTTTTTGGGTGGGGGGTCTACTCCAACCGCCCCAGTCAGCCATGGTTCAGAGCTGTGGGAGTGATCCCCTTCATCGTCTGGTGTTTTTCGGGGATCCGGTCGAAACCGTTCGAGCCGTCGAGCGGAGATCGCACGCTGCGCGATCTCGCCCAGAAGCGGTCAGAGTCGCCACCCATCCTCGATCCACTTCTTCAGCTCGAGCGGAGAGCAGCGCATCGGATGCGGTCGCGCGGGACGCGCAGCGGCCCCGTGTGGATGCGAGTGAACAAAGTGATCGCTCGATATCGACTTCCCAGAGATCATCGTTGAGGTGCGCTGGAACCCCACGGCGCGATCCTCGCTGCTGCGTCGCCTCCGCCAGAAGTACCAGCTTCCTCTTCCCGCTTGGATCATCCTCGGGACGGTCGCGCTGGTTATCTGTTCCCCAAATCAAATCCCAGCCAGCCGACCGTGATCGGACACACGGTTCCGCGGAACCGTGTGTCCGACTATGGTCCAGAATTCACAGCCGTCCAGAATTCACAGCCGTCCATCGTCCACTGCGTCCCCCCCACGAACACTCCGCGCATGCCGGAGAGAGCTTGCCAGCTGATCCACAGTGAGTTGCGGATCCTCCGGTATGTCGAGGGCGTCGAGCATCGCTTCGTTGTGCGGGGCGACCACGAATTCGCAGTCGCGAATCAGTGAAGTTCGCCCTTCCGAAATCCCAGAAATCCATGTGTCGGGATCGAGGACGTGCTCGCGCAGAGTTTCGATCGGCGCCCACTCGTCGAGCGTCATGCGGGGAGTATAGTTCCACAGATCGACGAGCGCCTCCATCAGCGGATTCGTGATGCGCCCCGCCGGAGCATAAATCTCGAAGAAGGTCGCGTCCGAGCGATCGCAGCGAAAGCTCGCTCTGATCTGGTCGATGCTCATCGGGAAGTTCACGTCGCGAAGGGTCTTTTCGATGCGAGCGAGCACCGTCTCTCTCTCGGGGGAATAGTTCCGGGGCCCGTCCCCATTCGGATTCCACTGGTATCTCTCCCAGTAAAACGGGTCTCCCCCCTCGCCATCGTAGCCGCCCGGATCATCGGCAACACTCGGGGCAATGATCATATGCTCGAGTCTCCTCTCAGGTCCTGGATAGACTGAACTCGTCGGGATGAACGCGCCCCCACCGAGCTGTCGCTCCTGCTCTCGCCATTGGGAGATCGCCTCGAGGACTTTGATGTGGATGTCGTAGAACCGCAGCTCTTTGCTTGATTGCAGCTCGTCTTCCGAACGCAGCTCTTCACGGCGCGTCACGCACTCGAACTTCACGCACTACCTCCCACGAGAACCTTCCACGAGCACCGCCGACGACTCACCCGCAACCACTGCGGGCCGGCGTGAGGTCAGAGCAAGTCGGGGGACCATCTGTCGAGGATGTTGGAAGTCACTGCGAAGGAAGAGGTTCTGTGGGAAGCGCTCGGTGCGGCCGAGCAGCGGACGTCGTCCATCGGGCGTCCGCCCGTCCGGGATCGAACCCACGGACCGGGTCTCTCTGGCGAGAAACATACCGACCTCGGCCGCTCCAACGGCCGAGGTCGGAGTGATTAGCGTGAAGCCCGACTACTCGCCTCCGAACCCCCAGGGTCCCTCGTCGAGGTCCTCAGGAATCGCACCTCCGACGATGTCGTCGGAATCGTTCTGGACAACCTGCGAGACGGGAAGAATGGCATGCACACAGCCGTTCGCAAAGTAGACAGGAGCCTGTTCGGAGAGATACTTCGGCAGCCGCGCGTGGAACTCCTCTCGGTCGACGAGGTAGAGCCCGCAAAGACCGTACAACTGCCCCGCGAGAGTGCCACGATCGAGCAAGTCGAGGAACACCTCGCGCGCATCCGTTTCCTCGCGGAGCACATGGAACGCAACGGATTGCGAAGAAGGGGCCAGCACCCCAAAATTCTCATCGCCCGAAGAAACTCGAATCGCCGGACCGCCGGCGATCACCCGCGCGAAGACGTCCGTCTTCAGAAGGATCTCGAAGGCGACCTCTCGAGACAAGGGCCGCTCGAAAGTATGGGCGATGTCCGCCTCGCGCGAGAGAAGCCCATCGGTTTCGAGCAAGGCGAACTCATCGCCTTCGATCCGCGCGTGCCAGGTCGGCTCCGCGACATGGCACCCGCTGAAGAGCAGCATGAAAAGCAGCGTAGGAAGCAATACAAGAATCAATGTGCGCATGATACCTCCGCCGCGATTGGAGTCGGCTTCGGTCTTCGATGCGTCATCGCGATCGCGTCAACGGGTCTCTCCGCTCCATATGGCTCATCTCAGCATCCGCTAGAAAGCCAGATGTCCGAGCACGGCTATCAGGAGTACGAAATGGAGAGATACCCCGAGGAGCCCGAGCTGGTCATCCTGCAAAGGAGTGCCTCACTCGAGGTTTCGATCATCGATGCGGGGGGGGGCTCCTCTCGCCGGTGTTTCGGTCGATGTTGAAGCCGACAACGGGGCGCACGATGATCGGACGAACGACGCGGTCGGCAATCTCGTAGACCTGCTCTTCTCCGGGGTTTTGCAAGGGACGGACGAGCACGGAGTGAAGTCCTTCGTCGGTCTCGCGCCGGGCAGGCAGCGGGTGCGGGTGAAGACCGCGGAGTGCCACGAGGTGATCCGATACATTCAATTGAAGCCTCGTGAAGCCGCCACGGTCGAGGTTGCCGTGCCGGTCGCCTTTGCCATCGTCGGGCACGTGAGCGATGGCGAAGCACCTGCCGCGGGCCGAAAGCTCGAGATCACGTCGACCGACCGCGAGCACCCAGGCGAGGTCGAGATCAAGACCGCTGCCGAAGGGACATTTCCCGCCCAATTCCGCCGACCGGGATCGTACTCGGTGAGTCTCGTCGGTACCGATCGGACCCCGGTGACGATCACGATCGTGAAGGGAATCACGGTCGAGGTAGGGTTCGAGGCTAGCCTGTGATTTGTACTGTCTACTCCATGGGGCAAGGCCGGGCAGATCTGTTCGGGACGGTTGAACGCTCAGAACTGCACTCTAAAAATCGAGAATCGACATCAAGAAGGTCTCGATCGGGACCAGGAACCCGATCCAACAACCAAAGACGGCACCGCCGACTGCGCCGCCGATCGCTGCTTGATCCCCCACCACCAGCCCGAGGAGTCCGCCGACGATACCGAAGAGCACCGTCCCGATCACCATGCTGACGCGACGTTCGCGGGTGCCCTCCTCGGGCGTCTGCTCTCCGCGCCCTTGGAGGGATGTTCGTTCAAGACCAAGCCATCGGCGACCTCGGTGGCGCACTCCGGGCAGCTCTTCGCCTTGTTGCTGATCGGCGCTCGGCATTGGGGGCAGGGTCTCATCTCAACACCTCGAGCGTTCGGGGGCGGCCTCGTGGGGCCGGATAAGCCCCCGCGACCGTGCGGAAGTGTAACACGGCTAAGGGAGCATGCGGCTGCGAGAAAGGTGTGAACCACACGGACTATAGTTAGGTGGCGTTCCTTGGCGCGTTCGGGATCGAGCAGAAGAAGAAGTTTGATAGACTCGCTGCAGTGACGCTCGGTCCTCTACCTCGCGAGGAGCAGCATTGATCACGAGTGGCACGACGGGAGTGAGGAGATCATCATGACGAGAAGAAAAATGCCCGAAGGCGTGGCATATCGAATCGAGACGGAGCGACTGCTCCTCCGCTGCTGGGTGCCGACCGATGTCGTGGCCATGCGCGCATCGCTGGATCGCTCCGATAGCCACTTGCGGCCGTTCATCCCGTTCATGAAGAACGAGCCGCGGTCCTCGGCCGAAACCGTCGAGTTGCTGCGCACCTTGCGGGCGAGCTTCGATCGGGACGAGCACTATCGCTACGCGGTATTCGACCTGAAGGAGAAGGCACTCTTGGGCGAGGTCATGCTGCTGGATCGCCATGGCGACGGGGAATGCGAGCTCGGTTACTGGCTCGACGTCGACCACACCGGCCACGGCTATGCCACCGAAGCCTCGGCGGCGGTCACGCGTATCGCTTTCGAACTGGGGAAAGTGGATCGCGTCGAACTTCAGTGCGTCCCCGCGAACACCGCGAGCGGTGCGCTGGCGACCCGTCTGGGATTCACGCTCGAGGCAACGCTCAGGGACCGCTCCTCTTCTCCTGGCGGGGTGCAGGACTTGCAAATTTGGACACTCTTCGCAAGCGACTATGACGGTACCCTTGCCAGCAAGCTCGAGCTGCGAGCGTTCGACTGCTGTGGGGAGCGGGTCATTTAGCTTGGGACCAGGGGCCTTGCACAACCCCAAGCATCTCGTCACCTCACGGCGACGTTGGGGCGTAGTAAAGTGAGGCGAAAGACTCGCCCCCATCGGCGGGATAGAAAGATAAGTGGAGGTCTCCTACCTCTTTCACTTTGAAACGGAACGAAAAATCCCCTTCTCCTCGCTTGACCCGCAAGCTACCACCATGTTGTGGGTCCGGCTCCTTGCTGCCGACTTCTTGCACCCAACCGTTCGAGCACCACTGGGTCAGGACAGCTTCGCGGTGGGACCGAAGTTTGTAGTGTCCTCGGACCATGTAGGTGGCACCCGGCTGGTAGGTTCGGGAATCTCCTCGAAGATCGGTGATGACAATCTCGTTGCCGAGGTAGGTATGAACTTCCTCAGCCTTCAACTCATGCGGAAGGCCGTCGGCGCGGTTGTCGTCAGCCGAATCGTGAACACTCTCGAGACCGGTGCATCCCAAATTGATCGACACTGCCAAGACGAGCAAAGCCGAGACTGCTATCGTGCCTCATGGCACACGTCTCCTACTGCTCGAGTTTCGAATCGACCGCATTTTCCTGGCGATAAGCTTGCCCGCCCTCCGTCGCTCGTCAAGAAAGTGTTGTCAACGACCGATCTCACCAGGATCGTGGCGAGCGTGCCGCCGAAAGAACCGCGCGATAATATCGGAGGTACGAATCGGGATTGAGGTAGAGGCGTAGTGGAAGAGAGGAGATCTGACGATGGCCCTACCGATTGATCTCTGGCTGATCCATCCCAAGACCGAAATGTGTGATGCGTTTCGTCTTCGTTTCGAAGGACTGCCGAGAGTCACGGTGATCCAAAGCCGCTTTGAAGACTTGCCACCGCACGATTGCTTTGTGACCGCTGCGAACGCCTTCGGAATCATGAACGCTGGCATTGATGCCGCGGTGATTCGAGTTCACGGCGAGGAACTGATGAAGCGTGTCCAGCATCGCATCCTGGAGGACTACCTCGGTGAACAGCCGATCGGTACCTCGATGATTGTGCCGACCCACAATGCCGAGTACCCGTTCATTGCGCACTCGCCGACCATGCGGGTGCCCGGCTCGATTGAAGGCACCGACAAGGTGTACGCGGCCACCTGGGCGTCCTTGATCGCCGTGTATCAACAGAAAGCAAAGCACCAGCTGCCGATCGAGAGCGTGGTGTTTCCAGCCATGGGGGCTGGCTTTGGCGGGGTACCGTACTCCGAGGTCGCGCGGCAGATGGCCGTCGCATACCGCCACTATCTCAATCCTCCTCATCGAATGAATTGGGACATGGTGGCCAGTCGGGAAAAGGCGATTCACTACGATGGAAAGCGCCAAGTCTCGCGATAGCGATCGGGCTGGAGGCTCTCGGGACACTGAAGCGCGCGGTTGCCGGAGTTGCCCGGGACTAGCTGCATCGGAACCGATGAAACGTGGGCGAGTCGCCCCCCCTCGCGAGAGGGGGCGCCTCGCCCACAAGAACTCATTCCGAAGAGCATCGACGGGACCGATCAGTCGAACAGGATCTCGATCTGATCGACCTCGGGCGCGATCGTTGGGTTCGAGTAGAGGAAGACCCGCAAGCGAATGAACTCCACGCCGTCGAGGAGGCTCGGGTCGTTCGTCAGGCCGAAGAAGGTGCCGGGGCGGTGCGTTGCCACGGGGTCGGCGTAGGCTCCTTCGAAGAGCGAGACCACATCGATGTTCGCGGGGCTCAAAGCAGAAACGAGCGGCACCGCGTCGAACTCAGGGACGCGCCTCCGCACTCCGTCGGGGGTCACGACGCGAGGCAAGGAGAGTCCGAACGACTCCGCAGGGTCTAGGGTCACGAACGGTGCTCGGCGACTGCAGTCCTCCGATGCCGCCGCGCAGTCGCGTGATCTCTGGGTCACCGAAGGCACGACCCCCGTGACCGGATGGGGCGTTGTACGAGGTAGTCGAGCCGAAGAAGTCTCAAAGCAGGTGGTCGAGTCCGTCCCGGGAGAGACCACTTGGATCACTGTGGAGCTGCTCCCTCTCGAGGAGTAGCGAACGAGATCGGTCGCGGTCCTACCGGACAAACAGACGGACACCACGACGCCGAGTGACTCCAAGATTTCGGGATTGTCCGCGGTTGTTTGAGGTCATGGAGAAACCAAACGATCATCTCTTACTCGACGGGTTTTCGTCCAACGGCGGCAATCATGACGCAGGGACCTTCAAATCGGCCGTTGCTCTCGAAAGCGGACAGGGCCTCACCGACTTCGATCCAGGCGGCCGCCTGGTCGGCGACGCTCAGCTTGCCGAGCATCTGATGCAAGGCGCCGAAGGATTCCTGCTCGAAGCGCAAACACTCCGCCGCACTTTCGAGGTTCACCGGAGCCTCGATCTTGCGCGCCTCCACCTCGACCAGCCCGGCTCTCTCGAACAGCGTTTCGATGACACCCGGTGCTCCGAGGCTGAAAGGGCCCGGCTGGCCGGGCGCTGGCGGTGGTAGCTCCGCATGGCGACGAATGATGCCCACGGGGTCCGAGAAGAACCGACACTCCGGTGCGGTGGCATAGACAATGGCGCCCACGTATCCACCGGGTCGCAGTGTCCTGGCCTGGCTGCGCAATGAGCCTTCCTGATCCGGGAAAAAGATCAGCCCGACGCGGGACAAGACTGAATCAAACGGTGCATCGGTCACTGCGATGTTTTCACCATCCATGACCCGCGCCTCCGCATGCGAAAAACCTGCATTCGCCAAGTTGTCTGCGGCAAGCCGGGTGAGACTCTCGGATATGTCCGTCGTCAGGACGTACCCAGACGAACCGACTCGCTTCGCCGATTGCAGTGCTTCCTGGCCCGAACCTCCGGCCACATGAAGCACTCGTGAGCCCGTTCCAACGTCTGCCATGTCAAGCAGCGTCTCGGTGACTGGCCCCAGCCAGCGATCCAGCAGCGGTCCCCAGGCATTCCAGTGCTCCGCGACCGAGTTCCATTGCGCGTGGGTGGTTGTCTTGAAAGACTCCGCATCAAAGGCCATCGATCATCCTCCTCATGTTCCGATTCTTGTTGCGGGCAATGTGCAAGTCAACGATCGATGCGAACCAGCCCACGGTCCCGACCCAGAGTAGTGATCACCACTGTCCGAGCGTGCATCCGTCGTTTCACTCGTCAGCCAAGCCCTGCGCATGATAGATCAGGAGGCACGGCATGAAGCACGGAATCGAGTACACGCCAGGTGCTTCCAACGATCCCTTTTCCAAGAGTCACCGCGGATCTCCGAAGACTCAACGACGTCGTCGGTCGACGATCTTCACATCGGGTCGGGATTCAGCGAAGGCGGCGACCGCTTCTGCTGAGACGTTGAAGTTCTTCACTGATAACTCTCGTAGTGCGGACATGTCGGCGAGATGAGCGATGGATACGCCCGCGCACTTCTTCCGGAACACTTCTTCCCGAACGGATCTGATCGTGCAAGATCCGAGGGTCGGCGACGCGGCTCCCGCCGTTGCCTCAGCCCCGAAAGGCTCAACATGAGAACGACGCTGGTCATCCTCTGTCTGTCCTTCGCATCCCCACTGCTCGCTCAGGTGGGGAAGAACGAGAACGTTCTCAATCCAAACCTCGCCACCAAGGAGCAGCTCCTGAAGCTCCCGCACATGACCGAGGGGATCGTGGAGACGATCACCTATTGCAGACCATTCCTCGGGATGGACAAGCTCGATTCGATCCTCGCCAAATCCTTGGATCGCAAACAACGCGAGAAGCTGTACGTGCAGATGTTCATCCCGATCAATCTGAACACCGCGAAGAAGGAGGAGATCCAGCTGGTCCCCGGGATGGGGAAGAAGATGCTGCACGAGTTCGAAGAGTACCGCCCGTACAAGAAAATTGCCGTGTTTCGGCGAGAGATGGGGAAGTACGTCGACGATGCGGAGGTCGCGCGCTTCGAGCAGTACGTGTTCGTGCCCCTCGATCTCAACCAAGCCACGAACGAGGAGTTCAAGACCATCCCCGGCGTCGGCAAGAAAATGGTGAGGGAGTTCCTCGAGTACCGTCCCTACCTCAGCATCGAGCAGTTCCGTCGGGAGATCGGGAAGTACGTCGACAAGAGCGAGGTCTCGCGCCTCGAACGCTACGTCTTCGTCACTGAGGAAAAGAAACTCGAGAAGCCCGCGAAGCCGAAACAGCCGAAAGCACCGAAGGGTGCGGATCTCAAGCCGTGAGTGAAGCGCACTCGGCGAGAAAGTCAGAGCCAGCCAGCAGATTTGGTCTGCGTACCCTGCTTCCCGCGATCCTCCTTGCGAGCATGCTGGGGATCTCTGCGGAGTTGCTGCTGCTCGGTCACACGGAAGGAAACTGGCAGAAGCTTCCGTTGGGGTTGAACGGGGTGGGGATCCTCGCGCTGCTCGCCCATCTGTTCATGCCGGGCCGAGGGTCGTTGAGAGCATTTCGGTGCGCCATGCTCATCTGTGTCGTCGGCGGTGGCGTGGGCGTCTATCAGCATTACGCCGGCAATGCGGAGTTCGAGCTGGAGATGGTTGCAGAGCTCACCGGCTGGCCGCTGATCAAAGAAGCGATGACGGGAGCGACGCCGGTACTCGCGCCTGGTGCGCTGGCGCAAGTGGGCCTGGTCGGGCTGGCGTATGCGTGGGGGGCGAGAGCGTGGCGGGGCCGAGGCTAGGAGGGAACATCGCCGAGCGCGTGTCTCATGGTGTGGTTCCGCCAGGATCGAGGAATCGATGTCGAGGACCAGCTTGGCACTTGGAGCCGGGGTGAGTCACTCACCGCCCCCCGTCGCGGTTGCGCGACCCCTTTCGCCATAGACTTGCCAGTACCGCGAGTACGAAGATCTGGACTGGAACCGGCCACGCGTCCGGCAACTCAACACGTGCGAACGTGGCATCGGCGGTCGGCTCGATCGAGCCGACGGTCTCATCTCCTCTGAGAACTTGCATACGCGGGATGCCGGAGCGGCTGGCCGACAGTGAGTAGGGTACCCTCGAACTCAAAGATCGATCTTCGGCGAAGATACCCCGGTAACGGGGCCCGACAGATGGCGAGCGACGGATCGTGCAGGACCAGAGCACCCCAGTTCGCCTCACGTCGCACCTCATAGGGGACTTCACCCACCGAGAACTCGGCGAATGCGGAGATGATAGAGCGGGCGATCCGCGAGTATCAGCAGCGAGCTCGTCGAACAAAGTGAGATCTTGGCACGGCCTCCCCAAGTCGAGCCTCCCCCCTCGATCGAGGTCTGAGTATGATCGCCCTTTCCGAGGAGGATCCGATGACACCCGACCCGCACCGCGACCCGTTCGATCTCACCCGCCGCCAGTTCTTCGGGCGCACCCTCGCGACCGTGGGGTCGGGGATCGGCCTTGCGGCACTCGCGTCGCTGGAGGGGTCGCCGATCGCGATGGCCCGGGCGCCTTCTTTGGCCGCGGGGGCCGCCGGCGGGACCGCCCCACTCCTCGCCGGGCCGCACTTCACCCCGAAGGCGAAGCGCGTCATCTATCTCTTCATGTCGGGCGGGCCGTCGCAGACCGATCTCTTCGATCACAAGCCGAAGATGTTCGACTGGTACGACCGCGACTTGCCCGAATCGATCCGCCAAGGGCAGCGCCTGACCACCATGACTTCGGGACAGACGCGCTTCCCGATCGCGCCGACTCGTTTCGACTTTGCGCGGCACGGCAAGCACGGCGCGTGGGTGTCGGAACTGCTCCCCCACACCGCGGGGATCGTCGATGAGCTCGCGATCATCCGGAGCGTGCACACCGAAGCGATCAATCACGACCCCGCGATCACCTTCATCCAAACCGGAAGTCAGCAGCCGGGTCGCCCCAGTTTCGGGGCGTGGTTGAGCTACGGGCTCGGCTCGGCGAATCGGGACCTGCCGAGTTTCGTGGTTCTGACTTCGAAGTGGTCGGCGAAGCGACCCGCGCAGGCTCTCTACGAGCGTTTGTGGGGCACCGGCTTCCTCCCGTCAGAACATCAAGGGGTGCGGCTGCGCGAGAGTGGCGATCCGGTCCTCTATCTGTCGAATCCCGACGGGGTGTCGCCGACGACGCGGCGCGCCATGCTCGATCGCCTCGCGCGACTGAACCAGACCCGTCACGACGTCACCGGCGATCCCGAAACCGTGGCGCGCATCGCGCAATACGAGATGGCGTATCGGATGCAGACTTCGGTTCCAGAACTCGCGGATATCTCGAAGGAGCCGAAGAGCGTTCTCGAGCTCTACGGCCCCGACGTCACTCAGCCAGGCACGTTCGCGGCGAACTGTTTGCTCGCACGTCGCATGGCCGAGCGGGACGTGCGCTTCATTCAGGTGTTCCACCGCGGGTGGGACCAGCACGGTGATCTGCCCGCGGACCTGCGGCTGCAAGCCGCTGATGTCGATCAGGCGTGCGCGGGGCTGATCCGCGACTTGAAACAGCGGGGAATGCTCGAAGATACGCTGGTGGTTTGGGGGGGCGAGTTTGGCCGCACGATCTATTGCCAGGGAGCGTTGTCACTCGGCGACTACGGTCGCGACCACCATCCGCTCTGCTACACGATGTGGATGGCGGGCGGCGGCGTGAAGCCGGGGATCGTGTACGGGAAGACCGACGACTTCGGCTACAACATTGTGGAGAACCCGGTTCCGATCCACGATCTCAACGCGACGATCCTCCATCAGCTGGGGATCGATCACACCCGCCTCACCCACCGCCACCAAGGGCGTGATTTCCGTTTGACCGACGTCCACGGGAATGTGATTCACGACCTCCTGGTGTGAGTTGCTGAGTCAAAGAAGCGAGCGCCGTTCCACTCACCTCCTAGGGAGAGCTGAACGGGGCTCGTGTTTTGTTCCTCGACTTCTTTGGTCTTAGAAATCGATTTGGAAGCGCATCGTGAATGCCTCGGCACCTCCGTCGGTGCCGACCGTTCCCGCGATGTCGTCGGTTTCGACGAGGACCACGTTCGCCATCACGCGCACGTTCGGATTGAGGTACCAGTTCAGTCCGGCGGTGATCTGGTCCATCGAACCGCCGTTGATCATGCCGTCGTCGAAATCGGTCATCGAGTAGCGGAGCGCGGCCTCGAGTGCACCCTTGCCGCCATCTTTGCCGTAATTGTTGTTCGGCTTGACGCGGGAGAACACGGCGTTCTTACGGCTGTAGGCGCGGCTCTCGCCGGTGATGAAGTAACTGCCCATGATGTAGAAGTGGCTGATGTCGAAGTCGCGGGCTCCGGAGGCGCCGTCGTTCATCGCCATCATGTACTCCGCCTGCGCCGACCACGGCCCGTGCACAGTGGCGACCTCGAGGCCGAACTGCGTGACCATGTCGACCATCTGAATGCCGGTGTCGAGGAAGTCGACTGCGGGGCGCACCTCGGGATCGGCGGTGTATTGCACCATGTCACCCTCAGGGCTGCGCAGGCTCGCCGCGACTCCGACATGCACGAAGTCGTTGCGGTCTTCCGACTCCCACGGCAAGTACGTGGCGCGGCCGGTGAAGGTGTAGGCGTTGTCGGAGACCTTGTCGCCGTCATCATCGGAGATGCGGTACGCGCCGAGCCACCAGGTCATCACTTCTTCATCGCAGACGTCGTGGATCATGATGCCGGTCGAACGCTCCGGCGCGATCGGGCCGGTGCCGCTCGAGCGTTCGACGAAGGTGATGTAGTTGCTCGAGGTCTGTGCTTCGAGGCCGAACGGCTCGTAAAACTGCCCGACGCGCACGTTGCTCACGTAGGGGACGTCCCTGAGCTCCATGTAGAGATCTTTGAAGTCCGCGTCGCCGCCGGCGAAGTCGTACTGCGCCTTGAAGTCGATGTTCCCGTAAATCGTGCCCGCGAGGTAGAGGCGTGCGCGGCGGAAAATCGTGCCATCCTCGGGCTTGGCGCCCGCGAGTGCATAGTCGCTGTCCTCCGACCACCAGGTGTAGTTGTTGTGCATCCGGCCACCCAACTTGACCTTGAACTCACCGTCCTCGCTCGTGAACTGGAGGGCGGTTCCGTACTTCAGGGTGGGCCCGGTTCCCTGCGCGACCGCAGATCCGGTGAGGGTCATCGCGAGCGCGAAGATCGAGGCCGAGAACAAGCGCAGCATGGGCGTTTCCTCCTGGACAGATGAGACGGGCGGGTGCCGCGGGGTGCGGCCGATGACGAGCAGCCAGGATGGCGAACTTGTGTGAAGATTTGGAGAGGAATCGAGGAAGTAAGCGTGAGAATGGGAAGGGCTTCACAGCGGGGCAGCTTGCCCGGGGCAAGTGCTCCAGGACCAGTGCTGCTCGCCTACTCGTATTCTTCGTGCTGGTGCCTGACCACGATCCCCTCGACGAGGAACAAGACGTCTTCGGCGATGTTGGTCGCGTGATCCCCGATCCGTTCCAGGTGCCGCGAAGCGGAGAGGAAGTGGATCGCGCGCTCGATCACCGCCGGATCGTCTTTCATGAGCTCTTGGAGCGCCATGAACATGTCGCGGTTCAGGTCATCGACGACTTGGTCGGCGTTGATGACCTGTTTTGCCAAGTCGGTATCGAGATGAACCAGCGCTTCGAGGCAGTCGTTGACCATCTTCAGAGCGGCCTCACCCATACGCGCGAAGTCGAGCCGGATCCCGAGCGGTTCATGGCGCGCGAGGTACGCGGCGCGTTCCGCCACGTTGACGGCCAGATCGCCGACGCGCTCGAGGTCGCTGTTCACCTTGAGGACCGAGACCACCCACCGGAGGTCGGTCGCCACCGGTTGGTGCAGAGCGAGGATCTTGAGGCACTCCTCCTCGATCCTCACTTCGAGATCGTCGATCTCGGAGTCTCCGTTGATCACCTTTTGGGCGAGCTCCGGGTCGTACTCGAGCAGGGCGGTGATCGCACTGCGCGCTCGCTCGGCGATCGTCTCTCCCATCGAGAGAATCATGCCCTTGAGGTTTTGAAGGTCGTTCTGCAAATGACGAGTCACGAGTTCTCTTCCTGTTGAGTCGCGAGAGCCTTCGAGAAGGCCGCTCCTAGCCAAATCGTCCCGAAACGTAGTCCTCGGTGCGCTTTTCCCGTGGCTTCGTGAACATCTGGTCCGTCTCCCCCACTTCGATGAGCTTTCCGAGTTCGAGAAAGGCGGTGGTGTCGGAAACCCGCGCGGCTTGCTGCATGTTGTGGGTGACGATCACAATTGTGAAGGTCTTCTTCAGCTCGAAGATCAAGTCTTCGATGCGACTGGTGGAAACCGGGTCGAGCGCGGAGCACGGCTCGTCCATCAAGATCACTTCAGGGCTCATGGCGAGAGCGCGGGCGATGCAGAGCCGCTGCTGCTGGCCGCCAGAGAGCCCGAGCGCCGAATCGTCGAGGCGATCCTTCACCTCATCCCAAAGCGCCGCCTTCCGGAGCGACTCCTCGACGAGCTGTTTGATGTTCCCGTCGTAGCGGTTGATCTTCGGGCCCCACGCCACATTTCGGTAGATCGATTTTGGGAACGGGTTCGGTTTCTGGAACACCATCCCGATCTTGAGGCGCAGCTCCATCGGATCGACGCGCGGGTCGTGTATGTCGATTCCTCGATAGAGCAGCTGGCCGTCGATCCCAACCCCTTCGACGAAGTCATTCATGCGGTTGAAGGAGCGGAGCAGCGTGCTCTTTCCACAGCCGGAGGGGCCGATGATCGCAGTGACCTTCCGCTCGGGAAACTCGAGGGAGACCCCCCTGACCGCGGGGTTGCCGCTGTAGGAGATGGTGACGTTACGCGCTTCGAGAATCCTCGGGTCGCCGTCGGGAAGCGTCCCCGCCGCCGGGGCGCCCTGAGTAGAGGACGCGGCATCGGGAGCGGCGGAGCCCGCTTTCGAGAGCTGAACGTTCAGTTTCACCATTTGAGTTTCCTCTGGGCCCGTTGGCGGATGAAGACCGCGGTTGCGTTCATGAGGAGAAGGACGGTGAGCAGCACGATGATTCCTGCGGCTGCGAGGCCGTGGAATTCCTTCTGGGGCATCGCCGCCCAGCTGTAAATCTGCATCGGGAGGGCGGTGAACGATTCATTGAGGCCGCCGGGTGCGTGCAAGATGAAGACCGGCACACCGATCGTGATCAGCGGCGCGGTCTCCCCAATCGCGCGTGACATGGAGAGAATCACGCCGGTCACGATTCCGGGAAGCGCGGCGGGAAGCACGTGTGCCGCGACCGTCTGCCACTTCGAGGCACCGATCGCGTAGGCGGCCAGCCGGATCGAGTTCGGCACCGCGCGAATCGCTTCGCGCGCGGCGGTGATGATGACCGGCAGGATGAGGAGCGACATCGTCAGCGCGCCCGCGATGACCCAGTTCTTGAGGCCGAAGAGCCGGCTGAAGATCGCGAGTCCAAGCATCCCGAACACGATCGACGGGACCCCCGCCAAGTTCGCCACATTCACCTCGATGAAGGTGTTGATCCGGTTCTTCTTCGCAAACTCTTCGAGGTAGATCGCGGCGGCGACGCCGGTCGGAATCGAGATGACCGCGGTCGTCACGACGAGCCAGAGCGTGCCCAAGAGCGCAGCGTGGATCCCCGCCTTCTCCGGCTTGTACGACGTGTTGTTCGTCAAGAAGTCGAGATTGAGGTACGCGAATCCTTCCGAGGCGACGTGGAACAGGAGCACGGCGAGGAGTGCAACACACATCCACACGAGCCCACAGCAGGTGCTTTGGAAGATGCGCGCCTTCAGACGGCGATACCGGATCTTGTCGTGTCCGTCGACTGCGAGGAGGTTCATTCGTACACCTCCCGAAAGCGTTTCAAAATACGGTGCGATACGACGTTCGAGACGAGGGTGATCAAGAACAAGAGTGCCGCAATTGCGAAGATCGCCGAGTACCCCGGACCGTCGTGAGCAACGTCGCCTTTACTCTGCTCGACGATGTAGCTGGTCATCGTTTGAATCGATTCGAGCGGGTTGAGAGTCATGTTCGGGGTCATTCCTGCGGCGAGTGAGACCGCCATCGTCTCTCCGACCGCACGGGACAAGGCGAGCACGATCGATGCGATGATTCCGGAAAGTGCACCGGGAACGACAACGCGCGTCGAAGCCTCGAGGCTGGTGGCGCCGAGCGCGTACGCGCCTTGACGAAGACTGCTCGGCACCGAGCGCAGTGCGTCGTCGCAGAGGCTCGCGACCATCGGCAGGATCATGATCCCCACCACGATCGCTGCGCTCGCTGCGTTGTAGATCTGAGTCGAAGGGAAGATCGTCTTGAGGATCGGGGACACGAAGGTCAGCGCGAAGAAGCCGTACACGATCGTCGGGATCCCCGCGAGAATCTCGAGGACCGGCTTCAGGATGCTGCGAGTGCGCGGCTTCGCGTATTCACTCAGGTAGATCGCGCTCGAGAGACCGACCGGGATCGCGATCAGGCTCGCGCCGAACACGATCCACAAGGTGCCACAGACCAACGGGAGCACCCCGAACTTCGCGGGATGGAAGTTCGGGGTCCACTCGGTGCCCGTGAGGAAATCGATCACCGGAACTTTCTCGAAGAAGGCGAATGCCTCCTTCGCGAGAGTGCCGATGATCGCGAGGGTCGTGACCACGGACACCGCCGCGCTCGCGAACAGCGCGATCCGAATCACGATCTCGAGGGGGCGACCCCTTTTCTTCGCGAGAGCCCCCACCTCGGATGTGGGTCCCCCGTCGGGAGAGGCCAAACTTCGATCGAGTGCGACTTCGGTCAACGGTTCAGTCCGCCTTCGCGGCTGCTGCGTGCATCAGCTGCTCAATGTCGGTTCCCGCCTCTGCGCTCCGGAAGATTGTTCCGGTCACACCGGCATGGAAGCGCTCTTTCGACATGGTGTAGACCGGCTTCGGAAGGGCAACGTAGCCGACCGCTTCTGAGATTTTCGCGGCATTGTCGAGGTAGAACTCGACGAAGTTGATCACTTCGGGGCGCTTCGCAGACTCGGTGCTGACGTAAATGAAGATGGGGCGCGAGAGGGGCGCGTAAGTCCCGTTGTTGATCGTGCTCATCGACGGCGCGACGGGATCGCGGTTGCCATCCTTCACCGGGACGATCGTCAGCTTGTCTTTGTTTTCGGCGTAGTACGCGAATCCGAAGAAGCCGAGCGAAAACTCGTCCCCCGCGACTCCGGTGACGAGCACGTTGTCGTCCTCGTTCGCGGAGAAGTCGGAGCGCATCGATCCACCTTTGCCGATGATCGCTTCAACGAAGTAGTCGAAGGTGCCCGAAGCGGTTCCCGGACCGTAGAGCTCGATCGTCTGGTTCGGCCAGCTCGGGCGCACGTCGCTCCAGGAGCGCATGGTGCCGTCGGCGGACCAGATCTGCTTCAGCTCTTGGACGGTGAGGAAATCGACGAAAGAGTTCTTCTTGTTCACGACGACCGAAATGCCGTCGAACGCGACCGGGATCTCGATGAAGCCGATGTTGTTCTCGACCGCGACCTTCTCCTCTTTCTCTTTGATCGGGCGGGAGGCGTCACTGATATCGATCTCCCCGATACAGAACTTCGCGAAGCCACCGCCGGTCCCGGAGAAGGCGACATTGATTTGAGTGTTCTTGTCGATCTCGTTGTACTCCTCCGCGATGGCAGAGGTGATCGGGAACACTGTGCTCGAGCCGTCGATGTTGATGCTCGCGGTGCTGCCCTTTCCTCCGCCTGTGCAACCGGCGGCGAGGAGAGAGAGGCAAAGTGCGGTGGAAAGCGCCAGAGTGGAAATGCGCATGGAGTGTCCTTTCTGAGTTGAGTCGTCGGAGGGGTCCAAGGCTCTTTGGAGCATTCAGCGAAGCTCGACCCATCCTGCAGACATCAACGACGGTAGACCACTCCCGTAAAGGGTTCGTGAAGAGGAAGTGAAGTCTCTCCCTTCGCCGCGGCCCCAACGGTGCGAAATCGCAAGTTTTGTGAAGATGGTGGATCAAGAGGGCAGGATCTGCCCTCGACCCCTGTCTCGGGGAGTCGTCCGTTCTCGATCGTTGGGGTACCGAGGTGGGGGGTGGATCAGCCCAGCCGAATCAGCCCAGCCGAATCAGCCAGCCGAATCAGCCAGCACGGCTCGAGCGGAGCTAGATCGCGGGGGGAGCCGGGGCGGGCTTCGCGTCGCTGCGCAGGCCGATGTGTTGGGCGACGACGTGGACGAGGGTCGCGCGGTCGACCGGCTTCGCCAGGTAGTGATCGCATCCCGCCGCAATGCAGCGCTCTTCGTCTCCCGCCATCGCGTGGGCTGTCAGCGCGATGATTTGCCCGCCGTACCCTGCGCCGCGCAGCTTGCGCGTTGCGGCGAAGCCATCCAGAATCGGCATTTCGATGTCCATCAGGATCGCATCGAAGGTGCGCTTTTCCTTTTGGGCCAGGAGGGCACGGTCGACCCCCTCTTGGCCATTGCTCGCGATCACCACTTCCGCTCCCGCGCGCCGGAGGATGTGCGCGATGATCGTCTGGTTGTCGGGTCCATCCTCGACCAGGAGCACGCGACCATCGATATGCGGGAGATCACTCCACGACTGCTTCTCCGCGGCGGAGGGATCATCGGGAGTCTCCGACATCGAAGGAATTCCCTCGAGGGAGCCCGTGGCCACGTCAAAGGTGAAGGTGCAACCTTTTCCGGGGGCGCTGTCGACCTTGACGGTGCCTCCGAGCAGCTCAGCGAGACGTCGACTCAAGGTCAGCCCGAGTCCTGTCGTCCCCACGGTCTTCGAGTCGCCGGACTGTTGGAATGGTTGGAAGACACGCGCGACCTGCGCAGAAGTCATTCCGACCCCGTCGTCGATCACGAGGAATCGCAATCGTCGCTTCGATCGATCGCATTCGACGACCAGGTGGACGGAACCGCCTTCGGTGAGCTTGATCGCGTTGTCGACCAGATTGACCAGTGCTTGCTGGATCCGCATCGGGTCGGTCTGGATCAGCTCGGGCACATCTCCGCGGATCTCGGTCGTGAGGGTGGTCGCTCGCGCCTTCGCACGCGGTTCGAGCAGTCCGACCACCTCGGAAATGATGGTGCGCGTGCGCACCGACAAGCGCTCGATTCCGAGCTTGCCCCCCTCGATCTTCGAGAGGTCGAGGATGTCGCTGATCATGTTCAGGAGGTGGCGGCCGTTGCGGCGAATCGATTGGACTGCCTCCACGCGTTGGTCGTTGTCGATCTGAGAGTCGAGCAGGACGTCGGCGAAGCCGAGGATCGATGACATCGGCGTGCGGATCTCGTGGCTCAGCCGGGAGAGGAATGCGTTCTTCTCCGCTGTCGCTTCCATGGCCGCTTGACGCGACAATTCAGCATTCGATGTGCTGTTCCCCTTCTGCGACTGCAGCTCGAGTGCGTGTGCGGTCGCGAGCGTGCGGACGCGACCGATCCGCAGGCAGTGCGCGGCGAAACCGAGAGTCGCGAGCCAGATCAAGACATGCGTGGCGAGCGCCCAACCTCGGATGCTGGCGACCTCGCCACGGGCCCAGAACTCCGTTCCGCTCCGGCCGGTCCACAACTCCCACTTCTGGTCGGCATCGGGGATGTCGAGGGGGAACACCTCAGAGTAGAAGATGTTCGGGTCCGGCTTGCCCTGGCTCCAGTAGAGCTCCGACTGCGCCGCGGTCGTGTTCCCCTCGGGGACGATGGAGATTCCGTAGGTCGGGTGACGCACGACGAAGCCATCGTTGGGGAGTGCAATGCGAAGCGCTGCCCAAGGGATCACCATCGAGACGCACCCGCGCAGTTGGCCATCTTCGCCGATGATCGGGGTCGACTGGATGAGACCGAACGACTGCGCGCCCTCGCCGCTGCGTGTGAAGGGGTTGTTACCTTCCTCTTTCGAGAGGAGCGCCTTGAGCTCGACGCAGATCGCGAGCGCCTCTTCTCCCGAACCGCTCGTCAAGTAGGGCAGATTGTGCGCGATGTACTGCAGCTGGTTCAGGATCAGTTGTCGGGTCCACAACTCCCGATGAGCGAGGTCCGCATCCTCAGGCGCCTCGCCGACCAGTGCGAACGTGGCTCCGGGGGAATCGCCCGCGGGTGAGCCAGCCTGCGGCCCAGAGTCTTTGACGGCTGTCCCGGGGAGTCGCCGCGTGAAGTGGATGATCGGCTCTCGCGGAATTCCCCGTGCTTCGTCGACGAGACCCTGGGGGTCGTAGGGATAGGGTGAGATGTAGAGATCGGTGATCCCAATGGTCGTCGCGAGGCTGTCAAAAATCTCTCCCGCGGTTCCGAGCGAGCTCGAGTCGCGCATCAGCTCTGAAATGCTCAAAATTCCGGCGGACTCGACCGTGTGCAGAGGGTCGTAGGAGCGTACCCCGGGGAACTGAGCGATCGATCTCAATCCGACATGGCTCTGGCGGAAGATGCTCTCGATCTCGGACCGGACCGACTTCGCATCTCTACGAAGCTCATCCTCATGGCGCTCACGAGCTCCGACGAGGTCTCGCTCAGCCCGCGATTCCGCGAGGAACGAACCTGTGCAACCCAGGAGGAGCAAGCAGGCGAGAGTGAGTCGAAGTCGCACCGTGTCCTACTTCCCGCCATCGATGGAGCTGCCGCGGAACTTCCCCGGAGTTTCGTTATCGGCGAGGAGGGGGGTGGATCTGAGGGGATTCGAAGGAGTTGGGGAGGTTGGCATGCCTGCCGGCCGGCAGATCGGGGGCGGCCGAGGGGGCTGGCTCTCGATTACTCGGAGAATTCCGAGTCAGCCAGGGGGAGCAGAACGCGGAACGTGCTTCCTTTCCCCGAGGTCGAATCCACCTCTACGCGCCCGCCATGGGCCAAACAGACGTGTTTGACGATGGACAGGCCGAGTCCGGTGCCCCCGAGCTCGCGCGACCGGGCTTTGTCGACCCGGTAGAACCGCTCGAAGATGCGCTGTCGATCTTTGGGCGCGATCCCCATCCCATTGTCCTCGACCTCCAAGATCGCGCGTCCGACGTCACGCTTCAGGCGAATCTGGATCCGACCTTCGGCGGGCGTGTACTTGAGGGCATTGTCGAGCAGGTTGCTCGCAACGAGTCGGAGCGACTCGGGATCGCCGCGCACGATCACCGGCGTCTCTGAGAGATCCTCTTCGATCTGTGCCGTTTGCACTTCGACGCTGCGACAAGCGCGGATCGAAGTGCGAATCGGCTCGCGCAGGTCGAAGGGGAGGGGTTCGAGAAGAGCATCGCGAGACTCGAGGCGCGCCAACGTGAGCAGGTCGGTCACGAGCACGGAGAGTCTGAGCGCCTGGGCGTGCACCTTTTCGAGGAAGCGCGTCTGAGTGGCCCCTGGCATCTCGTCGTCGGTCAAGATCGTCTCGACCAGGCCGCGGATGGCAGTGATCGGGGTCTTGAGCTCGTGGGAGACGTTGGCGACGAAATCTTGCCGCACGTGCTCGAGGTGGCGCAGCTCGGTGATGTCGTGGATCGAGAGAACCGCACCCGCGATCCGTCCACCCCGATCACGCACGGGAGAGGCATCGAACTCGAGAGCGAGGTCGCGCTGGTTCGCGGGCATTTCGACGATCGCCTCGCCGGTGGATTCCGAGCGCGTGCGGAGGGCGCGAGAGACCGTGGCGGAGAGATTCTCGAGATCGGTCAACTCTTCCAGTCTCTTCCCGAGACTCTCTCTCGCCGAAACACCGAGCAGGCGGGCGGCGGAAGAGTTGAGGTGAATCACGCGCTCGTTGAGATCGACGGCGACGACACCTTCGACCAAACCGTTGATCACCATCTCGAGTTGATCGGCTGAGCCAGCCGTCAGGCCGCTGATCCCCGGGCCAACCTCATCGGGACCGCCGACGGGGTCGCTGCCCTCGGGACCCACGCCACGGGCAGATGACGAATCGGGGTGGCGGCTTCGACGCCGGCTGGGAGTCATCGGTTAGCTCTCCTCTTCGCGGAAGCGATAACCGACTCCACGGATCGTCTCGAGGAGGTCGCGGTGGTCCCCGAGCTTCTTCCGGATCGAGCGGATGTGTACGTCGATGTTGCGATCGCCGACGAAGGCGTGCTCACCGATCGCGCGGCCCAGAAGGAGATCGCGGGTGAAGACTCGCCCCGGGTGTGTCGCGAGGAAGTGGAGAAGACGGAGCTCGGTCGCGGTGAGGGAGGCGCGTTCGCCATCGACCGTCACCAGGTGACGACCGACGTCGATGACAAGCCCATCCCGCTCGACGCGTTCCTGCTCCTGCCCGATCTCGCTCAATTCGGTGCGTCGGAGTACGGCGCGGATACGCGCGGTGAGCTCTCCCGTCGAGAACGGTTTCGTGACGTAGTCATCCGCGCCGACCCCGAGTCCGAGAACGACATCGCTCTCTTCTCCTTTGGCGGTCAGCATGATCACGGGCAAGCTGCGAGTGACGGGATCTTCGCGGAGGCGTCGGCAGATTTCGATACCATCGAGGCTCGGGAGCATGAGGTCGAGGAGAACCAGATCGGGGTTTTCCTCCCGGACGAGGCGCAGCCCCGACTCCCCATCGCGGCAAGTCCGCACGCGGTACCCTTCGCGCTCGAGGTTGTATTTCAGTACCTCGAGAATGTCGCTTTCGTCCTCGATGACGACGATGCTCTTCTTCATAAATCCTCGGACCTGTTTTGGGCTCGTCGACGGTGATCGAAGCGGGGTGCGGTCGCCGCTCCAGCGCGAGCGATCTCTCAGTTTTCCCAACATGGCAGCTTCCCCCGGCTGTTGTCACGACAGTCAGTCACTGAAGAACGTGATGAGAACGGTACCCGTCGATTGTGAAGCACGCATGAAGGAATTCTGAGCTTCGTGCAAGGAACGGGACCCGGCTGCGAGGGGGCGAAGCGGGATGGAGAGGACGTGGGACTCGGCGTAGAACGCCCCCAAACGGTAAATGGAGCCCTTGAGCCCCCATTCTGAAGGAACAAGCTTCACTCGGGGAGCGGGGTGAATTCCAGTCTGTCTCCCGGAACCTCCGGAAACTCGCGGGCCCGCCACTTCTCCTTCGCCTCTTCGATGCGGTCTCGAGATGACGAAACGAAGTTCCACCAGATGTGCCGAGGGCCGTCCATCACCGCGCCGCCGAGCACCAGGAAGTGAGCTACGGTCCGGGCCTCGATCGTGGCGGTGAAGCCGGGCTTCAGAACCAGCATCCGCTTCGGTGCGTACTCCACTCCCTCGATCATGACCTCCCCCGACAGCAGATAGATGGCGCGCTCTTCGGTCTCGGGAGAGATGGGAAGTTTGGCCCCCGGCTCGAGCTGCGCGTCGACGTAGAGAGTCGGCCACGGCACTTTGACCGGCGACTTCGCGCCGTAGGCCTCGCCCAGGATGATCCGTGTGCGGACCCCCTCTGCTTCGACCAGAGGGAGTTCTGATTGAGGGCAGTGTTCAAAGGACGGCGGGGACTCTTCCGCATCGCGGGGAGCGGCGAGCCAGCTTTGGATCCCGGCGAGACGTGAGCGCCCGGCCCGGATCGCGGCGCTGGTTCGTTCTGAGTGAACGATGCCGGAGCCGGCGTGCATCAGATTGACGTCCCCGGGCTCGATCACTTGAAAGTTGCCGGCCGAATCGCGGTGTTCGAGCGTCCCTTCGCCGAGAAAGGTCACCGTCGACAATCCGATGTGAGGATGGGGCAAGACGTCGACCCCTTGGCCGGTCAAGAACTCCCCGGGGCCCATCTCGTCCCAGAAGATGAACGGGCCGACCATTCGCTTGTTTCGAAAGGGAAGGACGCGCCGCACATTGAAGCCCCCGATATCCGCGGTCCGAGGCACGATGACCATCTCGATCGCATCGGGGCAAACCCCCCCGTCCTTCGTCGGATCGGATCCAGGAATCCAACTCATCGCCTCGGCCTTCCGTTGGGTTTCGGGTCTTTAGGCAGCGTCAACTCAAGGGTTGTCTCCTTGTGACTAGCCTCGTTTCACCAGAGCGCGGGTGAAACCTCACCATGGAGATCCCCACACGGGGAAAAGCGCTGGCGACACCGGAGTGGAGCATCTCCATCGCCGCTCGTCGAGTGTGAGATCGCCCTCGCATGGCGTCCCCGCCTACCCCAGCGGCGCGGTTGCCCGGAGATCTTTGAGACGTTTTGCCGCACCCAGGTGATCCAATGTGATCTCGCGGCACCCGACTCACCGGAACGACACTTGCGAGGCGCGGTCGCTTCGGTCGGCCACCGAAATCCACTCTCACCGGAAAGCGGCGTCGCCGTGCGACACAACTCCGTCGTCCTCCCCCCCCTCTCGCGGTTCGGGCTCGTCGTCCCTCTCTCTCTTCTTCTCGTAGCATCCGCCACCGGGGTCTCCCCCCTCTCCGCTGCCCAGTCCCCCGCTGCCCAGTCCCCCGCTGCCCAGTCCACCGCTGCCCAGCCCCCCGCTGCCCTCCACACTTCCACGACTCCGATTCCCCTCGCCACCTTCTTTCCGTCGAACACGCTCTTCCTTATCGAGAGCACCGACGGAGGCGCGCTGCTCAGCGGTCTTCTCGATTCCGAGATCGACGATCGACTGGTGGCCTCGAAAGAGTGGCGTGAGTTCATCGCCGGCGAGAAAGGAAAAGAGCTCCGCCAAGGGCTCTTCTTCCTCACGGCGTTCACAGGACGCACGCCGACGAAGATCTTCGCCGGCGTTCTCGAGGGGAAGACCGGATTCGCCTGGGTCGCTCAAGGGGGCACGACTCCTCAACCGCTGCTCATCCATCAGCCAAGCGATGCCGACTTCGTGCGCAACCTGATCGGCGCCGCTCTGAAGTTCGCCGGCGATCGAGCCCGAACCGAAGTTCACGGCGGGGTCACTCTAACGATCGTGGACGACCTGGTCAGCTTTTGGTTCGGGGACACCCTCGTCGCGGGAACCGACCGCGAGCTGGTTCTCTCGACTCTCGCCCGCCTCGAGGAGGCCGACGAGACTTTGATCGAGAGCAGTCTGCTTCGCGCTCCCCGTTTTTCCTCAGCGGGCGGTTCTTCCTTAGCGAGCGATGTCGGAGACGGGCCCCTGCGCCTCTTCCTCGACGTCGAAGCGGTGCGCACCTTGCGCGGCGGTACGCTCCCCGAACTCGCCGGCCCGCTCGCGAACCCTCTCGCCTCGATTCTTTTTGGAGGAGATCAACAGAGATTGCGCGAGGCGGAGACTCTCTGCGCAGCGGTCGACCTGGCCGACGATCAACTGAAGATCCACCTCGTCGCCGCTCCCGCGCCGCGCGAGAAGGTTCATCCCTGCTATCTGCCGGAAGGAGCGCGCACTGTCGTTCGGACCCCGAGCGACGCGATTGCGGCGTTCCAAGCCGGGCGCGATCTTGCCGATTGGTGGGAGTCGCGTCTCGAGTTGGTCGACCAGAGTGCCCACGCACAAATGGCAAAGTTTTCGACCGACATTGGGAATCTCTTCGGCGGAAAGGACTTCGGCGAAGAGGTTCTCGCGCTGACCGACTCAACGATTCAGTTCTTCATCTTGCCGACCGCACCGCACCCCACAAAATCGATCACTCCTGATCCGCTCCTCCCGGGGTTTGCACTCGCTCTGCCACTCGCGGAGAAGGACGCCCGTGCCGGTGAGCTGCAGATGCTCTTTCAGACCCTGGTCAGCTTCGTGAACATCGAACGCACGCAACGCGGGCTCGAGCCGTGGCTGTTCCGGACCGATGTTTACGAGGGCACGGCGATCACCACCGCGGGACCGATGGAAAAACGCGACCCTCTGTCCAAAGGCGAAACCCCGGGGATCGAAGCGAACTTCCGCCCCTCGATGGCGCTTCGCGAGGGCTTCTTTTTTCTGGGGAGCCAGCCAGACGCGGTGCGCAGGCTTATCGATTCCGGATTCGAGACTCCCCTGCCGGCGGCGCTTCCCAATGGAGAGATCGTCGTTCACGCCGCGCCTCTCCTCTCGATCCTGACCGAGAACCGCGAAGCGCTGATCGCGAACTCGGTGCTCGAGGGGAACGCAGTCGGGGAGGCAGAGGCGAAGATCGCGGGTCTCTTCGCCCTCCTCGGTCTCTTCGATGCCCTTCGGGTCGAAGTCGGCTCGGCGGATGAGAAAGATTGGGCGGTCGAGGCCTCACTCCACTTCGCGAAAAGCGATGTGACCCCTCCCGAGGTGTCTCCGAAGCCATCTTCGAAGCGGAGCTTCTGATGGCCACAGTGGACGCGCGTGCCCTGCTGTTCGATCCACAGACGTGCCTCGAGCCGTGGCTGCCGACAACAAGTGATCCGTGGAATCGCCAGAAAGCGGCCCATCTCCTGCGGCGCGCCGGATTCGGCGCGTCTCCCCAGTCGATCGATCACGCGGTTGCCGCCGGACCCGCCGCCGCAATCGAGGCTCTCTTCACTCCGACCGAGGATCCCACGACGGCTGCGATCGACGCGATGGGCCCGCGATTGATGCGCCAACGCAACATCGATCGCGTGGCTGCGTGGTGGCTCCGCCTGATGCTCGAAACGAATCACCCGCTCCGGGAACGCCTCGCACTTCTCTGGCACGGGCACTTCGCCGTTTCGGCAGATAAAGTGACGAGCACGGCCGCGATCTACGGCCAACTCGAACTCTTTCGCAGCGCGGGCTTCGGCGATCTGCGCACTCTGGCGCGGGGTGTGGTGCACGACCCGGCGATGCTGCGCTTCCTCGATGCCGATCGGATCCGCGTCGGGCACCCGAACGAGAATTTGGCGCGGGAGCTGTTCGAACTCTTCCTCCTCGGGATCGGAAACTACACAGAGCGCGACATTCAGGAAGCGGCGCGCGCGTTGACCGGCCTGCGTCTCTCCGGGGACCGCTCTGAGTGGGTCGAACGCTATCACGATACCAGCGCGAAGACGGTGTTCGGACGCACCGCAGCCTTCACCCCCGACACTCTTGTCCACCACTGTTTCGAACAACCGGCCGCGGCTCGCTTTTTCGCCACCACCCTCGCCCGAGAGTTCGTCGGGTCCCAGCTTCCCGACGAGACCCTCGAGACCCTCGCCGCCCTGCTTCGAAAGGAGGAGTTTCGCGTCGATCGATTCCTCCGCGTATTGTTTGCGAGCCGACTCTTTTTCGATGCGTCGTCGATCCGCGCGCGCATCGCGAGCCCGGTCGAGTTCGTCATCGGCACCCTGCGCGCCCTCGACGCGCGCGCGAACTCCAACACTCTCGCGCGGCAGGTCGGAGCGATGGGGCAGCGCCTCTTTCACCCTCCCGGGGTGCAAGGGTGGTCCGGCGGTACCGACTGGATCTCCTCCGGAAGAATCATCGCTCGGAATCAGTTCGGTCGATCTCTCGCCTCTGCCGACGAGGAGCTCGGCGCTCAGTTCGACTGGGAGGCACTCTGCGGAGATCGATCGCGGAGCGCTCTCCTCGATCACCTGATTGTTCGGTTCATCTCCGCTGACCTCCCCGCCGCCGTCCGCGACGCGCTCGTCGCTCACGATGGCGACCCCCGCGACTGGATTCATCTCCTCATCACTCTTCCCGAAGCACAGCTTGTTTGATGGAAGCGACAGCGATGGCTAACTTTGAAACCTCCCGAAGGAACTTCCTTCAACTCGGTGTGGGACTCGGTCTTTCGACACTCGCCGGACCCCATTGGCTTCGGGCAGCGGCGGACGCGTCCCCCCTCGATCGCAAGCTCGTGGTCCTCGAACTCACCGGCGGGAACGACGCGCTGAACATGCTGATCCCCTACGGCGACGATCTTTATCACCGCGCCCGCCCCCAGCTGCGGATTCCGCAGGCGGAGGTGTTGCGCCTCGACGACCACTTCGGACTGCATCCGAGAATGGGCGCGCTGCGGGAAATTCATGAGCTCGGGGACCTCGCGATAGTTCATGGTGTCGGCTACGAGAATCCGGATCGCTCGCACTTTCGCGCGCTCGACATCTGGCACAGCGGCGACCCGCTGTCCGCTCGCCCTCGGACCGGTTGGGTCGGGCGCGCCGCGGATCGCGCCGACGGGGATGACGGTCCCTTTGCAGTGCGCGTCGGCGGGCGCGATCTGCCCCTCCTGCTCCGCTCCGAGCAGAGCGACACTCCGACCCTCGAGAGGCTCGAAGATCTCGAGTGGGACCGCGGGTCATACGAAGCGGTCCGGGCGCGGCGCGCGCTTCAAGAATCTCTTCTTCGCCCGCGACGGGAGGGTGGCGGAGCTGCCGATCGTCTTCAGCGCGCTTGGCTCTCGGCGATGCGAGACGCGGATCGCCTAGGCGCAGCCGCGAAGAACGAAAACGTCGCGGATTATCCCGCCGGCGCGCTGGCACAGCAGCTCCGACTTGGGGCCGCGCTTCTGGCGTCGGATGTCGGGCCGCGCGTGGTCCATGTCAACCAGACCGGCTACGACACTCACGCGAACCAAACTCAACCGCACGCCCAGTTACTCGGAGACCTGAGTTCTGCGCTCGGCGCGTTCTGGTCCGACCTCCGGAGTCGCGGGTTGGAGGATCGCGTCCTCGTCCTCGTCTACAGTGAGTTTGGTCGTCGCGTGAACGAGAACGCGAGCGCGGGGACCGATCACGGCGCGGCCGCGCCGGTGCTCCTCATCTCGGGGAAGTTGAAGGGGGGTTTCCACGGGCAGTCGCCGTCGCTCGCGGATCTCTCCGATGGCGACGTGAAGCATCAGGTCGACTTTCGACGCGTCTACGCGACGCTCCTCGAGCCGTGGCTCGGTGTGCCCGCTCTGCCGGTGATCGGGGAGGGTTTCGCGCCGCTCTCGGTTCTGTGATCAGAGCATGGTTCTTCATGCTCACTCCTAATCCTCGAGAACCGTCTTCTCGCCGAACCGCGCGATCTGTTCCCTCGGCGAGACGGCGGTGCCCGCCCCGATTGCGTCCTCGTTTCGCGAGACGCGCAGTTCGACACTCCCCTCCCCCACCAGCTGATCCCGAAATTCGATCGTCTCCCGCTCGGGGTGATCGAACAGAACGGGCAACATTGGTTGGGGACAAGGCCAGAGTTCCAACTGAACACGCGATCCGGCCCCTCGGGGTTTCTTGAGGTCGTGCGCCCGCCAGGGGCGCTCATTTGCCCCGATGAGTGTGACCCTGATGGCACCAAACTTCTCCCTGGTCGAAGAGGCCTTGAACTTGTGGTGACGATCGCGCGGTATAAGGGGCTCGCCCCATCGAGACTTTGGGGCTCGGAGCGCTCTGCCTGCGGTTGTCTCTCCGCCCCCGTGGCCCCCCGCATGCACCCTCTCCGCATCCCCAAAAGGAGCGTCGCATGAACCGAATTCAGACTTCTGTCCGCCTGGCCGCCGTGCTGCGACTCATCACGCTGAGTTTGCTGCTCTCCCCCCTCACCCTCTCCGTGGTCGGCTGCGGAAGCGTTCTTGGCAAGCGAGTCGAGCCTGTCGACAACCTGCGAGGTGGCGATCTGTTCGTGGTCCCCTTCAAGTACGGAAACTTCTGGCACTTCGATTCGCGCGTCGGAAATCGCCTCGGTCAGGCGATAGAAGTCGCATTCTCCAATGACTGTGGCGGGCTGAAGGCGGTCCGCAACAAGGAGATCCAGACTGAGATCAGACAAGACCTTTCGAAGGAGGTGGATTGGCTCGATTATGCGCGTCGGCTCGATGTCGACTATTTGATCGTGGGCGAGATCTTCACGATCACCCTCGATAGCCCGAAGATGATCGGGATGTGGCAGGGGTACATCGACGCCTACTACGAGGTTTGGGACGTCAAGAAGGGCGAGAGCAGGCCTCGGCGGATCCAAGTGAAGTTCCCCGAGGACCCCGATTCCGGCAGTGTTTTTATTGGGTTCGAAGAGGGGAAGACCGAAATCGAGAACGCCTTGATCGCCAACACGGCTAAGGAGATTGCCCACTACCATTGTGGCTACCAGCAAGAGGGGCTCCCGGAGTAGGGGATCGTTCGGGATGCGTGCCGAAACAACCGTCACTCCCCTCCGAGCTGGGAGGCACTCATTCCGGGGGGGTGCCTTGCGGTTCGTCAGGACAGGCCCGTACAATTGGACCACGAACCACAGGAGGTCCCATGACTCTCGATTTCACCCCGACCATCGCGTTCCTTGGCCTTCCCGGAGGTCCAGAGTGGATCGTGATCCTCGTCATCGCACTTCTTCTCTTCGGACGCCGGCTGCCCGAAGTGATGCGCTCGATGGGTAAGGGCGTCGTCGAGTTCAAAAAGGGGATCAAGGGGATCGAGGATGAGGTCAATATCGAGTCCAATCGTCCGACGATCCATCAGCCCACTGATGCCGAAGAGAGTGCGTCAGCGAAGAAGCCCGAGTAGGGATGTTTCGCTTGGTGCGTCGCGCGAACGCTTCTCCACCCTGGCGCGTCTAGCCCATCGAAATCCCGTAAGTGCTTACAGGCGAACGACTTAGCCTGGCTTTGGATGGCCCCCAGCGCCCGGTGGATCCTGAGCGTTTCGTCGAACCCACGAGAATATCTAGACAACTACCGATCGCGCGCTCGCGGAGTGGTCCCCCACTTCGGGCTCACCGTTCAGTGCTTTGCTCTTCGGTGGTTTAGTGTCTACCGGCCGACGGCGAGGCGTTCGGCGAGGAATTCCGGCAGGCCGGCTTCCATAATCTTCTCTTGAGTCGCCGCCAGGTCGTAGGGGATTCGGTGCAATTCAACCTGCTCGGTGACCAGATCAAAGGTCGCGAAGCTCGCGTTCGGATTGCCGTCGCGCGGCTGCCCCACACTCCCCACATTGACAATCGATTTCACCACGGGCAGCAGGTCGACGTGGGCGTCGGTGCTGTAGGTGATGGCGTCCTCCGACTGGAGGAACGCGACCGGGACGTGGGAGTGACCGATGAAGCAGACTCGAGTTTCGAGGCGCTCCAGTGACAGGTGGGCGTCGTAGGAGGTCTGTATGTAGTCGAAGAGATCGGGGGAATCGAGGGTGCCATGGACGAAGGTGCACTTCTCCCAGACGTGGGTCAGTGGGTACTTCGAGATCGCCTGCACTTGCGGTGAGCCGAGATGATCTCGAGTCCAAAGGGTTGCTTGACGGGCGTGGGGGTTGAAGTAGTCGATGTTGATCTTGCCGAGGACCGCATACTCATGGTTGCCTGCAAGGACCACCTCGCATCGCTCCCCCACGAGGTCGACGCAATAGCCGGGATCGGGACCGTAGCCCACCACATCGCCGAGGCAGAAGATCTTCGCGCAATCGAGCGTGTCGATCTTGGCCAGAACGGTGTCGAGAGCCTCTCGGTTACCGTGAATGTCGGAGATGATGGCGATGCGCACGTCTGGGTCCTCTTCTGCCCGCACTCCCCAGGGGAACCCCGAGGAGGGTTGGCCCGGATTCTAAGGAGTTCCCTCCACGATGGGAAGACTATGAAGTCTCCCCATTCCACAGCGCGGCCTTCCGGCGAGACAACGCGCGATCTCTCAGTTTCGGTTCAGAAGGCACTCAGCTGAAGCACAGAGTTGAGAAAGCGAAATGTTCCCCGTGGAACAGTCGGGGTCACTTCACTGCGAGAGTGTTCCCCGTGGAACATTTCCCGCCCCTTGTTGCTTCTCCAGCTCCCCGATACCTTGTCACCGTTACGCGGGGGAGCCGCACAGGAGGGGAACAGTAGGATGACTCAGGTCCTGGCGATTGCTAGCCAGAAGGGCGGCGTGGGGAAGACCACGACCGCGATCAATCTGGGCTCGTACCTCGCCCAAGCAGGGCACGAAACCCTCATTATCGACCTCGACCCCCAAGGAAACGCCACATCGGGCCTTTCTGTGAGATCGCCCGTTCCGACCCCTCTCTCGGACCTTTGGGGCGGGCAAAGCAAGTGGCAGAAGCTCGCGGCCCCCACCGCAATCCCGTCTTTGGCTCTGTTCCCTGGCCCCGCTCGCTCCGGTGAGCCGCTCGAAGGCTTCTCCCTTCGCAGCGCGCGGATCGCCGACCTTCGGGCCGAACTCGACGCCGCATCCTGGGACCACGTCATTATCGACAGCCCTCCCTCGCTCGGGCCGCTGACCAGCCTCTCGCTGGCCTGGGCGGACGCTGTCCTTGTCCCCGTCCAGTGCGAGTACTTCGCCATGGAGGGGTTGACTCAGATGCTCGAGCTGGTGGACCGGGCGAATCAGGGGCGCTCGAAACCGCTGGAAATCCTCGGCATCCTGCTGACGCTTTTCTCGGAAACTCATCAACTCTCGGTCGAAGTCGCAACCGAGGTGCGAAAGTACTTCCCAAGGGAAGTGCTGGAGACCATCATTCCTCGCGACATCGCGCTCGCCGAAGCGACCAGCCACGGCGAACCAGTGTGCCGCTACGCTCCGAGATCGCGTGGGGCGTGGGCCTACCTCAATTTGGCGAAGGAGATCTTGGCGAATGAGTGCGCGCAAGCTCGGTAGGGGACTCGACTCCCTCATCCGGAAGACGGAAGAGACGCAGTCTGATCCTGCCTCCCCACCCGGAGGTCCGGAAATCCGCCATCTCGATCCTCGCCAGATCCGGGTCAACCGGGCTCAGCCGCGAACCCATTTTGATGACCAAGCGCTCCGCGAGCTGTCAGCCTCGATCAAGCATGAAGGCATCCTGCAGCCGCTGGTCGTTCGCCCCGATGAGGCGGGGGGGTACGAGCTGGTGGCAGGGGAGAGGCGTCTGCGCGCATCGCTCTCCCTCGGCCTCGAAATCGTCCCGGTAGTGGTGCAAACGATCGATCCGAAGCGACTGCTCCGTCTTGCTCTCATCGAGAACATCCAAAGAGAAGACCTGAACCCGATTGAGCTCGCCATCGCCTACCGCGAGCTGCAAAAAGAGAACGACTGGACGCAAGAGCAGCTCGCCGAGCGTATCGGCAAGAAACGCTCAAGCATCGCTAACTCCCTACGCTTCCTTGACTTAGAGCAGCCAATACGAGAGGCGCTCGCCTCGAGCCGCCTTTCCGCGGGACACGCCAAGCTGCTTCTCTCCCTGGATGAGGGGAAGGAACGTCTGCGCGTCTTCGAAGAGGCACTCGATCGCGGTTGGACGGTGCGTCGCCTCGACCAGGCGATTCGCGAAGCGAAGGGGGAGCTTCCCGACAGCGAACCCCCCCGGACAAAGACGACCGCACGCGATCCAAAGTCTGGAGCCCCCAAAGATGCGGCCATCGTCGCCCAGGAGGAGGAGCTCGCCCGCGCTCTCGCGACGAAGGTAGAGATCAAGAGCCAGGGGAAGCGCGGGAAGGTCATCATCGACTTCTTCAACCTCGAAGACTTCGACAAAATTCGCCGTAAGCTGCTCTCCGGTTAGCACTTAGGGAGCACGCTCCCGCTTCCTGAGCCCGGCCACGTCCGTGGGCCCTCCACCGGGCGTCTCCCTGGTCCCCGCCACCCCGATGATGGTAGGTTTCATCACCTGCAAGTCCCTCCTGATCCCCCGGGAAGCGGAACTGCAGTCGCGGCAGCTGATGGGGAGAGACGATGAGCGACACAATCATCTGGCTCGGAGTGTGGACCCTGCTCCTCTGGGGGATCGGCACCTTGCGCCTGAACCTTATGGTCAGGCGGAAGATGAAAGTTATCTTCTTTCCTGGGCTCGCTCTCGAAGCGATCATCCGCAGCATCGCCTGCCTCGTCACCGGAACCCCGATCGAGAAGTTCCGCCCCCTCAACGACGGCACTCCCTTCTTGAAGACCGGCAAGTGTCCCGTGCAACGCATCGGGGTGCCGATCTCGATGGCAATCCGGATGACCCTCACGTTCTTGCTGGCTCTGATCCTGATTCAGATCGCGATCCCCGGATTCACCGAGTCAGACTTCGGGCTCCCGACTTTCCTCTACCACCCCGACGGGATCCAAGGCTCGAGCGGCGGATTCTTCCGCTCCTTCGTGGACCTTCCAGAGCACCTCGCCCTCAATACTCTCATCAGCTGGTTCGCACTCTACGCCCTGTTCACCATGGCCCTCGCGACAGGTCTCTCGACCGCTGAGTTGTTCGCCGCGATGTGGGGGTGGGCGGGGGTCTTCTCGATCTCTTGGGTGTTCACTTGGCTCGGGGTGAAATTTTCGTTCTTGTCGCGAGGCTGGTT
>CALEHF010000390.1 GCA_937876125.1 uncultured bacterium
CATTCCAGCACAGCTCACCTACCGAATGATCGGCACGGTCACCGGCTCATCCACCAACTCCACCGATTGATGGATCGACCACCCTCCCGGGCCCCTCGATTCCACCGTGTATTGCACAATGCCCGGAGCGAGGTCGGGAATCACCAACGAGCTCCCCGTGATCGGAATCGTGACCTCGCCATCGACCTTCCACTGGTCGTTCTTGAAAACCCAGCGCGGCAGCACCAAGACAGGATTTCGCGACAAGAGCACGCCGTCGTTGAAGGTAAACGACAGGTCGTAGGCGTTGATCTCGACTCGGATCGGATCGGCGTGGAGCTCCGCGCGGGGGAGCTCTCTGGGGAGGGCGGAACCGAGCGCGAAGTCGATCGCGACCTCCGGCACCCTAGCCGGGGTCGCCGAAACGAAGAGCGCACCCGCGCGCTTCGGCACTGGAATCTTCGCGACGCCCCCGACGATCCGTCCCGCACGCAAATGTTCGGCGTCGGTCGGATCATCGGTGACCAGCACCCAGCCGCCAACGAGTCTCAGTCCATTCCTTCGGGCGATCACCGTGCGGATGTCGGCGTCGATCTGTAGCTCGAGCTCGCGAGCGTGCCCCGGTCCAAGGCTCACTAGGGCGCTCGGAGTCACGATACCCAAGGGGAGGTCTTCGGGCCCCCACTCGAGCCGATAGCGCCCGGGACGGACATCTGAGTAGTCGCGCGTCGTGCCCTCGACGACTTCGCCGAGATCGATGTCGCCCTCGACCGGGTCATCGGCGAGGTAGGTCAGTCGGAACCTATCCAGATCGACATCTTCTCCGTCCCCATTTCGCACCGCGCGAATCCGGAGAGTGTTCCCCTCGCGCAGGAAGAGAGTGGGGGGCGGACCGTCGAGATCGACAATGTTGAGCACCGCCGCGGTGTGGCCGGGGTGGCGCGCGACGAGAGAGAGTTCGGCATCGTCGCGAATGCCTTGGAGCTCGATGGAGAAGACTCCCCCTGCCCCACTCTTGACGCGACGCACGATGCGCGCGGTGTCGGGTTCTCGCCCGGGATAGCGGTACGCAGATCCCGGCTCGACGAGCATCACTTCGGCACCTGACACTCCGATGTCCCCCGCTTCGATGACAGCTCCGCGCAAGGTTCGAACTACTCCGAGCACGATCGGGGCGAGTTGATTGACCTCCGGCGCGAGGTTGGCGTCCACCGTCGTGCCGGTCGAGGTCCCCTCGTGCCGAAACTCGAAGACGTTCTCTCCGACCGACGCGCTGGGAGCGATGAACTCCCCACCGCTGAGCGCCACAAACTGGGACGAACCGTAGCGGATCATCGTCCCCTCGGGCCAATCCGAACCCGCAGGAACCGCCACCGGTACGATCGTCAGGGTTCCATCGAGGGGTCGCTCCGAGGGGTCGTGCACGACACCGGTGATCGAGGTTTTCTCTCGGACGCGAAATGGCTCGGTGATCTCGCCGCCGACCGGGAGAGTCACCTCGACACCGACCCAGGGGACAGGCTCTTCGAGACCGAACTGAGACTCCAGACGCGGCCTGACCGAGATTCGATGCGCGAGGTCGCGGTACAGGGTCACGAGATAGACCCCGTCGCCGATCTCTTCAGCACGCAAGGTCTCTTCCTCGTCGATCGCAGGATCGAGTGCAGTGGAACTGACCGAGGCTCTCGAGACCGGCTCGCCTCCGTGATCGAGAACCGTCAGAGCGACCAGGTTGACCGCCGCGGGAGGGAGATCGATCACGCGATCGAGATCCTTCCGGTCTTCAGCGAACTTGAAAGGAAGCACGCCATCTTCGCGGCTAATGCTCTCCCAATGGAGCGAGTAGTCGCCGGTGAGGAAGAAGCGCATCTCGACGTGGGGCACGACGCCGGACCTCGATCCCACCCGGATCGAGAGCAATTCTTGGTCTCGATTTCTTGCGGCTTCGCACCACACCTCCGGGGGGAGAGTGAGGCCCGCTCCTGGGAATCGGAAGAAAAACCGCCCGATCCGTGGATTCTCGGGCGAGAGCTGGGGAAATGTGAGGAGCCCGATCTCTTCTGGTAGTTGCGGCGGCGCGTGCGCAAAGAGCGCGTTATTCCCACCGACCAAGATCGCTTCGAAGCGATCGATGTCGTCGCGGTAGCGCTCAGATCCGAACGTGCCATCGGGCGCGAGAGGATAAGAGCGCTCGATCACCGGATCGTGCTCGTTTCCGCGGTAGCCACGCTCGATGATGCGGTATCGATCGGTTTCCCAGGGGGGGATCGAGGCGACCACTCCGCGCGTGACGACTCGACTCGGTTCGTTCGAGAAGGTGGGGATCGACAGGCCCTCGATGGAGGGGTCGTCGGAGTGACGGAACTCCCCGGAGGACTCATCGAGCCAAGGTCCCGTGACCCGAAAACGGTAGAAGCGCACCGGATCGATCCCGCCGATCACCAGGCGAGAGCTCCCCTTGAGCGGGTAGAGGAAGCGCGTCGAGATCTCATCGTCTCCCGAGATCTCGAGGACCGCACCCTCGAGATCGGAGGGGGCGACGCCGGGAAGGATGACGGGGGTCGGCTCGCCGGGGGCGACCACCAGTGTTCCCAGGTCGAGATCCTCGGAGAGATCCGAGCGAGACGGAGTCCGCACCTCGAGGGGGAGATAGTCGCGCACGGCGACGAAGAACTTCTCCCCTCCTTCGGGCAACGCCCCGGTGAAGACCGCGCGACCTTCGGGAGTGAACTCGAGCGGAGTGAGATCGAGAGAGATCGTCACCTGCTCCGCGGGCACCGTGCGAAGTTCGCTTCCATCCACCTTCTCTACGAGTTCGAAACTGAGGAGCGGCGACGCACGACCATTGAGGTGCAGTCGGTCGGCGACGCTCGGGACCATGAAGCCGGCGGAGTGACTGCGATACCGCGGATCGAGAACCACGAGCGACCCCGCCTTCGGCAATTCGACGACATCAGGCGCTCCCGGGGGGCGATCGGAGACTCCCACGGTGAACCGACCCAACTCATCGGTTCGCACTCGAAATATTCGTCCATCTTCTGGGATCGATACTTCGATGGCAGTATCAGCGAGAAGGGTCTCGTCGGCGTCGACCAGCTCGAATGTTTCGATCGTCGGTGCGATGACATGCAGCGAGACAATCGGTTCGTGCTCGCCGGTGGATGTGACTCCATCGTCGACAGGTGTCCCCGCCCAGAGGGGGCGCATGAGCCAACTCGGAAACGGCACGATCGTCGGGTGAACGAGCGTCAAATGCTCCGTGCCTCGTACGGCGGAGATGCGGCCGGAGTCATCGGTGGTGCGATGTGAAATCCAGTTGTCTCCCTGCCTCGTGACGAGCGGACCATCTTCCGGAATGTACGGATCGGCCGCTTCGACGACACGGATGAGAGCGTTCGCGATCGGGGACTCATCCTCGAGGCGAAAATCGATGTCGGTGATCCAGGTGCGGCGCATCGACACTTCGACAAAGGGCCACGTGCCATCCAACGTTCGCAACTCCTCCGTCAAGGTCGTCACCGGCGCATAGCCGGGAGCATCGACCTCGATCCGGAGCCAGAGTCGCACGGCCCCCGGGGGACCGGGGGGCAGATCGAACCGCCCCGTATTGTCTGTGATCACTACGGAAGGGGATACGACACCTGCGGCGCGGGGATCTCCCTCCGGCTGATCGCTGATCGTCACTCGAACGCGCGCGGCAGCGATCGGCCTTCCGTTCGCTCCGTCGATGACCATCCCCGCGGAGGCGCGCGCTCCATCGGTCTTAGAGTCTCGGGCACTGGCATCGCGCGATGCAGTGCCTCCGGGAGTTGCTTCCGTCGCGCGCGTACGAGGAACCGTCGCCCCACCGGGAATCATCGTGCCGTCGATGAGAACCCCGCCCGTCCCGACGATGATTTTCTCACCGCGAATCTCGATGCTCGAACCCGCCGGGATGCGAAACGGACCGAAGTCGGTGTCGAGCTTCGCCCTGACCTGCATCGATCCATCGTCGAGAATGGGGAGTCCACCTTCGATGCGGAACTCCGCGCCGGGCGCCATCTCGACCTCGAGCCCGATCTGCTCGAGCGAGATCCCCGCGTGGGTGCGGAACCCGCCATCCTCGGTGCGCTCGAGATCACCCTCCCGATACTGCCACCCTTCGACGGTGATCAGTCCGGGAACCCCGGCGTCGACCGTCGGCTGGAGGGATTCGGTCCCGGCGGTCGAGTCTTTGCCCCCTTGCTCGAAGACGAGGAAGCCCAAGACCCCGGCGAGTGCCAAGAACCCCAAAAGGCAAAGGGTGCGCAGTGTCATCGCGTCGATCCTTCCCGACTGATGTAGCGATCTCGGCCCAAGAGGGGATCCGGGACGCCTATCTTCCGGGACGATTCAGAGGAGGTCGAGGGGAAAGGGGCTCGGAAGGAAATGAGGTCACCTGACACGGGACACTGGAGAGGAGCTCTGTGCTTTTGGGCCGCCGACGGCTCAAAGACGCTACTGCGGCGGGATCGCATTCAGTGTGTAGTATGCGTCGGGGTGCAGCAGCGGGAGCCCTGCCTCGGAACGGAGTCCCTCCGCTCGCAGCTCATGCACATACCCCGCGCGTTGCCCCAAACAGGAAAGGTCGACCGACCGGCCATCCGCAGAAGGGTGCGCCTTCGTGATGATGACATTAGCCCGATCGATCTCGGGACTGCCGTACGGCTCGTGTAATCGATATGTGTAGCTGCCGAGCGAGTAGCTCTTCACCGAACGGAGGGTGGCGAGATCCATCGGCTGCGTGAAGGTCAGTCGGAATCCGCCCGGGAGTGCTTCCATCGTGGCGATCTCCGTCGGCACTTCCCCGGTCCACTCCAATCGCTGAATTCCGAACGGTCGGTTGCCGAGCGATCCCCAGCCGCGATTGGTCATGCCGGCGATCAACGATCCGTCCGCCCCCCAAGCGACCCGGGTGATCCCACAACCGAATCCCTCTCGGAAGGGAAAACACGCGCCCTGCCACTCCCCTCCGACCTTCTCGAGGAAGACGCGCATCACAGACGCATCGTGTTGGTCGGCGACGAAGCACTGACCACCGAACGGGCCGAACCGACCACCCGTCGTGTCCCACACCAGCCCCGCCGCGCTCTTCCCCATTTTGTCGTAGGGGAACCACACCGCGGGAAGTTTGAGGAGCGGAATCTTCTTTGCGGCTTCTCCGATCGGCAATCCATCGGGAATCTCACCGGGGTGCGCGGCGAGCGATTCTTCGCGACGACAGCTCTCGATTCCCATCGGGTGTCCATAAAAACTTCCGGGCCGCAAGTGTGAGAGCTTATTGGTGGGGCACCACTCCCCTTGGTTGTCGGTGTAGAAGACATCTCCCCACGGCGCGACTTCGACCCCACACGGCGACCGGAGTCCCGAACACACCGGCTCCATCTTTCCACTCGGAGTGATGCGCACCGCCCACCCGCGGAACTCTGCTCGACCGAACGGCTGATCTCCGAAAGGGCGGTTCAAAGTGACCCAAAAATTGCCGTCATGATCGAGGCGCGGACCGAACGCATACTCGTGGTAGTTGCCGCTGATCCGCCAGTCGTCACAGAATGTCTCGACCCCATCGGCGCGCCCATCGGAGTCGGCATCGCGCAATCGGGACAGCTCTCCCCGCTGAGCGGTGTAGATCCACCCCTCGTGGGCTAGAAGGCCCAGCGGCTCCTGCAGACCATCGATCCACAACGAGAACAGCGGTGCATCCGAGTACGCATCGTCGATCTTCCAGATCTCTCCTCGGCGCGTCGCCGCATAGACGACCGAATCACCCTCGACGAGCAATCCTCCGACTTCGAGAACCACATCCTCTGGAGCGTTCAAGTCCACCAATCGGTAGTAACTCGCTTCGACCGGAGCCGGCGGAGCGGCAAGTGCTCCGGCCTCGGGCACGGGGGCGCCCAGTCCGAACAGGATCGCGCAGCTGAGCAGTAGAGCCATCACCATTGCACCTCCACCTCGATCGTCGCGCCCCCCGCGGGGATCGCGACGCGCAGTTCGGTCGGGAATCCGAAGACCAGATGAAGACCCGCCTCGCCACCCTGGATCCGAATCTTCGGGCCGTGAGGAACTTCGAAACCGTCATCGGTCCGCACGAGCTCAGGATCGATCCAAGCCCGAAACATGAGCGAGCCATCCCCGCCGGTCACCTTCACCGTCCGAACGATGCTCGATCCTTCCGCGGAGTACCGGGGCGTGATCGATTCTTCGACCGTCACCCCCCACTCGGCATGTTCGCGGCGAAACACGGGGCGGCGTTCGGAGTCCCGATCGATCGCGCGCTGCCGCCAACCGTTTTCGCGGCTCGTACCCTTGGGCCACTTCTCGGATTCGCGCCGGATTTTGGCGATGGCATCGCCCGCTGGAAAATCGATCGCGGCAGATCCCTCCGGCGTTTCGAGTTGTCCCGCGCGCCCCTCCCACGTTCCCCGTGCGTTCATGAACCGCCCACGCCACACCTTGGCGAGGCGCGTGTGCTCGACGTCGTAGGCGATCGAGATCCGTTCGGGGTATCCGCAACACACCACTCGACCACTCAGTCCCTCGAAGAAGGCACCGAACAGAATCGGCTCGTCGACGGGAATCAGGTCGTAGGTCCGACGATCGACCACCAGCCCCGACGGGAGCGGGGCGGACTCTCCGAGCGCCAAGTAACTCCACGTGGCATCGATCTGCGCTCCCCCGTTGCCGCCGAGCAGATCGGGAAACAGATCGAGGCCCGGCGTCCAGAACGCCGGCATGCGGGTCCCCGGGCGCATCGATTGCGGGTCGAGCATGTACTCGCGATACCACCCCGGCTGCAGGCGCTCGCCGACCGTCGCGAGATCGATCGCTGGCTCACCCAGCGATCGATGTCCGGCGAAGTCGTGGCAATCGATGCAGCGAAACCCTTCGCCGCCAGCGAGGAACCGCCCCGCCGCGACCGCTTCGTCGGAAAAGGGCGGGACGTCGTGGTCGTTCCCTCCGTCGACGCGGTGGAGTCGCTTCGCGAGGCCCTCAATGTGGTTCTGGGCGTAGATCGGCATGCGCGTCGTCATGTAGGGGCGCACCGATGCCCCCTCGAGAAGCACGCGCTCGAGCCAAGAAAGCTTGAGCTTCGCCCCGATTCCGGTGAGGTCGGGAGGAAGGCGTCCTTCGTCCCCGAGCTCCGCGGTTCCGGTGAAGAGATGCTGAGTCTGATCAGTCGGGCCGCCGACTCCGTCACGCGCGTGGCAGCCGTCACAACCGAGCCGGTCAAAGACAAGGTTGACTGCGCGCTCCTCCGTGGGAAGCACCTCGAATTCTGCGCGCCGCTCGAGCAACGCGAGGATTCCTCCGATTTCGACATCCGACATCGGAAAGCGCGGAGCGCGGGACCCCCCTGACGGAGAAGGATCGAGACAACCCGCTGGCTCGGCGGGAAGTGTCGCGAACGACCGCGCCCCATCCGGCGCCATTCCGCGATCGTGACAAGCCGCGCAACCGAGCTGAATGTAATGCGACTGCCCTCGTGCGCGACGATCACGGTTGACCGCCAACTTCTCGCCGGGGGGTTGGTACGCCGAGGTCCGCACCCGGAACGCCGATCCCGGGACCTCTTCGAGGCTGGTGCCTGGCCCGCTCCAGTGCAATTTCAGCTCCTGGCCGCCGCCATGCTCGAACATCGTCACTCGAACGCGATGCCACCCCTCGGCCAGCTCGACTGCTCCGATTTTGATCGTCGGTCCATGGAGTCCATCGTGATTGACGATTTCCTTCTCGTCGATCCACAGGCGCGAACCGTCATCGGAGAAGAGCGTGAACTCCCACCGCCCCGACGCGGGGATATGAATCTCTCCATCGAGTGCAACCGCGAAGTAGTCTTCGCGATGACCCTCGGGCAGCCCGACTCGCTCTCCGACACCGACGCGCACCGGGGTCGCGTCTTCGAGCGCAGGACCGCAATCGGGGAACGCTCCTTCGAAGTAGGACTCGCGGAGGCCGGCGACTTCGAGGACCAACGACTGCCCGGCGGCGTCGCGTGACTGATCTTCGAGCAAAAACAGAGAGATCGAACGCGCTTCGTCCTCGGTCAGGCCCATCGAAGGCATATGCCCGGAGGGAATTGCGCGCTCGGGGTGTCGCAGGATCTCGCCGACGTACCTGAAATTCGTCTTCTGGGCGAGTTGCGCTCGCCAGTCGTTTCCGCCGTCATGACAGACTTTGCAGCCGATCGTCTCGAACAGTTCACGGCCGACGTCGACCTCGTGCGGGCTCGCGGCGATCGGCGTGAGATCAAAAAGCCCCCCGCGCGTCCCCAAATAGTGAACGAGATCCTCGATCACCTCTGTGCGCTCCGCCGGGGGAAACCCACCGAAGAGATCGGGCATGGTCACACCGATGCGATCTTCGTGGGATGCGGAGAGGAATTGACGCAGGTACTCGGGAGCTAGACGTTTGCCGATGGCGTGCAGGCTCCGAGCGGGCACCGGAGCGAGTCGCTCGGCGATGATTCCCTCGGCGCGGTGGCACGCGAGGCAGCCATTTGCGCGCACGGCGTTCTCGACTTCGACCGGGATCGTGTCGTCTCGGTCGCCTATGGCGAGCGCGAGCTGGGGGCCGCTCCCACCGAACCACAGCAGCCCGAGGCAGAGTGCGCACAAGCAAGCAGTGAGCAGAAGCAAGGACGGACGCGGCACGGCGACTCCCATGGCAACTCATTGAGGGGAAAGGCGGGTGAACCCGGCGGGGATCGTAGCAGAGAGCCCAAGAGCCGGGTAGCTCGCCCCTCAGAGTCGGGAGACAGACACGCGGAGCAGGCGGCGCAAGGCAAACTCATGAGGCGCGCTGACCTCTTCGCGCTCTATTCTCGCCACAGGTGAACGATGGCGTCGGGGCGTCTCCCCGAGAGGTCGATGCGTTGCTCAGATGCGCGATGGCCGGAAGCGGTGACGGTCAGAGTGTACGGGGCTCGCGCGAGATCTCCGAAACGGAAGCCTCCTCGATCGTCCGCCAACGTGTTCCGTACCGAGCGGCTGGTGCAACCCGCCGATGCATGTTGCCAAGTGAGGCGGACTTTCGCCCCGCGGACAGCATTGCCGTCTTGATCGAGGACTGTGCCGCGCAGCTCGCGCGTCCCTCGATCCGCCACCAACTGGAGAGGGACGACGGCATCTCCATCGAGGTCGAGGCGACAGCCGGTGATCGTCAGCCCGTAGGATCCGCGGGCCTCGAAGCGCAGCTCGCCCGCCGCAATGCCCGTCAGGATGAACTCCCCTCTGGCATCACTTTGGATCGCGTGGGTGTTTCGCACTGCGCTCGAGCTCGCGACGGTGAGTGCGAAGTCGGGCAGTGGGGTCCCGCGCGGATCGAGGATCTTGCCAGAAATGGACCTGAGCGGGAGATCGAGCAGGGTGAAGACGCGCCGCTCGACCGGTGCCTCTCGCTCTCGCGGCCGGTCGAAATCGCGCTCCTCGATGAGGGTAATCGTCTCTCTGAGATCCGAGTATCGATCGGTCGGATAGATCTCGACTCTGTAGTTCCCAAAGGGGATGTCGGGTTGCGCGAACTTGCCGTTCTCGTCACTGACGAGTTCAAAGTAGAGCCCCCACTCGGCGGAGGAGAGCGCGATGGCTTCCCCCGAGATCGGCTCCCCCTCCGCGTCGACGACAAGCCCACGCAGCACAGCGTCCCCACAATGAGCCTCGAGGATGAAGTCGAGAGGGATCGTGGCATCCGTCGCGGAAGGCGAACGATCCGCGATGTCCACCTCCGCCTGAACCGGCAGGAAACCCGCGCCACGAGCGATGACCGCGCACTTTTCGTTTCCCTCCCGCGCGTCGGACTCATCAAGTTGGAGTGTGAGCCGGTAGCTTCCATTTGTTTCCGTCACGGCCCGCCGAGCGAGAGATCCTGCCCCAGAGACTTTGATGCCGCGGAGCGGATGGCCTTCTTCGTCGGTCACGACACCGGTGATTTCGATGGTTCGGAGCGCGCGAAGACGGAGCTCGGCGGTGTCGGTCCCGACCGGCAAGATGACGTGAACGGCGGGTTGTCCGCTGGTTGCTCGCGTTGAGAGTAGATACTCGGTGTGCCCGAGCTGTTCGATCGCGAACTCACCGTAACGATCGGTCTTCCCCCACGCGGGAGTGTGACCGGTGAGGATCTCATTCGCCTCGGTCGGATCGGGCGCGCGTCGGCGAGCAAAGACCTGAATCCCTTCCACCGGAGTCCCCTCGGCATCGAGCACACGTCCTCGGATGGTGCGATCGAACTTCCCAATCGGGATGAAAACAGAACGAGACTCCCCCTCTGCAAGATCGATGGGGACACTCGCAAGGAGCGGCCGCCATTCTCCCCCCTCGACGGAGAGAGAGTATCGACCCGCAGGGAGGTTTTCGAATAGGGCGATGCCATTCGCGCGCGTCGTCGCTTCGAGGCTGACCCCGCGCGAGCGAGCGAACACCATGAGCCCCGCTGCGGGCCTCCCCCCCTCGAGACGTGTTTCGATTCGCAGCGTGGCTTCGCCATCGAGCGGCGCGACCAGATCAGGTCCTGCCTCCGCAAAGGGGGATGCCTCAACAGCACGGGAGAGATCTTCGGCAGTCCCCCAGAATTCTTCCGTATCCCAGCTGTGGGGTCGAGTCGGTTGGGGAGCTGGCTCTGCCTTCTGCCACGCACTCCACCCGAGCCACCCCGAGAGAACGAGGACGAATCCGATGGTGATTGATCTCAAGACAGACACTCCCTCGAGCTCTCGGGTGCAAAACATGGCCTCTGAAAGGAAAGTTGGGGGCGGCCGGGCGGGGCACTTCGTCGCCGCCCGACCGCCTTCCGAGTGGGACCCCGAAAGGTCGAGGTCACACTAGGCGCTAGTCGTCATCCTCGTCGTCGTCGTCGTCGTCATCATCACAGTCGTCGTTGTTGTTGCCACCGTTGTTGCCACCGTTGTTGCCACCGTTGTTGCCACCGTTGTTGCCACCGTTTTTGCCGCCGTTGTTGCCGCCGTGGTGGCCATCATCGTCGTCGTCATCATCGTCGTCGTCGTCGTCGAGGCTGGCGAGGAAGTCGGCAATCATTCCGATCTCAGCCGGGCTCAAGAACGAGAGGAACTGCATCTCCGACTCATCGGCGATCGCCTCGGCAATCTCAGAAGCAGATTCGCCGACGACGTTCTCGTCCGACGTTCCGCCACTGGCGTCGTCGCCGTGGCAGAAGGAGCAATTGTTCGCGTACAGAACCGCGCCCGTCACCGGAACCGGGGGTGGAACTGTCCCGTCGACAGCCACCGCGGTCAGCGTGACGATCACACTGCTGGTATCGGGATCGTCACTCATCACCTCGAGCGTACCGGCGTCGGTCGCGACGACGGTCGGCGCGTAGGTCACCACAACCGTCACAGCCAGCCCAGGGTCCACCGAGAACGGGGTGAGCGGCGTCGCGGCGTCAAAACCAAACGGACCCGTTATCACCAGGTTCATCACCGTCAGTGGCGCGTTGCCCACGTTGGTGATGACCGTGCTCCGGGTTGCAACTGCGCCCACGTCGACCGAAGCGAAGTCGAGCGCGACGGGAGATACGGTAATGTTCGGCTCGAGCACTTGCGGAACGAACCCACTACCACTGAGCGGAACAGAGACTGACGGAGTGCTGGGATCGTCGCTCGTGACGATGAGCGTGCCGCTGTCGATCGTGGCGGCTGTGGGAGCGTAAGCGAGCATCACAGCGATCGAGCCGCTCGGGGCGATCAGGAGCGGAGTCGCCGGCGCAGCCGAATCCAAGGTGAAGCCCGCACCCGAGATGGCGAGACCCATGACATTGAGATCGGCGGTGCCGAGGTTCTCGATCGTCACCGTCGCGTTCCCCATCGCCCCCACGGTCACAACGCCGAAGTCGACGGAGAGCGGCGTGATCGCGATATCGGGCAGATCAACCTGAGGAACGACTCCGCTTCCCATGAGCGGCACGTCGATGGTCGGAGAGTTCGGGTCGTCACTGGCGATCGTCAGCATTCCGCTGTCGACCACGGCAGCGGTCGGACTGTAGTCGACTGGAATCTGCACGGAAGCGCCCGCTTGGACAACAACTGAGGTGGGCGGTGCCGCGCTATTGAGCGCGAAGCCGGCGCCACCAACCGTCAGTCCAGTCACCGTGAGTGCCCCGGTACCGACGTTTTCGATCATGACATTCAAGCTCGAAGTACTTCCGATCGGAACCGCCCCGAAGTCGAGGCTCGCCGGCGAGACGGCGATCTCTGGCACGAGCACCACTGGAATGAAACCCACTCCCGTGAGTGCGACGTCGATCATTGGAGTCGCGGGATCGTCACTCGTGAGCGTCAAGACCGCGCCGTCTCCGAGGTCGTCGAGCGGCATGTAGTCGACAGTTACCACGATCGAGTTGTTGGGGGCGATGAGAATCGGCATTGCAGTCGCCGTTTGGAATGCGGTGCTCCCGACGAAGTCGAGAGAGGCAACATTGAGATCCGCGGTGCCGACATTGGTGACGGTTGTGGTGAGGCTTGCGACCTGACCGACTTCTACCGTTCCGAAGTCGAGAGAGAGCGGTGCAATGTTGATCGTGCCGTTCGACGCGACCAGGTCGAGATCTCCTGTGATGAAAGTAGGAGGAGGCTGGTTCGGTTGAGTGGAGCTCGACGTGAAGATGGTGTTGTTCGGCCCCGGTGTCCAACCCGGTTGGGCATTCCCGTTAATCTCCTCGACATTGGTCCCGTTGGCCGGATCGGCGTCTGAGTTGAGACCTTCAGCGAGGGCGATCGATTGCGCGAGCGAGTTGCCCAAGAAAAGGTTCTCCCGAATGACCCAGCCGTAGGCGTTCCAGGTACCGAAGCCGCCCTCTCCATGGCAGAGCTGACAACTGGAGTTCGCGGAGGACTGAGAGCTGGGGTAAGTGCCTTCCCATGGCGACACGTATGTCGGTCTGGAGAGTGCGACAAGAGCTGTCAAAAGCGTAACAATAAGAGCCGAAAAGGCGATCATGCGACGGGGTAACATAGCTCCTCCTTTGGAGTATTCCCGCATCCGGCACGTTCCCACCGCCGCTCCGAACCCGGGGGTAACGGAGAATTCACAGGGCACAATTATCCTGTGAGGGAGGGATTCTGGTGCGTGATAAAACGGCCCGCAAGCGTACTTTGAGAACTTCCTATGCAATCGAGAAAATCGGAATGAGCTTCCCAAAACTGACGAACCTCGGGCCCGGACTGCTGTTGGACTTGCGAACTTCCTCGCGAAATGCGCTCCCACAAACGAGAACGATCGCACTTCGGAAAAGGAGCTTGGATGCACTTACGAAGTGGCGCGACACCACTCTCGGGGCGCCGCGCCGCTCCTGGACAACTCACTATGTTGCCTACTTACGTCACCTGGTGCATGTGCACGTCCCGTTGCGGATACGGGATCGAGATCCCCTCCGCATCGAAGCGCTCCTTGACCGTTCTCAAGATGTCGTACTTCACGTCCCAGTAGTCGCTCGTCGCCGCCCATGGGCGCACATTGAAGTTCACCGACGAGTCGGCGAGCTCCGAGACGTTGATGGACGGCTCCGGATCCTTGAGCGTCTTCGGGTGGTTCTCGACGATCTCACGAAGAATCTTCTCCGCTTTGGCGATGTCATCGCCGTAGCCGATCCCGAACACCATGTCGACACGACGATTTGCGTTCCCCGTGATGTTCGTGATCACTCCGCCCCATACCTTACCGTTCGGCACGATGATCGTCTGGTTGTCCGGGGTGAGAAATCTCGTCGAGACGAGCGAGATGTCTTCGACCTTGCCGGTCACTCCTGCGGCGGTCACCCCGTGGCCGATCTCGAAGGGGCGGTACATCAAGATCATGATCCCCGCCGCGAAGTTGCCGAGCGTGTCCTGCAGGGCGAAACCGATGACAAAGCCCCCGACACCGATCGCAGCGATGAACGGTCCAATGTCGACGCCGAGCATCGAGAGGGCGAGGATCAACCCGAGAACCATGACCAGCTTCTTCACGATCCCGATGAAGAAGCGACGGAGGCCCTCACTCACCTTGATCTTGGCGCGCTTCATCGCGGCGTTGGTCACCCGCCCCGCGATCCCCGAGAGGAACTTGAAGACCAGAAGCGTCAAGAGCGCGAAGGCGACGCTCTTCGCCCAGCGGATACCGCCGTCTTCCTTCTTCGCCCAATCGAGCAGCAGCGATGTGGTCGCTGCGGCGTCCTTTGGATCGACTTGGATACCGGAAACATCGTCATACCACGCCTTGTAGGTCGCTAGATCACCCCCCTTGCCGCGATAGGCGAGAAACGCGATGCGGAAGCACTCGAGCCTTCTCGACTTCTCACTCTCGAGGGTGCTTCGCATCGAAGTGAGCTGGCTCTTCTGCTCCCCCTCGGCAGATCGCATCGCGATGTTGATCTGGGCGATCTCTTCGAGCGTGGCCTTCGCCTTCTTTTGCCACTCCTCGGTCACGCCTTTGATTTCCTCGGCGAGCATGGGGTAGAGGGTCGACGTGAGATCGTCGGTCGAAATGTCGACGTTGTTTGCATCCAGGGTGGGGAGCTCGACCGGAGTGGGTGTCGCGGGTTCACCCGCTGGCGGGTCCTGTGCGACAACAACGGAAACTGCGAAAACCGCGAACAGAATACAACTGAGTCTTGTGAGGGTGAGCACGGGGGCTCCTTTCTGTGAACAAGACCGACCGAGGAGACGCTCGCTGCGTCTTCTCGGTCGGGGAGGTCGTCACACCGAAGAACGTGCGGTTGCTAAAACTCGTAGGAGTAGCCCAAGCCGAGCAGATACTCGGTGTCGCCGCGAGTGGTTCCCGCGGCCGGCGTGTTGTCCCACTTGTAGTTGATCTGCATCGACGCGAAGAAGTTATCGATGATGGTGAGGCGCACGCCAGTGCTGGTATCGACCAGAATGTCATCGGCGTCCTCGAGGCCCCAGAAAACCTCGTGGAAGTGGAAGAAGTTCACTTTGTCGGGGGTGATCACCCAGTCGAGCTTGCCGCTGAAGCGACTCGCTGCGAAATCATTGTCGGGGCTACGGGCGAAGTCCTCGTCAAAGTACGAGACCCCGACCTCCTCGTAGAACTTATAGGTCTCGTTCTCGATGAACTGGTAACCCGCACCGACACCGACCGTGGTGCGCAGATCGAGATCGGCGAACTTGTCTCCACGGAGCGAGAAGTTGCCGTAGCCGAACAGGCGCTCGTTGAAGAAGTGGTCGTACTTGCCACGGAGGGCCGTGTTCCGCTCAGAGAGGACACCCGAGTTCTCGGCGTAGTTCCAGTCCGCGTTCACGGTGGTCCGGTTGTCCTCGGCGCGTCGAACGTACTCGGCAGAGGATGAAACCCTCTTGGTGTGCGTGTTGCCGTCGGTCACCTTGGCGCTCATGCCGACGTTGCCGGAGTGCGTGACCGCCTTCACCTCGGGTGGATCGATCGCGGTGACCCGAGCGAGGTTTACCGCCTCGGTGCCGTTCGCAGAAACGATCTGCGCTTCACCACTCGAGGAGGTGGCAAACCGGGCCATCATCGAAGTTCCATCGGTGAGCACGACGTTCCTGTCGCCCACCGTGGCCAGCGACCGAACGTTCGCAAATGGGATCTGGATCGTTCCCGCCGAGCCGCCTTCGATGATCAACGACCCATCCCCGAGGGTCTTCACCGTTCCGACAATCCGGCTGCCATCTTTGAGGATCACTTCGTCCGCGAAGGAGGGAGCCGCGACAAGTAACAGCGCCAACAAGGCGCCGAGGAGAGTGTTTCGATGCATGAGTTTCCTTTCCGGTCCCGTTAGCAGTCGGTTGAAAAAGTACTTTCGAATCGAGAGGGCGATGGAAGCTCGGCCTCTCGATCGAAATGATTTCTTCAACAGGCTGTGAGGCGGACACGGCTTGAGGCAGCGGTCATGGCTGAGTGTTGCCCCAGCGAAATGACACGACCGCTCGAAGTTGACAATGGATGTAGAGAACGCGGAGGGACCCAACGGAGAGTTGGGCGGGCGACACACCTCGGTGAAACGCCTGACTCGAGCGTGAGTCAGCCTCGAGAGCCGGTCCCCCTGGAAAGCTCCCTGTTGTGATCCCCCTCGGTCACAGGCGAGATTCTAGCCGGGAAGGGCTGGCGCTCGCGACGCGAATCTAAAGTTTCCGACGACCCTTCCGGCCGGTGAATTGATGGAGCCACGCGCCCCGCACTTTCGATCGTCCAGACTTTGTGCGCTCGAACTCATACTCGATCTTTCGGCCGAATTCCTTGATCTCGGAAACTCCCCGCCACCCTCAGCCGTTGGCGATCGATTCGCACCGGCCGCTAGGTTAAGGCCTCGATGCCAACAACAAACCCCGGTAGCCTCCTTTTGCCTCGGCTCCAGGCTCTTGGAGCCACCTTCACGGCCTCTGGATCTACAAGGACTCGCACGGTGGGAATCGCAATTTTGGGTCCTCCCCAGAGGCCAATGATCGCTCTCTCGTATCCGTGACTCGCCCGAGAAACCAACCATTGCTCTCGGGGAGGCACCTCACCATCGGAAGGAAAGACATGATTCGTCTCACAGGACTCACTCTCCTCGCTGCTCTGACCCTGGTCACGGCCGGCTGCGCTGGTATGGCCTCCCGTTCGACCTCCGCCTCCGCTGCGCCCGAGATTGCGGCGAGCTACTCGATCGACCCGGGGCACACGAGCCTGGTCTTCAAGATCAGTCACCTCGGCGCCTCCGACTTTTTTGGGCGCTTCAACAACGTCAGCGGGGATCTCCGGTTCTCCGAGAATGATCTCGCGAATTCGAGCATCCGCGTCGTCGCGGAAGCAGGAAGTGTCGACACGAACAACGGCGACCGCGATGGACACGTGAAGAGCGCCGAGTTGTTTGACTCAGGCACCCATCCGCAGATCGTGTTCGAGGGAACCGGCTTCAAGAGCGTGGGACGGGGAGCCTACAAGATCTCGGGTAATCTCACCTTTCATGGCGTGACGAAGAGCCTCACGGTGGTCGCCCAAAAGGTTGGCACCGTCTCCCATGAGAAGTTCGGCGACCGGATTGGCTTCACCAGCACCTTCGTGATCCAGCGCTCCGACTTCAATATGGGTTCCGGGATGCCGGCGAGCGTCCTCGGCGAAGATGTTCAGATCATGGTCGGGATCGAAGCCATACTTCAGAAGTAGGTCGCGCTCGCTCCCTGAATCGAGAAGCAAAACGCCCCCCGGAGAGTGATCTCACCGGGGGGCGTTTTCGTGTCGTTCGGGCTTAAGAAGTTTTGACTAGAGCTTCCCGCCTCGCTTCGCCTGGCGGGCTTCGCGCACCGACGCGCGGAACTGTTCCCGCTCTTCGGCCGAGAGCTCGCCGTCCTGATCGCTATCGAACTCGGCGCGCTTTGCATCGATCTTGGCGCGGCGAGCCTCGCGAGCGGCTTGCCGCTCGGTCGGGTCAACGGTGCCGTCGCCGTTCGTGTCGATGTTCGCCTTGTGGGCGGCGCGACGCTCTTTCATCGCGGCCCGCGCGGACTCGCGCTCACTCGGGTCGAGTTTACCATCTTGATCGACGTCGAACCGGGCCTTGATGTTCTCCTTGATTGCCCACCGACGAGCGAGCCTGCGCACTTGGCGACGCGGCAGCTCTTCGCGCATCGCCACGCGCTCTTCGCGTTGGAGGCGGTGGTCTCCATCCACATCGAAGCGTTCGAGCAACGCGCGACGTGCCTGACGGTGAAGTTTCTGACCGCGGCGATTGTGTGGGCGATCGCCGCGTGCCCTCTCTCCTGCCGTCGCATCGTCCGCCGTCGCATCGTCCGCCGTCGCATCGTCCGCCGTCGCATCGGATGAGTCTTGTGCAGACACCTTCTCTTGAGCGGAAACCGAGAGGGGGAAGAGCGGGATGAACGACAGGACAGCGAGGGGAACCAGGCAGAGTTTCAATCGAGTGCGCATGGTGCGACTCCTTTCTTCGGGTCTGGCGGTCGAACCCCAAGTGCGAGCACGCGGTTTCGAAGCGATCTAAGAATTGCACGGCTCGAGGCGTAGTGACGTCGTGTGCCACTCGTTTCCGAGGACACGACCTCTCAGAACGCGATGCGGAAGAGCCTGCGCACGGAGTCGTCGGTCTCGATCGAGTCGAGCTCGCTCGGCGAAAACCAGCCGAGAGCGATCGACTCCTCGCTGATCGTCTCGACCGCACCCGCGGGCGCGTGCACCAAGAAGCGCACATCGAGGTGCCAATGCTCCGGTTCCGACTTGCGAGCGGGGATCGTGTGGATGTCGAGATCGACCGGCATCGCGTCGATGGCGAGCCCGCCGATGCCGGACTCCTCGGTCGCCTCGCGCCACGCGCTCGCAGCCAAGTTGCCATCGCCATCGCAATGCCCACCGAGCTGGAGCCAGCGGTCGAGCTTTCTGTGATGAGTGAGCAGGGCCCGCTCGCCACGGGCGTCGATCACGAGGGCGGACGCCGTGAGATGACCGGAGAGGCAGGTGCGCTCGAGAGCGTCGGAATGCGCCTCGATGAACTCGAGGATCCGGCGGCGCTCCTCGAGCTGGGCGGGTTCTGTCGATCGGAATTCAGCGACGATCGAACGGGCTGTCTCGAGGTTGCCGCGTTCTCTGAGGCGCGGATCATCGGAGACCCAACGTGCGATGTTCATGGAGAGTCCTTCTAAACTTTGGAATCATCGACATGACGGGATCGGTCTTGAAAGGCGCGCCGTTTCCCGAGCGCTACCTCTCCTCCTCGGCGACACCCTAGCGGGGACGGTTAGACTCCACCGGTCGCGCAAAGACCGTTCGCGCTCGTCGTCGGGGAGGAAGTTCTACTTCGATTCTCCATCCGATGGTTTCGATTTTCCTCGACGCATGCGCTCGGCCGGGGATTGTGTGATCAGGCGCGCTCCGCGTCCGTAGGTGAAGTAGTTCCAGATCCAATCGAGGAGCACGGCTGCGCGATTGCGAAATCCGATCAAGAAAATCAGGTGCACGAAGAGCCAAGCGAGCCACGCGGGGAATCCGGTGAGCTTCAACGATCCCATCTCTGCGATCGCCGCACTCCTCCCGATCGTCGCCATATTGCCCTTGTCCCGGTAGCGAAACGGCTGGCGTGCGCCACCCGCAAGGATCCGGCCCACATGCTTTCCTTGTTGCATCGCGACGGGAGCGACTCCGGGCAGCGGGCGACCTCGCGCATCTTCGGCGTAGACCATGTCACCCACTGCGAACACTTCGGGGTGCCCTGGGAAAGAGAGATCCTCCACCACCTTCAGCCGCCCTCCGCGGTCCTTCGGGACATCGAGGAGTTCGGTCAAGGGGGAAGCGCGAACCCCTGCGGCCCAGAGCACGGTGCGCGCTTCGATCCGTTCATCCCCGAGCTCAACCCCCCGCGCATCGATCGAGGTCACCCGCGCCTCGGTTCGGACCTCGACTCCCAATTTTTCAAGCTTTCGACGCGCGTGCTCCGAGAGAGAGCCGTCGAAGCTGCCCAGGATGCGGTCCAGCCCCTCGATCAGAATGATGCGCGTCAGTTTCGGCTCGATCTCGCGAAAGTCCCGCGCGAGAACGAAGCGAGAGATCTCCGACAGCGCGCCAGCCAGCTCGACGCCAGTAGGACCACCCCCAACGACCACAAAGGTCATCAGCTCCCGCCGTCGATCGGTGTCTCGCTCGCGCTCCGCGGACTCAAAGGCGGTGAACACCCGGCGACGCACTTCGAGCGCATCGTCGATGGTCTTCAGGCCGAGGGCGTGGTCGGCCCAACTCTCATTTCCGAACCAATGAGTCTCAGCCCCCACCGCAAGGACCAGGTGGTCATAGGGAATCTCGGTGTAGCGAAGTCCTGAGGGAGCAACCTCGACGATCTTTCGATCGATATCGATCCCGGTGACTTCGGCGAGATAGACCGAGGTGTTCTTCTGCCGCCGAACAACGGCACGGATGGGGGCTGCGATGTCCGCGGGAGAGAGCCCCGCCATCGCCACTTGGTAGAGAAGCGGCTGGAAGAGATGGTGATTGGTTCGGTCGAGAATCGTCACGCGGACTGGCGCCGCCTTGAGTTCGCGAGCGACCGCCAGCCCGCCGAATCCCCCACCGATGATCAGGACGTGGGGCCGAGCGTCGTGAGGATCCTTGATCGGATTTGCAGCGTCCGGGGTCATCTCGCGCCTCTCCGCTTCCTCATCGAAGCTCAGCTGCTGCGGCGGAACAAGTTCCTGAACACGTGGCCAGCGATCTGCGGGTTTTCACGCAAGCGGCGCGACGAGTACGCGTACCACTCTTCTCCGAAGGGCACATAGACCCGTAACGGATGCTTCGCGGTGACCAGTTCCTGACGCATCGATTCGGTGACTCCGAGCAGCATCTGAAATTCGTAGCGCTCTGGTGGAATCTCGAGCTCTTTGATCATCGCCAAGGCGGCCTCGACGAGGGGGCGATCGTGAGTCGCAATTCCTACCTTCGCAGAATTCCCTTCGAAGAGCTGACGGAGGATCTCGGTGTAGGCGATCCGGATCTGTTCCTTTCCCTGGAACGCGATCGCCTGGGACTCGACGTAGATTCCTTTGCACAGTCGCAGAGTGGCGAGCCCTTCTTTGAGCAGCTGATCGACGTCTTCGGGGGTGCGCTTGAGGTAGGCCTGGACCACCGTGCCGACGCAATTCCAAGTGCGGCGCAGCTCTCGGTACAGATCGAGAGTGATCTGAGTGGCGGTGGCATCTTCCATGTCGATCCGCACGAAGTTCCCGCGGGTGGCGGCGGATGAGACTAGATCGCGCATCACCGAACGACACAACTCGGGATCGAAGCGCAGACCCATCTGCGAGAGCTTGACGCTGATGTTGCAGTCGAGGTGAGCCTTCTCGATCGCTTCGAGCGCCGCGAGATAGAGATCGCGCCCCTTGACCGCGTCCTCGGCGACAGCCGTATCTTCGCCGAGAACATCGAGAGTGGCGGACATGCCTTGCTCGTTGAGAGTGCGCACGCAGTCGAGCGCTGCTTCGAGAGACTTTCCGGCGATGTAGCGCTTCGAGACGCGCCACACGAGGGGCCGGGGAACGAGCGGAAGCAGGGTGACGAGGGCTCGGTTCAACATTCGATCTCCGCGCTCCGAGATGGGCCCCGAACCACCTGCGACCCGCGACGGCGCTCCGGCGCGAAGGGTGGTTGTCGCCCGATCGCGCATGATACCCGGGACATCGGTGGAGTCTCCCAGATCCGCTGCGGCCGGAGGAACTCCCCTCGGGCAACTCGCACTCCCGTTCCCCGGCTCCCCGGGTATCATGCGGGCTTCTTCCACCCCACTGGACGACGGAGATCCCGATCTATGAAGCAGACCCCCCGCTCTTACGCGGTACCCCTTGGTTACTTCGAGTGGCTCCTCGTGGGGTTCCTGCTGGTCAGTGGCGGAATGCACCTCTACGGCGGCTGGGCTCCGATCATCAGCGGCGGGGCGATGTCACGAGAGGAATTTTGGCGCGTTGCGGTCGGGACCTTCTCGCTGCTCCTGGCCGGTCAGGTCATTCTACGCACGCCGGTCGCCCGCTTCTCGATCGCGATTTTGTTCCTCTTGCAGATCGGCCGGTGGGTCAATCGATTTGCGATCGAGAACCCAGAGTTGTGGCTGAGTTCGACCTGGGAGTTCCGAGTGCAACAGCTCGCGTCGATCGCGTTCTGGTCGATCGCGGTGGTCTGGGTGCTCTGCCGCCCTTGGCGCACGCGGCGACTGAAGTCTTTTGGGGATCCGATCGATCCGTATCTCCGGTAGCGCGACACCATGGGTGGGCTCCTTGACCGGGGTGATGGCTCTTTCATCATCGATGGCGATCGATGCGCCTGATGCGCCGGTCGCGATCGTCGTCCCGCTCACTCAATGGCCCGCTACTGGCTCAGGGCCCACGGCTCGAAAGAGCCCCCCGTGATCACCCACGGCGCCGTCGGCTCGGCTTGGTCGGTCACACCCCACCACCATGGGGGTTGGTGTCGCTCCTCCGCCGTTCCATCGGCGGAGACCGAAAACTGATCCGCGACACGACCGTCGCGGGTGTACCAAGTCTGACGGAGTTCGGGATGCCAGCTCGTCACCTCTTCGCCGATGAACCCCGTCTCGAGATACCAGCCGGTGCGCAGTTGCATCTCGTTGCTTCGCTTGTGAACTCTGGCGTACCCACCGACCGTGTGGACCTCTTCCGTTTTTGGAATCGTGACTTTCCAGCTCCCGCAAATCGATTGCGTGTTCCACCACTGGGTGACCGCCGGCGCGATTTCGAGGCCGAGCCACACAAGGAGAAGGGAAACCGAGAGCGCGAATCGATAGCGGAGTGCGATGGCGACTTCCTCTCCATTTGCTGCCTTTTACCGCTCGATGCGAACGACCCACGCATCTTCTCCGGGCGGGGATTGACGGATCGCCGCGGGGACCTTCACGATGGTTTTCCCGCCGCGCGCCTCCATCGGTAAGGCTCCACCCGCACTTCCGACGAAGGTAGCCCTCGCCCCTTCCGCGACCGAGAGCGGCACCACGATGTCGGCGGGCGGTGCGGTTTCCCCATCGGCGGCGAGGTAGATCGCGTAGGTCAAACCGCCCTTCTGGGTGAGCGCCACCTGCCCCGCGCGATACGGCGGCAGCGCCCGCGTTTTGTGGATCGCCTCCGCGTTCACCTGCATCCACCGCGCGACTCCGGCCATGCGCTCGTGCGCGATCGGATCCCACCGTCCATCCGGACCCGGTCCGATGTTGAGGAGCAGATTGCCCCCCTTCGCGACCACCTCGACCAGAAGATGAACGAGTCTCCGCACGCTCTTATAGCGATCTCCCGGCTTGTACGACCACTGATCTCCCATCGTGATGCAAGATTCCCACGCGTGAGCGAGCGGCGCGGGGGGGACCTTCTGCTCTGGGGTGTAGTAGTTCTCGTGGGGTCCCGCGACCCAGCGATCGACGACGATCAGTTCGCGGTTCTTCTCGCGCGCGCTCTTCGCGATCGCATCGATGTCGACGTCGTACTTCGGAGCCTGCACCCACGAACCATCGAACCAGAGAATGTCGGGGCGATACTTCGTCATCAGCTCATCGATCTGCCGGTGCGTGAAATCGACGAAGCGTCGCCACCGCTTGGGGTTCGCGGCCACATCGTAGTTCGGAAACTTGTCGGGGGTGGGTCGTCCGCGATCCCAGAAATCGGGGTGGTTCCAATCGGGCTTCGAGAAGTACGCGCCGATCGGGAACCCCGCCTCGCGGAAGGAGCGGAAGATCGTGCCTGCGATGTCGGCGCGGGGATCGTCGTGGAACGGGCAACTCGGATGGGTCACCCGGAAGTCGGTTTCACCGGAGTCGAACATGCAGAACCCATCGTGATGCTTGGTCGTGAAGACCGAGTACTGCATCCCCGCCGCGCGCGCGGCCTCGACCCAAGCCTCGACTTCATAGCCGCGCGGATCGAACTCGGCATTGAGAGCTCGGTACCGCCTCCGGAACTCGCGCAGATCACGACCGCACTCTTCCCACTCAGGTAGAGAGAACCGTCCGTACCCTTCCGCACCTTCCATCGGCCACGATTCCACTGCGCCCCAGGCCGAGTAGATCCCCCAGTGCTGAAAGAGCCCGAACTTCCAGTCTTGGAAGTCCTCGAGACGCTGGGCGAGGATCGGGTCGTCGATGGTCTTGGGCGGATACTCGCGCTCGTCAGACCCGAGCGTGGTTGCACCGAGCGTGGTTGCACCGAGCGGCGCGCTGAACTTCGGAACGAGCGGAGCGAGAGCGCCCGCGGCGAGGAGGGTGAGAGCTTCGCGGCGCGAGAGGGGCAATCGATCGGGCATAGGGATCCTCCGGGCTGTTCAGGTCAGCCCGGAGGATAACAGGAGTCGCGCCGACTGACGTCACGCTTCCCGAGCGCCGCCAGACATGTTCTCCAACTGAGCCTCGAGCACCTCGACCTTCTTCCGCGCCTTCGCCACTTCTTCGAGCGCGTGCGCGATCGAAGTCTCCTCGCGAAAAACCTCCGCCTCGTCGCGGTCGATCATTCGGTTCGCGCACGCCTTCCCGAGATCACGGTAGCTGTGCTCGAGAAACTTCCGCGCATCGCCAAGCTCGAGCTTGAGATTTGCAACCTCAGTGAGACGCTTCGCGCCCTCGCCGGCGGCGTGCAGCTTGTCCTTCATACGATCCATGAACGAACCCACGCGCTGGCTCCTTACGTCTCACCCTACTTCTCAAATCGCACAAACAGGCTTCTCATGCGCGAGCACTGCTATCATCCCCCCTAAAGGAACTCTCCGACAGCCTCTTTGCAATGCATTGGGATAATCGTGTGCGATGACTGACAATTGCGCTCCGACCGTTCCCAACAACCTCCTGCCCTCATTCTTGGTGAAGGGAGCGTTTGGTTCGAGTCGTGATCGCCACGAAAGTGATCTTTTGTGACAGTCGCATCCCGCAGACCCGAGGACAAACGGGGGCACCTCCCAAGGTGCCCCGACCCTTCTTTTTGCTCGAGCAGCATCCGTCCGTCGGGTGAGTTTCTCGTTCTGACCGATGGAACTCATCCGGAAAGCGCTTCGAGCAGGTCGTCGATCCAAGAGTTCGCCAGGTCGATGCATACTCTGAGATCCGCCGCGCTGCCGACGCGACACCATCGACCGAAATCAGCGGCTTGGCATTCGACAACGAGGGGTACCTGTTCATTTCCGACGCAGGAGCGGGAGCCTCGCCGTCTCACATCACGCGGATGCGCGACAACGACGCGGATGGATACTGCAGTGCCGCGGCGGGGGAAGTGAACGTGATCTACTCCACGGCGACCACGACCGGGTCGACGCTGACCGATATCACGGGGCTCGCCATTCGCGAGGATGGTTTCCTCATCGCCTCGGACGTGAACTCGAACAACATGCATCGCTTGAGCGACTCAGGGATCGATGGCGATGCCAACGACGCGGGTGAACAACCGTTCTTCTTCATCTCCGATTCCACCGGGGTCATTCTCGGAGATTCCGAGAGCATCGCGTTCGCGCCTGGCGGCGCTGTCGTCGTCATGTACGTCAATCCGAGCTCGCCTACCGACTCGATCTTCCGCTTGCGCGACAACAACGGCAACGGCTTCATGAGCAATCCCGCCGAGGTGAACACGTTCTGGGGCTCGGCTTAGGCGAATGGGATCATCCCCGATGATGCGCGACGGATCGCGGTCAATGAAATCGGTGCGTTGTTCGTCGCCGACCGTGGTACCGACCGCATCGTTCGTCTCCAGGATCTCGACAACAACGGCGATGCCAATGGGAGCGGCGAGGCGATGGTCTTCCTCGACAACTCGAACCTCTCCGGAGTGACGCTCGGAGATCCCTACGGGCTCGCCCTAGAACTCCCCGCGCCGCCTCCTTCCGGGCCATTCTTCACTCGCGGCGACGCGAATACCGATGGTGGGTTCAACATCGCGGACGCCATCTTCATTCTCGGTGTGCTGTTCAGCGGGAACCCGGCGGGCACCTGCGAAGACGCGAACGACGCGAATGACGACGGTTCGCTCAACATTGCAGATGCGATTTTTGCGCTGGGCGCACTCTTCGGCGGCGGCGGAAATCTGCCGGCACCGTTCCCGGGGTGTGGACTCGACCCGACTGTCGACGCGCTGGGCTGCGCGGGTTTCGCCGCTTGTCCGTGATCCGCTGATCCGGTCGATGTGAAGATTGCGGTGCTCCGAGCAACTCGGAGCACCGCAGTTTTTTTGTGCCCCTGCGGAGCGTGGGAAGGAGAGAGGCCCCTTAGTTGGCTGCGCGCTTGGCCCCCTGCGCCTTTCGGCGCCGCCGCTTTCGCACTACCGGTGTCGCCCAAATGAAGACTCCGCTTCCCGACAAGAACAAGAGACCCATCGCCACGATCGGCATGCCGTAGTCGTGCCACACCGATGCGAACCAGCTCCCGTCGTGGATCTCTTCGAAAAGGTCGGAGGGACGCCAGGTGTGACTGAGCACCTCGCCGGTGATCGCGTCGACCTGCACCTCTTTGTGATCGTGCTTCGAGAGAACCTTGTGGACGCGTTTGCCCGGGCGCAGATCGACCCGAGAAATGTCGTCGATGGTCGCGAACGCAGGGTCGCCGGTGGCGCGCGCCGCCTCGAGAACTTTGGCGATCGACAAGAACTCATCCACCGACCCCTCCTGGCCGACTTGCGTCGGTGGCTGGATCGAGGAGAAATTCTTCTTCACGAGAAGGAGAAACCCGGTAACCGAGGTCACCATCACGACGGCTGCGATGGTGAGCCCGATCCACTTGTGGAGGTCCCACGTCAACTTGAAGAGTGTCATGCAGGTGAGTGTCGCAAGGAGGAGTGCGCGGAGCAACGGAGACCGAAGGGACAAACCGCCAAGGGGCAGCCCCCACCAAGGAATGGCGCCAAGGGAGAGGCAGGGGGCGCAGCGCTCGCCCTGATCACCAACGGCCGGTGCGTTCTGCCCCCCACGCCCCGTACATGCGCCGGATGCGAGGGAACGGCCGCGGCCAGGGGAACCAGCGACGGGGCAGTCGCACATCGATGAGATCGATCCGAGCTCCAACATCGGCTCGCCGACTCGTTCTGAGATAGCGCCCGTGGAGGAATTGCGCGGCACGGGCAATCCGGGCCACCTGCCGGGAGGAGACCTCGAGCGGCCTCTGGTCACGCCGGGTCTTCACCTCAACGATCACGAGCGCCCACGGACGCCGCTCGACCGCAACGAGATCGATCTCCCCGTAGGGAGTCCGCACGTTTCGGCCGATGACCCGAGCTCCGCTGAGAGTCAGGTACAGAGCGGCGATCCACTCCCCGCGGCGACCGAGGGCGCGGCGCCCGTCGCGGCGAGGGGGTTTGGGGGGACGGCTGCGGCCTGAGGGAGGACGCGGGATCGAACGGTGCATCGCGTCCGGATCCGTCGGGACGTCCTCAGAGGGACACCGTGGATGCGAAAACCCTCCGATCGGTGTCCCTGTCGGGCACCCGGTCGGAGGGTTCAGAGGTGCTGCCGAGGCAGCTCGTTTGGTTCGAGGTCGATCGGGAGGCCTCTCCTCCGACCGACCGCGTCGAAATCGGAACAGCGACTCTTAGCTTTCGGTTCCGGCCACTGCCGCGCCAGCCTCGGCCGGCACGTCCGCAACTTCGACAACCGGCTCCGGCTCGGGAGCCGGCGCGACTGCCATCGGCTTCTTCTTCCGATGACGCTCGCCACCGATGAGTTCTTTGACTTTGGTCGCCTTGCCGATGCGATCGCGGAGGTAGTAGAGCTTCGCGCGACGGACACGGCCCCGGCGCTTCACTTCGACCGCTTCGATCCACGGGCTGTGCAGCGGGAAGACCCGCTCGACACCTTCCGACGCTACGATGCGGCGAACGGTGAAACAGCTGCGGTTGGCAGCGTTCTTCCGAGCGATCACGGTACCGCTGAAGATCTGGATCCGTGTCTTGTCTCCCTCGATGATGCGCACGTGCACATCGACCGTGTCCCCGACGTCGAATTCAGGAAGGGACGTCTTGAGCTGGCGGCGTTCGAATTCTTCCAGCAGGTTCATCTCAGATCTCCGCTCTTCGACCGCTCGCACGTCCCTTAAAGAGGATCTATGCGACGGGCGCACCTGCTCTCTCGAGCTGGTTCCTTCTGTTGGTTCCGGACCCGTCGATCAAGTGCGGCGTCGTCGAGTCGCTTCTCGCGCGCGCTCGCGTCGCCACAATTCGATCCGTCCGTGATCCCCGGACTTGAGGATCTCGGGGACATCACGTCCCCGATAGTTGGTGGGCCGGGTCCACGACGCGTGGTCGAGGCCCCCTTCGCCCGCACTCTCTCCCGCCCACTCCCCGAAGGAGTCGAGGCGAGCTGATTCGCTGTCTCCGAGAACCCCCGGCAAGAGCCGGGAAACGCCCTCGACGATCGTCATGGCAGGCACTTCGCCTCCGGAGAGAACATAGTCCCCCACCGAGAGGTGGCGCCAAGGATACGCTTCGAGAATTCTCTCGTCGTACCCTTCGTACCGCCCGCAGAGGAACACCAACCGGTCGAGACCGGCGAACTCCTCGAAGTGCGCCTGCTCGAGACGCTCCCCACGCGGACAAAGCAGCACCAACTGGGTCGATGCTTGCGCCGTGCTCTCAGGGGCCACGGTTTTTCCGACGGCGCCCCGGCCCTCTTCGCCCAGCCGTTCGCCGATACCCAGCACATCGAGCGCTCGGCAGACCGGCTCAGGCTTGAGCAACATCCCCGGGCCACCGCCGTAGGGACGATCATCGACCGCGTGGTGCCGGTCGCTCGTGAACGCGCGCAGGTTGGAAACTCGAACTTCGAGCTGACCCATTTCCCGAGCGCGCCGCACCATCCCGTGGGAAAGAAACGGACGAAAGAAGTGCGGGAAGATCGTCAGAATGTCGACCCGCATCACTACCGTCTTCTACTTGCCCGCAGCGGCGCGTTTCTTCGCGCGTTGAATCGCGCGTCGGCTGCGCTTCACCTGCCCGTACTTCACGTCGACTTTGCGCAAGAACGACGTGACCGTCTGGGAAGGACGCGCGCCTTGATCGAGCCAATGCTGGACCCGATCGACCTTGAGCTTCACGCGGGTCGCGGCGTCCTCGACGAACGGGTCGTAGGTGCCCACGATCTCGAGGGACTTGCCCTGACGCGCGTTACGCTTCTCGATAGCCTCGACGCGGTAGAACGGACGATGCCGACGTCCGCAGCGCTTGAGGCGAATCATGACCGCCATCGATACTCCGTGCTTCCCGGCTCCACATTGAAGCCTGCGTTTCAGTCCGGAATTGGGACAATCCCAATCCGAGGGCTGTTTTGGGGATGGATGGGAGAAACGCCAGACTCGGCTTCCCCCAGGGTCCTTTGCTCGAACCCACTCCCTTGCTCGAACCCACTCCCTTGCTCAAACCCACTCCCTTGCTCAAACGGGGCGCGAGACTCCTCAAGCCGCAGAATCGGCGTCAAGAGCAGTCTGGAACGGGATCCCGCCGAGCATCCAACTCATGTTAAGACCGGCGATTATAGGAGAGGGCCCCGGTCCTGCAACGGCAATTCGCTGCGAAACGGCTGTTCTTGGCAGTTGGTTGATAGATATCGAGCCAAAAAGAGCCTTGTGCTGGGAGGCTGTCGGGAAACTGCTTTCGAACCGACGGTTCGAGATTTCGGTGGCCTGTGCCCTCGGCAGGGCGCAGGCACACTGCTTTGTAGATCGAGTTCTGCCGAAGGTGCAGGACTGAGGACACATAGGGCCGGAAGCTCAAATCGTCGGTCGGAATGAGTTTTCCGACAGGCCTCCGAGGGTCGAACACGGAGTTCCGGCAATAGTGGACCCTTTCCTCCGCAAGCGCCACACGGCGGCTCGATCGCCGGGTACACTCCATTGTCTTCGTGCTGCTGGATCCATCGGCCGTACGGAGGTGTGTTGGAAAGCCCCATCATCATGTCACAGCTCTCACGTCTTGAGGCTGCCGCGTGCGCCTTCGCGTTCATCTCTTCCCTGACCGTCGCCCCCGCGTTCTCAGGCGACGTTGTCGTTCCCGCCGAGATCGTTGACGCCATGGCGACGAGCCCCGATGGCCGTGCCTATGTCGTCGTGGTCCTCGCTCCCCCATCACAGGAGACCGTGCGGGCCCCCTCCGACCTGGGCGCTCTCTCCCGATTGCGGAGCGCCGTCGACCAGACCACCGCGCCGGTTCTCGATCGGATTCTCGGCGCCGACTTTTCACTCGGCTACCGCTACGCCCACGTCGCTGCGTTCACCGGCTGGGCCAACGCCGCGGCCCTCGACGCCCTGACCGGTGACCCCATGGTTGTCGCCGTGGGCCCCGACCTGCGCTGCCAGGGCAGCCTCGCCTCGTCGGTCCCCTACTTGGGAGCAGACACGGTGCAATCGATGGGGATCACGGGGGCCGGCATCACGGTCGCGGTTCTCGACTCGGGAATCGACACGAACCACCCCGCACTCTCCGGCAACATCGCACCGGGCGCGTGGCACTTTCTCGATCTCGGTCAGAACACCGGGCCAGGCGCCGAGGACCAGCACGGACACGGCACGAACGTCGCCGGGGTGATCGCCTCCAATGGCGCGGGCTCGCTCGCGCCCGGGGTCGCGCCGGGCGCTCAGATCCTTCCGATTCGCGTCCTCGATGGGAACAACTCGGGTTGGATCGCCGACATCGCGGCAGGGGTCGATTACGTCGTTTCCGTGAGTGGCAACTACACGCACCTCGCGGCGATCAACATCAGCATCGGAACCAACGTGCTCTACTCGCAATGCCCCTGCGACACGGCCAGCGCGACGAACATGCTGGTCGAGGGGGCGTGCGTGGCCGCGCGGCTCGCGGGGATGGCGATCTTCGCGAGCAGCGGTAACGAGGGCAGCTGCAACTCGATGACGAGCCCCGCGTGCCTCTCTGCGGTTTCCGCGGTCGCCGCACTTTACGACTCGAATTTGGGGTCCGAGCCGAACTCGGGAACCTACTTCGATTCACTCGGAGGGACGTTTCCCGCGTGCTCCGACTCGAATGCAGTGGGCGGGCGTGTCACCTGCTTCTCGAACCAGAGCGGCTGCAACGACCTCGCGGCGCCGGGGCGGCTGATCACTTCGGTCGGCATAGGTGGCGGGACAAGCACCTTCACGGGAACCTCGCAAGCCTCCCCCCATTGCGCGGGGACAGCGGCACTCCTCTGCGACCGCGCGCTCTCCTTGGGGCTTCCCGCGCCGGGGCCCGACACCATCGTTTCGCTCCTCCGCTCGACCGGCCAAACGGTCATTGACGGTTGCACTGGGAACCCCAATCCGATCGGAATCGACGCGCTCGCTGCGGTCAATGCGATCGTGCCGCTGCCCAACTTCGTGCGCGGCGACTGCAACGACAGCGGATCTCGAAACCTCGCAGATGTCGTGTTCTTGCTCAACATGCTGTTCGGTTCTCCCACCCAAGTCGCCCACTGCCCCCAGGCGTGCGACGCGAGCGACGACGGCGATCTCGACATTGCCGATGCAGTGGCGGAGCTCGTCTCGCTGTTCGGGAATCCCACGATCCCTCTCGCCGCTCCGAGTGCGTGCGGTCCCGATCTCACGAACGATCCGCTCACGTGCGGAAGCTTCAACAGCTGCCCCTGAGGCCGACTCCTCGACTCCTCTAGGAGCTTGAAGTGAGCGTACAAAGCACTGGGGGCGCGTCGATCCATGGGATCGACGCGCCCCGAGGAGGCTGTCGGAAAACTCATTCCGAGCGGCTACTTCTTCCGCGAGTTCTTCTTCCTCTGACGCTCCGACTTTCGCTTCTTGCGAATGTCATCCTTCGGCGGGCGATGCTTGCCGGGCTTCTTCGACTCTTGCTGTTGTCCGGCGAGAGCGCCGAAGAGCCCCCCTGCCTGCTGCGGGTTCACGGGACGGTTCTGCCCGGGAAGCGCGGGGCCGCCTTCGGGTCCGGGGGGAGCCATGAGGGCGGGGCCGCCCCCCATCCCCTGCATGATTTCGTGAGCAGACTCGCCCTGCATTTGCTTCTTCATCGCGCGCATCCCTTTGAGCTTGCCCAGGGGACCACTGCCGAACTGGTTCATCTGCTGCATCACCATCTGCATCTGCTTGAACTGCTTCAAGAGATCGGTGACTTCTTCGATCTTGCGACCGGAGCCGACTGCGATGCGCTTGCGGCGGCTGGTGTTCAGGATCTCGGGACGACGGCGCTCTTGCTTCGTCATCGATTGGATCATGCACTCGATCGACATCAACTCATCGCCTTGGAGATCGAGCTCGTCCGTCCGTCCGCCCATGCCGGGCAGGTGACCGAGCAGATCTTTGATCCCACCGAGCTTCTTCAGGTGGCCGAGCTGCTTGAGGAAGTCGTCGAGATCGAATCGAGCCTCGAGGAGCTTCTGCTGCATCTCCTCCTGCTCGCCCACATCCATGACGTCCTGTGCCTTTTGGACCAGGCTCGTGACATCGCCCATGCCGAGGATCCGCCCCGCCATCCGACGCGGGTGGAAAGTTTCGAGCTTATCGAGCTTCTCACCGACCCCGATGAACTTGATCGGCTTGCCGGTGATCGACTTCACCGAGAGCGCGGCACCACCACGGGCATCGCCGTCGAGCTTGGTCAAGATGACGCCAGTCAGTTCGAGCGCGTCATTGAAGTCGCGCGCCGAGGTCACGGCGTCCTGACCGGTCATCGCATCGCAAACGAGGAAGATCTCGTCCGGCGCGGTCTTCTTGGCGATGAGTTTCAGCTCCGCCATCAACTCGTTGTCGATGTGCAAGCGGCCGGCGGTATCGAGGATGACGGTGTCGCACCCCTTCCCCATCGCCTCCTTCACAGCCCTCGCGCACACCTCCGGAGGGGTGAGGCCAGCTTCGTGGAAGACGGGAATGTCGAGGTCGCGGCCGAGCACTTTCAGCTGCTCGATCGCCGCGGGGCGTTGGAGGTCGGCCGCAACGAGAATCGGCCGTCGATCCTTCTTGTCGCGCAGGTGCTTCGCCAGTTTGCCGCAGGTCGTGGTCTTACCGGAGCCCTGAAGGCCCGCCATCAGAATGATGGTGGGGCCCTTCTTCCGCCAAGTGATCTCGGGATCTTCCGGACCCATCAGATCGGTCAGGGAATCTTCGACGATCTTGGTGAAGTGCTGACCGGCGTCGACTCCTTCGACGACTTCTGCGCCGAGCGCTTCTTCGCGCACGCGCTTGACGAAGTCTTTCACGATGGGAAGCGCGACGTCCGCTTCGAGGAGCGCGCGACGGATTTCGGTGACCGTCTCTTTGACGTTCGATTCGGTGATTTTCTTCCCGCGAAGCCCTCCGACGATATCGGAGAAGCGGCGAGTCAGATTATCGAGCATTCTCGGTCTCCTCGAGGCGGGGATCGGTCCCCGCGGGGTGCGGCTAGTATCCTTGGATGCGTCCCGCTCGATGCGCGCTTCGTCGATCGAGAGCGGACGGGGCACTGTGACGCATCATGCGCCATCACCCGCCAGAGGTCCACCAATCGGCAGAAACCTGCAAGAGCGCGTCGTAATGAGACCCCGCGGGCCCCCAATCACACCCCGGACTCGTCGTGGATCCGCTCGATCTTCGCCCCGAGGCGATTGAGCTTCTTCTCCATGTTTACGTATCCCCGATCGAGGTGGTAGATCCGATGGATCCGCGTCGTCCCCTCGGCGATCAGCCCCGCCATCACCAAACTCGCGCTGGCGCGGAGATCGCTCGCCATCACGTCGGCCCCGGAGAGGCGATGGCCTCCGTCGATGATCGCAGTCGGGCCTTCCTTCCGGATCCGAGCGCCGAGACGGTTCAGCTCGGCCACGTGCATGAAACGATCGGGATAGACCTTTTCGGTGATCAGGCCGATCCCTTGGGCTCGGGTGAGGACCGCCATCAATTGCGCCTGGAGATCGGTGGGGAAGCCGGGGAACGGCAACGTCGCGACATCGACCGGCTTCAGCCGTGGGACCCCGGTCACGATCACATAGTCTTCTCCGATCTCGTGCGGGACTCCCATCCGCTCGAGCACATCGAAGAGCGAGCGCAGCTCAGACGGATCGCAACCCTCGACCCGAATTTCGCCGCCGGCGAGCGCGCCGGTGAGGATGTAGGTCCCTGCTTCGATGCGATCGGGAGGCATGGTGAAATCCGCACCTCGCAGGTTTGGCTGCCCCTCGATGCGCACCTGATGAGTTCCCGCGCCTTCAACCGGAACTCCGAGCGCCTGGAGGAACCGGGCGAGCCCGCGGATCTCCGGCTCGCACGCCGCGCCCTCGATGGTCGTGACTCCCTCGGCGCGTGAGGCGGCCATCATCACGTTTGCGGTCCCGAGGACCGTCGGCCCAAAGGGCCCACTCAAGTAGGTCGTCGCACCCACCAAGCGATCGGCGCGGGCTTCGATGTAGCCGTGCTCGATGCGAATGTCGGCCCCGAGCGCGCGAAGTCCCTTCAGGTGGAGATCGACCGGGCGGTCGCCGATGGCACACCCGCCGGGCAACGAGACCCGCGCGCGACCTTGGCGGGCGAGGAGCGGGCCGAGACAGCAGATCGAGGCGCGCATCCGACGCACCATGTCATAGGGCGCGGTCGCTTCGAGTTCTCCCGCAGCGGCGATCCGGATCGTCAGCCCATCGGCATCGACCTCACCCTGGGATTCTACTGACAACCCCAGCTCTGACAGGATCTTAAGGGTGGTGTGGATGTCGCTGAGAGGGGGCACGTTGCGGAGGGTGACCGGCTCTTCGGCGAGAATCGAAGCGAAGAGAATCGGTAAAGAACCATTCTTCGAACCCGAAATCTCGACGGTCCCGTTGAGCACCTTGCCGCCGTGGATCTCCAATTGTTGCACTTGAGTGTTCCCCATTCTGCTGATCGTCGCGGCTGGCATCACCCGCTCTCGAGGTCTACTCAGGCGCGGAGAGCAGCCCTTCGTGCGTAGGTATCCGGCGATTCTAGGCGGCGCACTCTCGGGCGCAAGGCGAGGGAAAGATAAGGAGGTCGTTCTCCCGATCGTAGGTCTCAAGCTCGCCATCCCCATCGGTCGATATCGAAGTGAGTGCATCGCGCACTCTCCCCGGTTCACGACCGAGGGAACCTCATGGAGCCCGGGGACGGAGACGATGACGCGCACCAACCGATACCCCTTCGCTCCCAGCATCACACCCCCACGTGTGTCGAGGGGACTGCGATGAGCTTTCGACTGCCACTCGGCGTTCGGATCGGTCTCTGGACCGGGATCCCCCTCGCATTCGTCACGGGGCTCGCCGGATTCATGGAGTTCGATCGCACCAAGCACGAAGCGCGCGACAACGCCGCCTCGGTCGGTGCGGACTTCCTCGAGGAGTTTGGGCGGCGGGTGGTCTACGACGTCATTCTCGAGGATGACGATCGCCTTGCCGCTGCGTTCGAAGACTTCCGCAACACTCTCCCCGAGCTCCGTCGTGGACGCATCACGGTCGATGGGCATACCGTCATCGACTGGGAGCCCGCATCGGTGCGGGGCCCACTCATCGGGATCCCGCAGACTCTCTCTCACGAGCTTTCGAAGACCGGAGATCGGCACGGCAGGGTTGTGATCTCGATCGACGAGAGTCGGTTCGCGCCGACTCTCGCGCGGCGAAGAGAGCAGATCCTCTTCCACACCATCATGACCCAAGTCGCCCTCGCCATCATCTGCGCGACGGTCGGCCACTCGCTGGCGCGCAGGATTCGGGTCCTCGCTGCACAGTCCCATCGAATCTCCGAGGGGAATTTCTCGACCAGCGCACCTGAAGGCAGCGATGAGCTCGGTCGGGTCGGTGAGGCGTTCAATCGGATGGCTCGAGAGATCGAACGACAACAATATCGGCTCGCTGAGAGCCGAGATACCGCGGTCGCTGCGGCGAGCCACGCGCAAAAAGCGACCGCCGCCAAGAGTGAGTTTCTTGCGAACATGAGCCACGAGATCCGCACGCCCCTGAATGCCGTGCTCGGCTTCGGAGAGCAACTGCTCGACCCCGAGATCTCGGTCGACGATCGTCGCGCCTCAGCCGATGCAATCATCCGAAACGGCAAACACTTGCTCAACTTGATCAACGACATCCTCGACTTCTCGAAGATCGAAGCGGGCCATATGGACGCCGAGAAGCAGCGGGTGAACGTCCCGAGTCTCGCCAGAGAGACGGTGTCTCTTCTCAAAGGACGCGCCGACGCGAAAGGGCTCACCCTCGACCTCGTGATGCCTCCACAACTTCCAGAGACGATCGAGACAGACCCCACCCGGTTGCGACAGATTCTGCTCAACTTGATCGGCAACGCGATCAAGTTCACGGAAAGGGGATCGGTGACGCTCGAGGTGGGTGACGTCATCCCCGAACAAGGAGGGGTCGACGGACAGTTGTCCTTCTCGGTGAAAGACTCAGGGATCGGTATCGAACCGGAAACGCTTTCGAAACTGTTCCAACCGTTTACGCAGGCGGACTCGACGATGACACGCCGGTTCGGGGGTACGGGCCTCGGCCTTTCGATCAGTCGGAGGCTTTCGAACCTGCTCGGAGGCAAAATCTCAGTCGAGAGCAAGCCGGGCCAAGGGAGTACTTTCCGCAGTTCGATTTCGACCGGGTCCCTGATCGGGATCCCGTGGGTCAACACGTCTCGGAGCAACACGCCGCGTGTCGAGCCCGTCGCGACCCTTCCAAGTTTTGCCTCGGGTGCTCGAATCCTCGTCGCAGAAGATGGACCCGACAACCAAGAGCTCTTCCGCTTGATCCTCGAGAAGGCGGGAGCCGAGGTGACGATCGTCGAGAACGGTCGACTTGCAATCGATGCTGTCCATACCGCAGAGACGACAGGTGAGCCATTCGACCTCTTGGTGCTCGACATGCAGATGCCGGAGCTCGATGGCTACGCCGCCGCGACGCAGCTGAGAGCGATGGGATACGAACTGCCGATCATCGCCGTGACCGCACATGCGCTCGATTCCGATCGCAAGAAGTGCATTGCCGCAGGTTGCGACGACTACGAGTCCAAGCCCATCGTTCGCAAACGCTTCCTCGAGACGCTCGAGCGCAACTTCCACAAGACCGTCGCTGAGTAGCCCGCACTCCTACGACGGCGTCCCTCCAGAAAACCCGTTCCACTGACACAAGAGTGCACGCTCGATTCCCGCAAGGTCTCTCCGCATCTCGACCGTGAACCCGCGGGCCTCTGCGCTCTCCCGGACCGTCGCCGCTCCGTCCTCGGGAAGCTCGAGAAGCAGAGATCCCCGCGGAAAAAGACGTCCGGGCGCCGCTTCGAGGAGGCGGCGGTAGAAACCGAGACCGTCACCGACTTCCTTGTCATAGAGCGCGAGGGCAGGCTCATGGGCTGCGACATTCGCCTCGAGCCGCGGATCGCCGGGGGTGATGTACGGTGGATTGCTCACGATGAGATCGTAGACGGGGTGATCGGCGAGCGGTGCGAGCAGATCCCCTTCGAGCAGGCGAACGCGGTCTTCGAGCTTATGTCGTGCGACGTTCCGCGCCGCGACGGCGAGCGCCGCAGTGGAGAGATCGACCGCGTCGATCGTTGCAGCCGGGAGCATCGTCGCGAGCGCCACCGCGATGCAGCCGGAGCCTGTTCCAATATCGGCGATGCGGGGCTCTGGATCGTCGCGGAGAAGAGCGCTCCCCCATTCGACCAAGAGCTCGGTCTCGGGGCGAGGGACGAGAACGTCGGAGGTCACGAAGAGAGGCAAGCTCCAAAACTCCCACTCCCCGAGCAGATAAGCGAGCGGGACACCGCGTCCCCGCTCGGCAACCAACCCGTCGAGTCGGGCCAGATCCACGGCGCTCACCGACCTGCCACTCTGGGTTGCGACCTCTCCGGGTTCGATCGCGAGCACGTGCGCGAGAAGCCACTTGGCATCGAGATGAGGCGCATCGGCACCCGCCCTGATGAGACGCAAAACAACTGACTCGAACACTGGGCCCAAGGTCGACACGCTACTCCTCATCCCGGATGGCGAGTTCAAGCATGACCAGGAAGGGGATCACCCGCGCCGTCTCTTTGGACTTCTCGTAGAGGAGCGGCTGCAGGATCGAATCGTGATCTGGCTCGTCGCGATCCCAGGGAAAGCGCTTCTCGCGATCGGCCCAATAGACCTGAAGTGCAGGAAAGTGATCGCCGCGATGGAACCAGCGCGCATAACCGAGGAACGGCCCGTACCAGCGAGGACGCACGTGGCGAAACGAGAGCGAATACCCTTCGATCACATCGGCGAGCTCGGTCTCTTGATCGAATCGCTCACCTGCGATGACGCGTTGTCCGAGGTCGGAAAGAACCGTCGCGGAGAATCCCTCGGGCAGTCCGAAGATCGTCAGTTCAGGGTGATCGAAGCGATGGGAGAGCCCCACCGTGAACGCCCAACCCGCAAGATCGGATTCTTGACCGATCGCGTGGGCACCGACCTGCACGATGTGAAAACCATGGGTCGCGACGTCGGAGATGAGCTTTTGATCACCGTCGTCGAGATCGCGGTCGGCGAGCGTTCGCACCATAAAGCCTCCTTCGCTCACCTCAATCGTGCGGCAGTTCTTTAAGACGTGCGCTTCTGCTCAGAGGTTCTGAACCCGCTCTTCGCGATCGTGAGCTTCGAGCTGAAAGAGGAGATCGTCGATCTCGCCGGCCATGAACCGTTCGAGGCCGTGCACCGACACACCAATTCGGTGGTCTGTGATGCGGTTTTGCGGATAGTTGTAGGTTCGAATTCGATCGCTGCGATCGCCGGAGCCGATCAAGGTACGCCGGAGCGTGGCTTCCTTCTCGTGTCGCTGGCGGTCGTCTGCTTCTTTGATCCGACTGCGCAAGACGCGCATCGCCTTCGACTTGTTCTTGTGCTGCGACTTCTCGTCCTGGATCGACACGACCACGCCGGTCGGAATATGCGTGATCCGCACCGCGCTGGCCGTCTTGTTGACCTTCTGTCCGCCAGGGCCCGATGCACAGAACGTATCGATACGGAGATCCTTGTCGGCGATTTCGACTTCGGTCTCCTCGACCTCAGGCATCACCGCGACGGTCACGGCGGAAGTGTGGATCCGCCCTTGCGTCTCGGTCGTCGGGACGCGCTGCACCCGGTGCCCACCCGACTCGAAGCAGAAGCGCGAGTACGCACCCTTCCCCTTCACGCCGAAAATGATCTCCTTGTATCCGCCGAGGTCAGTCTGGTTCTCCTCGAGCACCTCGATCTTGAATCGGTGCTTCTCGCAATAGAGGGAGTACATCTTGAAGAGGTCGGACGCGAAGAGTGCGGCCTCGTCGCCCCCTGCGCCGGCGCGGATCTCGAAGATCACCGCATCGGCGCCTTCGACCTGCTGATCGAGGATCGTGATCCGAATGTCTCTCGCACTCTGGCGGCCCGCGACTTCGAGGGGCTCGATCTCGGCGAGTCCCAGCTCCCGCATCTCCGGGTCATCCCCTTCGGCGAGCTCTCTCGCCTCGGCCAGCTCGCTGACCACTCTCTTGTACTCACGGAAGTTCCCGACGATGGTCGCGGTCATGCCGTGCTCCTTGAGAATCTCTTGGAACTTGGCGCGATCGTTCTGGGTGTCGGGATCGCCGATGAGTTCTTCCAGCTCAACGAAGCGCTGTTCCTTGGCCGAGAGATTCTCGAACAACTTCCCCTCGATCGGGGCCTCGAGAAAACTCTGATCATGATCGCTCATCGAAAGCCTCCGAGCAGGGACTCAGCCAAAGTAATGAGAGCCGACAAGGCAAAAAAGAACACGGGCCGGATGGACCTCGAGTCCATCCGGCCCGTGTTTTCAAAGTGAGAGCTAGGCGTCGCTGGCGGGCTTGTTCTCAGCCTTGGGGGCATCAGCGGCCGGAGCAGCCGCCTTTGGGGCTTCTGCTTTTGGGGCTTCTGCTTTTGGGGCATCGCTCGCCGGCGCGTCGGCGGCAGGCGTCACAGCCGCTGCCGGGGCCGCAGCATCGGCCGCGGCCTTCGCCGCTTCTTCAGCCTTCTGAGCCGCTTCTTGCTCGGCGTACTTCGCCTTCTTGTCCTCGAGGATCTTGGCGCGGCGCTCGCCGGTTTTTTTCTTCTTGTCGACGAGCTTCTGACGCTTCTTCGCCTCTTGGTCGACGAGGGCGAGACGCTGCTCTTCGCGTTGCTTCTCGGCGTCGGTCAAGACGCTTCCGATCGAGTCTTCCTTCCACGCGAAGCGCTTCTGGAACTTCTCGACTCGGCCCGCGGCATCGACGAACTTCTGCTTGCCGGTGTAGAACGGGTGGCAGGCGGAGCAGATCTCAACCTTCAGCTCCGGCACGGTCGCCCGGGTCTCAAAGCTGTTCCCGCAACCACAGGTCACGGCGCATTCGATGTAATCTGGATGGATGTCAGCCTTCATGGCGACGGTCTCCCTACTTTTAGTCTGTCATCTCCGCAGGATCGCGGTCTCCGCCGAACTCGGCCCGAGGAGGGGTGTTTTCACCTCAGGAGGGGATCACCCGGGAGCGTCGGCAGGATGACACAAGGGGCGAATCCTACAGACCGCCCCTCTGGGGTGCAAGCGATCTGAAACGTGATCCGGACCGAACCCGTTCCCCGGAGTGACAAAACAGAAGGAGCGCAATGAGCCAGCAGGGTGACGCGACGATCCTCGGGATGCTCGAACATCGTTCGATCCGCCGATTCACAAATGATCCCGTCTCGACCGAGACCCTCGAACGCTGGGTCCAGGCCGGCCAAGCCGCCTCCACCTCGAGCCACGTCCAGGCGTTCTCGGCGATCCGGATTACCGAGCCCAAAACCCGGGAGCGCCTGGTGGAGCTCACGGGAGGTCAGCGACAAGTCGCGGAAGCGGGGGCGTTCCTCGTGATCTGTGGGGATAGCCGCCGCCACCGCCTCCTCGCCACAAATGCCGGCACCCCCTGCCACGAGAACTTCGAGAGCTTCCTGGTCGCGGCGATCGATGCGGCCCTCTTCGCCCAGAACCTGGTCGTGGCCGCAGAGTCGGAGGGAGCGGGGATCTGCTACATCGGCGGGCTCAGAAACGACCTTCCCGCAGTCGATGCCCTGCTCGAACTGCCCGCCGGGGTCTTTCCCCTCTTCGGCTTGTGCCTCGGAACGCCGGCGGAGGACCCGGCGGTCAAACCCCGCCTCCCCATCGCGGGGGTACTTTTCACCGATCGATACCCGGGGGACGGAGAGCTCGAGCGGGCGATCGAAGAGCACGACGCCGCGATGGCCAAGCACTATGCCGAGCGCGGCCTCCCCGGTCGCAACTGGAGTGGCGGGGTGGGACGGAAGCGCGCGGTCCCCCATCGCACCGAGCTCCCCGAGTACTACACGTCGAAGGGCGCGCGGCTGGATGGGCGCGGAGGGGTGGTCGAGCTGGACGGGTGACAGCCTCCTCCGAGCGCCAATTCACGCCTCTTCCCCGCACTTCCCATGCAACTCGGCCGCAACCGTCACGAGTCTCTCGCGCTGCTCGAGCTTTGCCAACGGCTCCGGGGGCAGTCGGCGAGCGCCGTTGGCCGCCCCCCACACCGCACCCGCCATGGCGCCGATGGTGTCGACATCGCCACCCACCGACGCGATGAAGTTCTGCATCTCGAGGAACGGCTCTTCTGCGAAGCGCAGAGCGCAGTAGATCGCAGTCACACACGATTCCGTCGTCGCGATGCCATTGCCGAGGTGTTGTCGGATCAGTTGGGCGGACGGCGCGTCGCCACTATCGAACCACTGTTTCGCGAGCTCGAGGCGCGAACGGAACGGATCCTTCGCGCAATTTTCTTGAGGGCTGTCTTTCGGAGCACTGTCTTTCGGAGCGCTGTCTTCCGGAGAACTGTCTTCCAGAACACAGTGCCGCGTCGCGGCCGCGAGCACTGCGTCTCGAGACTCACCCAGCGCGGCGGACGCCGTCGACGCGGCAACGAGAACAGCGCCGACTTCGCCGAGCGGGTGCGCATGGGTGACCCGGGCCGCCCGGCGTGCGGCGTCTGCCAACTCGCGAGGCCTCGAAGCAAAGAACAGCCCGATGGGAGCCGCTCGCATCGCGCCGCCATTTCCGTAGGACCCGTCTGGGAAGACCGAGCGGTTCGCCTCCTGCCAATCGGCGCCGCCCTTGATGCATTTGAGGAGCTTCGCCGCTCCCGGGCCATACCCCCAACTCCACCGGTAGCTGTCGGCGAATCTCCGTGCCAGGTCATCCGGATCGATCCGTCCGTGCTCTGTCAACGACTCGGCGACGTCCAGAGACATCTGTGTGTCGTCGGTCCAACGCATCTCGCCTTGACGGGTTCTGCCGATGAGTCGCCAGACCAGACGCTCGAGTGGTCCCCCCTCGAGAGGCGCGCCGAGCGCGTCACCGAGCGCGAGCCCGAGCAAGCAACCTTCGAATCGGTCGCGGTCGATCATCGGGGGCACCTTCCACCAGGACACCCTAACTGTCACGAGGCACGATGCGCGCCCCTTCGACCTGGGTCCCATCTCCAAAGCCTCCGCAGCGCAATTCGCACTCGAGCCACCCCTTCGCGAACTGCCAGCCCTACTTCACCTCTGCCTCGGAGAGTCCGAGCACCGCTCGTCCGCGCCGCTCATTCTTCGTTGCGGAGACTCCCTTTAGAACTCCGCTAAGCTCCCTTTAACAAACGACTTGTGGCTTCTCATCTAGCCGCTCGAGCCCCGGCGGGCCAGAAATCTTGCGAACCGCTGTTCTGTTTCTCGGGCGGCGCCCCTTCACCAGGCAGATCGATCGACGTTGTCGGTCGCAACTCAGCCACACCACTTCGAAAGGGAAGTCGCCATGCAAGTTTCACTGATCCCGTCCGCCGACTCGTCCTGTGTCCAAGCCAACCCGAACTCCAATGAAATGCGGTGTCCCATGTCCTTCATTCGCCTCACATCCCTCGCGGTCGCTCTCTTGCTCGCTTCGGTCATCTCCGGTTGTGGCGGCGGTGGTGGTGGTGGCGGTGGCGCAGCTGCCAGCGCACAGTCGAATCTCACCGGCAAGTGGCAGGTCTCCTACACCGAAGTGGGGAACGATTGCGGAAAGCAGCTCGAGTCCGGTACCGCCGAAATGTCGATCCGCCAGAACGGCGATGTCGTTGATATGGAGATGGTCAATGGCCAAGGCGGCATGGACCGTTTCGTCGGCTTCCGGAGCGGCGCAACCATCGAGCTGTTCGGTGCCCAGGTGGACTCGAACCGGTCGGCAAGTTTTGACTTCAGCCTCACCGTGTCCGCCGCGGGCAACTCATTCGTCGGGAGCATGTTCCAAATGGAGGATGAGATGAGCGGTATCTGCAATCGTGAGAACACATTGAGCGCAGTGCGTATCGGAGCCTTGGATCCTCCCGCACCGCCGACCCACGACTTCACTGAGCTCATGGATGTCTTCGCGAATTCGCTGATCAGTTACTGCGGCGGCGGGGTCGAAGGTGGCACGGTCACGATCGACTTCGTGCAAGCGGGGAACGACGTCGTGATCGACATTCTGGGTCGGGATGACGAAGTTGCCTTCGGGACCGTGAGTGGAGATACGATCCGCATTCACGTGGAGACGGAAGAAGAGAATGGTCTGGAGATCCGGATCGGCACTCTGACGGCGACCCCGGACGGGTTCCTCGTAGGAGAAGTGGCCACTCTCGTCGACGCCGCAGAGCTCTGTGGCGGGATCGAACAGTGGGTCGTGATCCCCGCCCTGGCAGACGAAGTTGCCACCCTGGGCACGACGTTCGGAAGCGTTGCCGGTGCAACCGACGAATTCACGGGGAGTTGCTGGGTCGATACTCTTCCCGATCGCGCCTACCACTTCACCGCCCCGGAGTCGGGCCTCTACCAGATCGACACCTACGGATCCGAGACCAACGACACCGTCCTGTTCGTGCTCGACGCCGCAGGCAACGAAATCGCATGCAATGACCAGGCAGGTGGCACAAGCCACTCCGAACTCCTCCTCGACCTGGCTGCAGGCGACATGATCGTCATTGTGATCGACGTCTTCACCGCCTCGCAGAGCGAAGAGTTCCAACTCAACATCACTCACGTGCTCCAGAGCGTGTCCTCGGACACCTACGTCAATCTAGAGATCGTGAACCTGTCGGGTGCCACCCTTGAGGTGTTCTGGGTGAACTTCGCGGGACTGGAGCTTCATTACGGAACTCTCATGGACGGTGATTCCTACATGCAGGGCACCTATGCGACTCACCCGTGGCGCTTCCGCACACTCGCCGGGGAACTCCTCGAGACCTACGTCGCGACGACGGACGCGAACCAAACGGTGACGATCAACTAGGACTCACGAGTATCGCGTGCAATGACCAGGCGGGTGGAACGAGTCACTCCAAACTGTTCCTCGACCTGTCCGCGGGAGAAACGGTGATCATCGTGATCGACGTCTACTCGACTTGGGACAGCCTGGAGTTCCAGCTGAATATCGGCACCAACTAGGCCTAGCAGCCTGCTCACTCTGTTTGACCATGTTTCTCGTCGCTTCCCGCCGGCATCGGCCGCGGGGGGCGACGAGTTTTCTTGTGCACTTTCTGCGGACCTCGGCCGAGCCGCTGATCTCTCGCGATCGCTCTCGCGGCCGTGGCGAGTCGACTCCGTTACCTACGTCTTGGCCAACACTTACGACGATCTCAACCGGTGCAGTTCGGTTCTCCCTTCAAACCCCCTTCTTGGTGTGTGGCGCGAACGGTCGTGCCACAGAACGAAACCACCTCGAAGGGAGTGTCTTCCATGCAACTCGTCAAACTCACCACCACGGGCGTCTCCGGTCTCCGCACTTGTGCCCTCGCCATCGCTCTCCTGGTCGCCAGCTTTGCGGCCCCCACCGTCGCTGACGCTCAGCACGCCTTTACCCGCGGCGACATCAATCAGGACTCGAGCGTCTCCATCGTCGATGCGATCTCGCTCCTCTCCTACCTTTTTGCTGGTCTCCCCGGTCAGGTTCCGGCCTGCAACGATGCAGCTGACGTCAACGACGACGGCCATATCAGCCTCTCCGACCCGATTGTGCTCCTCACCAACCTGTTCGGCGGCGGCGGTCCCCTGCCCGCACCGACAAATGGGGAATGCGGAGCCGACCCGACTGCGGACGCACTCGGATGCGACAACTTCGCCGGCTGCACGTCTCTCACCGGCAAGTGGCAGCTCTCCTACACCGAAGTGGGCAACGATTGCGGGAAGCCACTCGAGTCCGGTACCACCGAAGTGATGATCCGCCAGAACGGCGATGTCATAGACTTGGAGATTGGGGATCAAGGTGGCGTGAGCCGTTACGTCGGTTTCCAGAACGGCACAACCATCGAACTGTTCGGTGCGCAGGTTGCCTCGAACTACTCCTCGAGCATGAACTTCCTCCTCACCGTGTCCGCGGCGGGCAACTCAATCGTCGGGAGCGCGTTCCAGCTTCAAGAGGAGCCCATCGGTATCTGCAATCATGAGTACACACTGAACGCAAATCGTATCGGAGACTTGGATCCTCCGGCGCCGCCGACCCACGACTTCACCGCGCTCATGGATGTCTCCGCGAATCCGCTGATCAGTTACTGCGGCGGCGGAGCGTCGGGTGGCACGGTCACGATCGACTTCGCGCAGTCGGGGAACAACGTCGCGATCGAGATTCCTGGTCTCGTTGACGTCATTGCTTTCGGAACCGTGAGTGGAGACACGCTCCGCATTCATGTGGAGACCGAAGAAGCTGGCGGTCGCGAGATTCGGATCGGCACCCTGACGGCGACCCCGAACGGTTTCCTCACAGGAGAAGTGTCCACCCTCGTCGACGCCGCCACTGGGCTCTGCGGTGGGATTGAAGAGTGGATCGCTGTGCCCCCCACGACAGGGCCCCCCACGGTCAACGAAGTTGCCACTCTGGGCACGACGTTCGGAAGCGTTGCCGGCGCAACCGACAATTTCACGGGGAGCTGCTGGGTCGACACTCTTCCCGATCGCGCCTACCAGTTCACTGCGCCGGGAGCGGGCCTCTACCAGATCGACACCTACGGATCCGTGACCGACGACACCGTCCTGTTCGTGCTCGACGCCGCAGGCAACGAAATCGCATGCAATGACCAGGCGGGCGGAACGGGACACTCCGAACTCGTCCTCGACCTGGCTGCAGGCGACATGATCGTCATTGTGATCGACGTCTACACCTCCTGGCAGAGCGAAGAGTTCCAGCTCAACATCAATCATGCCTTGTCCCCGCTGGCGGACGAATTCGCGGCACTCGGCTCCATGACCGGTAGTGTCGCCGGCGAAGACGACGACTACAGCGGGTCTTGCTGGGCCGACACGCTTCCCGATCGCGCCTGCCAATTCAGCGCGCCGGAGTCGAACACCTACCGCATTGACACGTTCGGCTCGCAGACACTCGACACCGTCCTGTTCGTGCTCGACTCCGCAGGCAACGAGATCGCCTGCAATGACCAGGCGGGTGGAACAGGTCACTCCGAACTGTTCCTCAACTTGGCCGCGGGAGAAATGGTGATCATCGTGATCGACGTCTACACCCCCTGGCAGAGCGAAGAGTTCCAGCTCAACATCAGCACCAACTAGCAGCCTTCTCGCTCTCTTGCCTCAGACTCTCGTCGCTTCCCGCCGGCATCGGCCGCGGGGGGCGACGAGTTTTCTTATGCACTCGTCTCGCGTGTTCGGCTGGTTCGTTCAGGGGGTGGTCGTGAGCTTGGGAAGCGCGAGCTCGATCCAGGCGGCAGCCGGGGACTCGGAGGGCGAAAAACCGAGTAGCTCTTCGATCGAGTCGCTGGCTGCTTCTGCGAAGAGTTGCAGTGTTGTCGCCAGTCCGACCGACTCGGTCAGAGTGTCGGGGCCTGCTCGCCGGATCAAGTCCCGCGCTTCTTCGCCCGCCTCTGCCGAGAGCGAGTGGCCCTCGTAGTGCTTCGCGCGCATGCGCACAGTCGCCTCGAGAAGCTGGATTTCGAGTTCTGTGGTCTGGCCAAGTTCGAGCTGTGCTGCGAGCTGCACGAGCGGCTGTGAATCGCCCAGTAGATCTTCGAGAAGAGCCGCCCGTGCCTCGAATGCCCGTCGACGAATGGGCGCCGCAATCGCCGGAGACACCTCGCGCGCATCTCGAAGCTCGCATCGGGCGCAGTCATCCTCCCCCGCAAGCCACTCGATTCCGGCTCGACTCAGCCGATACTCAGCCTCAGCTGCACGATCCGACATTTCCGCGCACAGAGCTGCAGCGCGTTCCGCTGCTGGGCGGGCTGCGTCCAGGTTCCCGAGCAAGGCTTCGACCTCCGAGAGGTTGTAGTAGCAGCGGGAGAGAGCGCGGCGATTTTGGACCTTTTGAAATGCTGACACCGCATCGATGTAGCCCGAGCGCGCTGCCTCGAGGTCCCCGCGCTTGAAGGCGACGTTCGAGAGCCACACCCGGGCATGGGTCTGGAAGTCCAGATTGTCGAGTTCGCACCCGATCGACTCCGTGATCCGAAAGCAGCGCTCCGCCTCGTCGAGTCGATTCTCTTCGTAGTGCAGGATCCCAAGATTGTTTGTGGCTCGGGCCTCCCCGCTCCGATCACTCCACGCCACATATCTGCGTCGATTTTCCTCCCAGAGTTCCCGCGCTCGGTCGCGGTCTCCGAGACGACGAAATGCTGTCGCGAGGTTCTGCACCGCATCGGCCTGAATTCGTTCGAGTTCGGGAGCGCGCGCGAGAACTCGCGCTTGTTGAGCGAGCTCGCAAACCTGCTCGAATTGCCCTCTTCGGAACGCGATCTCGCTCAGTTGGACCAGGGAACTCGCCTTCGATCGGACGTCGTCGAGTTGCTCGGCGAGTTCGAAGGCCGCGCGAATCGACGCCTCCGCTCGCTCGAGCCTTCCGCACGCAGTATGGACACGCCCCTCGAGCGCCAGCCACTCGAGCTCTCGTCGTGGATCACTCCAACCTATCTGATCCACGATCTCGGTCACCCGCGCCGCCAGCTGATCCGCGTCGGCCGCCTGACGGAGCCGAACGTGCTGCTCGAGCGCCTTCATCAGCGGAGGCAATGCAGAAGAGAAGTCGCCGAGCTCGAGGAGCCGTAGCCCCAGCTCCTCGGCGTAGCGCGGTTCGGAAAAGAGATCCTGCAAACACTTCGAGACTTCGAGCCGACGCCGTCGGGCTTGACGACTTCCTCGAAGTTCGATTTGCCGCACCGCGATCGTCGCAAATGACGGATTCTGAAATCGATACTGCGTGAGCTCTGGATCGGTGGGCAACAAGATGCCGAGAGATTCCAGCTGGTCGAGGCCATCGTCGAGCGTACTCCCCTCCTCGAAGAGCGCTTCGAGAACGGAGATCGGAATCTCGGTGCCGAGAAGACCTGCCGTCTCGAAGATCGCGCGCCCTTCGTCGGTCATCTCATCAACCCTTAGTGCCAAGAGATCTACATACTGGCTCGGCATTGCGGAGAGCAGCGCTTGCGGGGTCACCTCCGGCCGCACGCTCCACGATGTCCCAATGAGTCGGAAGAAGCCCTGGCGGCCGTCCACATTTCGGGAAAGCGCCTCGATCATCTCCTCGATCATCCCCAGGTGTCCACCACTTCGAGTGTGGATCGCGTCGGCGAGTCCCGGGGAGTAATCGAGGTGATTCGAACCGGGGTAGCGAAGCGCGAGCAAGGCGTCGATCTCCTCGGCCGTGATCGAAGTCATCACCGTTCGTTGCAATCGAGGACGAGGGGCAACAAGTCGGTCGAGAACCGTGGGTTCGGCTCGCCCATGGCTCGGAAGCTCGGCCATCGTTCCCACGACCGCAAATGGGATGTGTTCCTCGTGGCATCGTTCCAGGATGGCGAGGAGTAGCTCGAGGGACGCAGGATCCGCGTGCTCGAGATCGTCGACGAGCGCTACGCAAGGCACAGACTGAGTGAGGCTCGCAATCAGTCGATACCACCGATACTGCTGGGTCGGTGAGTCCTCGGGTTCGAGCTCCTGCCCGAGGAGCTGTGAGAGGAAGAACTCCACGCTAGGCGAGCCGCGACCGAAGAGCTCGCCAAGACGTCGGCGTGCTGTCTTCTCGAGCAATGCGTCGCGCTGCTCCGACTCGACGATGCAGAGCAAACTCCTCAGCAAGTCGTGGACGAGTTTGAGTCGCTGCCCGACACCGCTTCGAGCATTCGCTCTCAAAACTCGAATTCCGAGGCCTCGAGCCACGAGGTCCACGTGGTCCAACGAGACAGTCCGCCCCGTTCCGGCCGCGCCGACGATCAGGTGCAACACACCCGAGTCACTGGCGATCGAAGCGATACTCGACTCGAGGGACTCCCACTCTCGCCGCGGAAGGACCGGCCGGTTGTGTGCAGAGTCTTCGACCGTGATCCGCGAGGGGACAGACTGGATGGTTCGCTGCTCTCCGTCGACACGAACTCGAATCTCTGGCAGCCGACGAGACCCTGACTGAGTCTGGGTCAGAATCACGAGCTGTTCGCGAGTGGTCTCCGCGGGCAACTCGAGCAAGCCGAGCGGGGGGGAAATCTGGTCCCAACCATCACCCGTGGCGACTTCGACCTCGAACTCGGCGGAGGCGTGGCCCCCGTTCTCGAAGAACAATCGAAGTTGGACGGGATCGCCAACCCGAACCGATCGCTGCAGTGGAGACGCTTCAACTCTCTGCTGGCCCGAGGCGGGAAGCCCTTCGAACGATCCATCCGTCAGCGCAGGGATTGCGAGATGCAGGCTCTCGAGGCGCTGCGCCGGGTCCTTCTCGAAACAAAGCTTCAGCAGCTGAACGACAGACTCCGGGGTTTCGCGGGGGAGCCGTTCGAACGGTGGCGGCACGTGCATGATCTTGCCCACAAGCAGACCATCATTCGGCGCATCAAACGCTCGAGTTCCCGTCAGTGCTTCGAACAGGAGACAACCGAAGGCCCAAACGTCCGCCGACTTTCGGCTCCGGCCGCCGCGGAGAGTCTCCGGACTCATGTAGCTCGGCGTTCCCATGACCGGGCTCTGCGTACGATCGCTCGGTTGTTCATCGCCGATCGAACGGGCGAGGCCGAAATCGAGGACCTTCACCTTGCCATCGATGCGCACCATGACGTTCGAGGGACTCAGATCACGGTGCGCCACACCTTGGTCGTGGGCGGCTGCAAGGGCATCGGCGATCTGGCTCGCGATGGCGGTTGCATCCTGGATCTCGAGGCGACCATTCTTGAGACGAGCCCTCAGGGTCTCGCCTTCGACGTGCTCGAGGATGAGGAAGTGCCCCTCTTCCGCACGTTCGAAGCTGTAGATCGCGCCGATGTTCGGGTGGTGGAGAGAAGCGAGGAGTTGCGCTTCGCGTCGAAAGCGCTCGATCCGCAATTGGTCGCGATGTTGATCCCAGTGGATCGATTTGATGGCGACTCGGCGATCGAGCTGGGTGTCGTAGCCTTCGTAGACCACGCCCATTCCTCCGCGCCCGAGTTCACGAACAATTTCGTAGTGGCGGATCGTCTTCGGGGTCTCTGGGGCCGGGGTCTCTGGGGCCGGGGTCTCTGGGGCCGGGGTACCAG